>NZ_JBCPWO010000004.1:0-483944 GCF_039581385.1 Comamonas sp. A7-5
TCCTGCAGCTTTGCTGGCCTGCTTCCCAAACTCTGCCGTGATCGCCACCTGCGCATCGATCTCGCGCTGCACCTTGTTCTGATCAAATATCCGCTCGATGCCCGTGGCATCGCCCGTGCGCACGCTTTGGTCGCCGGCGATGCCCGAGATACCCGCCGTGGTGGTGCCCTGGGCGCTGCCGCTGTCCTGGCCTACGCCGGCTCCCACGCCCTTGACGCCGAACTTGCCCGCATCGTTGCCCACGCTGGCATTGACCCCCACGGCCTGGCCGTCATAGTGGGCGCTGTTGTGCAGGTCGCTGGTGGTGAGCGCCCCGCCGGTGCTGAAACGGTTCTTGCCCTTCTCCAGCGCCGTCTGGCTGCTGGCGATGACACCGCCCTTGAGGTCGGTGTCGCCCTTGACGCTGACCTGGAAGCCGCCGTCCCCTGCCTGGATGCCGCTTTGCTCGGTGACGCTTTGGTAGTTGCTGTTGACCTTGCTCCGACCGGCATTCAATCCGCCGCCAATGGGCACGCCCACGGGGCTGATGGTGAGGCTGCCACCGGCCGACTGGTTGCGGCTGGCGTAGCTGCTGCTGTCCTGCAGGCTTTCGATATTGAGATTGCCACCCACATCGGCGATGACCTGCTTGCCGCTGACCACCGCCCCCTTGAGGTGGGTGTCGCCGCCGGACTGGAGTGTGACGCTGTTGCCTGCCGCTATGTGGGTGTTGGTGTGGGTGAGGTCGTCGCCGGCCTGATTGCCACGGCCTTTGCTGGCACTGACGGTAATGCCGGTCTGCTGCCCCACGCTCACGCCGATGCTGCCGGAGCTTGAGCTGCTGCGGCCGCCGAGGCTGGCCGTATTCTGAGCCGCCTGCAGACGGATATCGCCTTCTGCGGCCAAGGTGGCGTCCTGCCCGGCAGTGATATCCGAGCCGCGAACCAGGATGGAGCTGTCCGCCCCCGCCCCTTGGGCAAGGATGTTGACATTGCCACCGGCTTTGACGGTGCTGCCACGTGCGCTGTCGCTGGTTTGTGCCGTGTTGCTCTGGCTTTTGCTGGAGCCCAGGCTGATGGAGATGGAGGCAGCCTTGGAGGGGTCGCCACCAGCCAGAGCCTGGGCAGCGCCCTGCAACTCGCCCGCAGAGTTCTTGACGTTCAACGCCGTCGCCGCTGCAGCCAGGGCCTGCATGCGGCCGCTGCCGGTGTTGCGGGCAGCATCCGCCATGTTGTCGGCTGTCTGTATGGCGCTGATGACGGGGCTGCCGATGCTGACGCTCAAGCCGCTTTGCTTGAAGCGTTGCTCGGTGGCGGAGTTGCCGGTTTCGCGGGCCTCGACGATCTGAACCTCTTTGGCCACGACATTGACATCACCGCCTGGGGCCATGACATCGCTGCCGACTTGCTTGTAAGCATTGCCCGCAATGATGTTGACATCGCCGCCCACGCTGCCGACCGTAGATGCAGCGGCCGTGGTGCGGCTGCCCGTCTGATCGGCACTTTGCATACGGCTGCCGATGGTGAAGCCGATGCCTGCGCCGCCGCCAAAGATGCCGCTCTTGGTTTCCTTGCGGTAGTGCTGTTCGCTGGAGGTTTCCTGGGCGGCGGCGATGGTGACGTCTCGGCCCGCCAGCAAGCTGGTTCCCGTGTCTGAGACAACATTGCTTGCCGTCACGGCGATATCGCGGCCGGCGTTGATAGCAACCGTATCTCCACCCAGATTGCTTCCAACTGCCGTGGTGCTGTGCAGTTGCTCCCGCGTGGTGACGGTCTTGCTGGAGAGGAAGCCTTTGGTGGTGTGCTGATGCGCCTCGTCCAGACTCTGGCTTGCCTGGCCTGCACTGATCTGGATGTCGTTGCCGGCGGACAGGCTCAAGGCCTTGCCTGCATCGATGGTGGCTGCCCTGGCATTGATATCCTGACCTGCGCTGAGGGTCACGCGGCCAGCGCCGGTGATCTGGCTGCCCACATCCAGCGTGCTCGACTGGCGCAAGTAGTTCTTGCTGTCCCAGTTGATATCCTGGCTGCTGCCGACCGCAACCGTGTTGAGGTTCAGCTTGTTGCCAGCGGTGAGCACGGTAGCGCCGGTGCCCGCATTCTGTATCTGCGCCGCCGTGAGATTGAGGTTGTTGCCCGCACTGGCGACCAGCACGCCGGCCGGCCCCGATACATAGATGCCCGCGACACGATCGATCCCTGTCTGGGTAAAGCGGTTGCCGCCTGCCTGGTTTGCGCTGCCTTGCGTGGTGGTTGTGAGGTTCAGGTCACGCCCTGCGGACACCGCGGCCGAGTCCACGCCCTTGATCATGCCTGCGAGGTTGTCAAAATCCTGCCGGGCTGCAAGCTTGACGTCGTTGCCGGACATCTGGCCGCCCAGATTCTGGATGTTCTCGGCCGTGATGCTCAAGGTGTTGCGGCCCGCAATGCTGCCGCTGTTGACGACATTGCCGGAAAGGTTCAGGTTCACATCCGAGCCTGCCAGCAAGGTGCCTGTGCCGTCCAGGTCGCCGGGCTTGACCCTTACATACACTTGCGGAACCAGAACGCTTTGCCTGGAGCCATCGGGTAGCGTCACTTCCTTGGTGACCAGCCAGACGATGTCGCTGGTCAGTTGCGCCACCTGTGTCGCACTGAGCTCTATACCTGGGCGCAAGCCTTGGGCCTGGGCGAAGGTTGCGCCGTTTTGCAGCAAGTCCTTGTATTGCTCGTCATTGCTGGTGTAGTTGCCCAGGAATCGGCGACCCGTGAGTTGCCCGATTTGCTGCTGCACCAGTTGCTGCTCATAGAACCCGTCGCCCAGTCGCTTTTGAACGGTGCCGGGGTCCATTTGCAGAGCCTGGAGCATGTAGTCCGAAGACAGCCAGTTTTTATATTGCGTGAACCTGGGGTCTGTCTCGACCAGGTATAGCGCGCCTGCTTCAGGGCGCTGGCGATACAGGGAGGTCCCAGGTATCTGGGTGTTGGGCGGGGTGGTGCGAATATTGAATTGAGAGGACGCTGATCTGGCATTGGATGCATCCGCCGCCGTGCTCTCGGGGATCGCGGCTGCACCAACCTTGGCAGAGGCCTGCGCTTGAGCGCTGCCCCCTTGCGCCGCCACGCCCGCTACGGCATTGCTGGTGATCTGCCCCTGGGTCTGCGTTGCAGTGGCTGCACCGGCAGCCGGGCCGGCCTGCGTTCCCTGAACGGCTCCAGGAGCCACGGAATGATGGATGGCATCCACCGCGCCCGCAGCAGATGCTTGTGCCTGCACCGCAGAAATGGCGCTGGCTCCAGGCGCTGCGCCGGTCGAGGGGTTCGCAGCGTGCTCCGTATATGTGTAGGAGGCCAGTGTCTGCGTCTTGATTGCGCCTGCAGGTGCATAGACCGAGCCGCTGTACTTGCGGTTTGGAGTGCTGGAGCCTCCATTCCATGTGCTGTAGACATAGCCTTGGACGACCGATTTGACATCCACGGTCGTAGCTCGGTTATCGAGTGAGCCGCCCGTCGCGTTGATCGATCCACCCGCCAGAATGGTGCTGTCCTGATTCAGGAGCTTGCTGGATGGATTCGATCCATTCCATTGCAGATTGCCGCCTGCCACGATTTTTCCGGGGGCAGATTGCGTCACTTGCGCACTTTGCTCGGTGCTGCTGTAGTCGTAGAAGACAAAATCCCCAATCCAGCGATTGCGAATATCCTGGTAGAAGGCATCCAGCTTCGCGTCCAGGGCGGCATCCGCTGCGTTGCGCGCGTCCAGCAGCGGTTTGTAGGCGTTGTATTCATCTACGTGAGCCTGGGTGACCTGGACATACCGGCTCCCGCTATCCCAGTTGTCGATGGTGTGATAGCCCACTGTGCAGCGTGCCAGAGCGGCGCAGGGATTGGTGCTGCTTAAAACAGGCGCAGGCCCGGTATAGGGCTGCACGCCAAAGTCGCTCCAGATTCGGTGGTCGGCTGCGTAGTGCGCCCCTTTGATGATCTGAGGCACGACGTTCATGAATCCAATGATTCGGTCGCCGCTGTATTGCATATAGCCCTGAACCCGCTGGCCGTTGTCATCGACATAGCTGGGGTTGTAGTAAGGCGCATATTTCTCGAACGGATATCGCTCAGAAGGCAGGAGCAGGCCTTTGTAATACTGATCGAAGGCTGTCGTTTCACCGGTAGTGAATGAGCAGGTTTCTCCGCCCATGCTGCACCGCCAGTCATTGCCGCTGACCACGAAACTAATGTCCTTCAACCCGGAGCCTCCAACATTGCCATTGGAGATCAGCAGAACGTCGCTGCCCTTGTAGCGCTGACCATTGGGTGCTTGAAATTCAACAATCTTTTGACGCTGGCCATCAACCAATGTCCACTGCAGATGCTCATTGGTATTGCGAACCTGGTCATGCCCCAGCACCATGCTGGCGGCAGACTCCAGCGTGGCGCTGTTGTTGTTGAGCGTCTGCCCTGCGCCTGTGGCATGCCAATTTGAATCGAGCGCCCCACCAGTGAAGAGATCTCCTGCGCTATAGATCAGCGCATTTTCCCGGTTGGTGATGTTTTGAACGCCCAGGTTGATCCGCTCTCGCGCAGCAATCGTTGCAGCCTGGGTGATGCCTGCAACGGTTTCTTCCTGGTTGGTCAGCGCGCTGGCTGCAATCGCTACCCGGTCACCATAGATGCGGCCGGTGCCAACGTTGTTGACATTGCCAGCCTGAATGCGGGTGTCGGCACCGTCGATCAGCCCGCGATTGGTCAAGGTGTTGGCGATCGTGAGCTGCGTTGTTTGCCCACTCAGCAGCTCGCCCGTCGCCTGGTTGTCCAGGTTGCTGGCGTTGACAGTCAGGTTCTTTCCGGCTTGGACAGTGACCGGGTTTGTCAATGTGCCCGTGGCTTGCAGCTGCAAGTGGCCACCAGCCTGCAAGGTGCCCGCCAGGGTATGGTCCCCTTGCAAATTCAGGCTTACGTCACCGCGCGAGGCAATCTCTCCTGCGCCGTTCAGGCTGCCTGTGCGAAGGTCCACCTTGTGATCGGCAACGATTTGACCCACGTTGTTGCTGATGTTCAGTGTGGGAGTGGCGGCCTGGTCGGCTGCAATCTTCAGTTGCTTGCCGGCACTGAGCTCGCCCCGATCATTGATCAGTTGGCCGTCGCTCAGAATCGTCAAGTCCTGGCCTGCACGCACAGCCCCTTGGCCGTTGTCCAGCTTGGCAGCGGTCACGGAAATCGTGCTGGCTTCCAGGCCCAGCGCTTGTGCGCTCCCATCGCCGTTCAAAGCCAGGGTGTTCCTGTTATCGATATTTGCGGCCTGAATCGTCAATGCCTGCCCTACCCGGACCAGCCCTGCCTGATTGGTCAGTGTGCCGCTACCGACGTTGATACCTGCGCCTTGCACCGCAAGAATCTGGCTGCCCGAGTTGTCGATACCTGTTGATTGCAGGTTGAGCTGTGCACCGCTGTATATCTGCGCAGCCTGAGCATTCTTCTCGGTGCTGTTGATCGCGCCGCTGCTCGTGATGTTCAGGTCGGTCTGGGCACTGATCAGACCCCCTTGGTTGTTCAAGGTGCCACTGTGAATGTCCAGTTGTGCGCCGGCGACCAGGCCCAGAGAACCTGCGCTGCTGCGGCTTGCCTGGTTGCTCAGAGATTGCTGGTGGGTGTCAATGCCGAGATTGCGACCTGCGGCCACCAGGCCTGCATCGTTGCCCATCTGGCCGGTCGACAGGATGGCGTCTCGTCCCGACACGATCTTGCCTTGGCCGTTGTGCAGTTGATTGCCCGCGCCGTCCAATGTGAGCCGAATATCGTTGTCCGCCTGGATCAGGCCTGCAGCGTTCTTGACGGCATTCGTTGTGGTGTGAAGATTGAGGTCGCCTTGAACTGCAACCAAGGTACCCTGGCTGTTGTCCCAAGCCGTGGCTGTTGCCGTCACGCTCTGCTGCCCTGCAACCATGCCGCTGGTGTTGTCGACATCCGCAGAGCTGGTGAGCGTGGTTGCCCCGTTGCCGATGATTTTTCCACGTGTGTTGTGGAATCCGCCCGTATCCACGCGAAGCTGGCCGGAGCCAGCATGACCGATCATCCCGTCCGTGTTGTCAAGCACCCCACCGGAGGCCAAAGCGAAGTCCTGCGCATTGGCAACGATGCGTCCCGCGTTATTGTTGATAGCGCCAGCACTGCGAATGCCTGCAACGGGGTTGGCGGCTCCGGAAGCCGTATCCGTCTGCTGGATGACGCCTTCGGTATTGTCTATCTCGCCGACATCGATGCTGAGCTGCCCACCACTGAGCTGCGCCTTGGAGCTGTCGAGTTTTTGTCCGGCAGTACTGGAGATACTCAGCAATCCGGGTGTGCTGATCCTGGCCTGAGCAGCTTGAATATCTCCCGTCGTCGCGCTCAGGGTCACGTCTGCACCGGTGCTTCCAGTGGTGCTGCCTTGAAGATCGAGGCTGGCGGCTTTCAGGTTCAATGAGCCTGTCGCCAGTGCCTGCCCATTGGTTTGCAGGCTGCCGGATGTCACTGCCGTCAATGCGCCGCTGCCACTTAGTTGTCCGTTGGCGGCCATGCCGGCCGCCAGAACATTGGCAGCACCGCCGGCAAAGCTGTCTGCAGTGAGCGACAGATTTTTGGCTGCGGCAATGGTTCCTTGATTGCCAACCGCGCCGGCCACATCCAAGGTCTGCTCACCAGCTGCGTACAGCGTTGCGCTGTTGTCCAAGCTGGCGGCCGTGGTTCTGAGATCCTTGGCAGCATAGAGGTTGCTGCTGTTGGTGATGGCTTGGGCATTGACCGTGAGGTTGCCGCTTTGGCTTTGAATGCCTGTGGCGTTTCCTGAGGTGCCTGTACGGGTGTTGCCCAGGTCTGCACTTGTCAGTTGCAGGTCGCCATTGGATGAGATCAGTCCATCGCTGTTGCCGACATTGCCGCTGCTGGCCAAAGACAAGGTTCCGTTGCCAAGGATCTGTCCACGGCTGTTGTCAAGGCTGGATGCCTGCAGTGCTCCGTGCCCTGAGCCGGCATGGCTGATCAGTCCATCTGTATTGTCCAGCGCACCGGATTGAAGCTTGAGATTTGCCGCATTGACAACAATGCGCCCGGCGTTGTTGTTCAGTGCGCCGCCCCTCAGATTGATGTCCAGATCAGCGCCCCCGGACTGTTCAATGCGTCCTTGATGGTTGTCTAACTGCCCAACCTGAATTTGCAATTGCTGGCCAGCCAGGCGGCCTGCGGTGTTGTCCAGCGTTTGGCCTGCAACCGTGTTGGCGGTAATGGACAGCTTGCCTGGCGTGCTGACTTTGGAACCCGCCGTGACAATGCTGCTCTGGGCGGCACTCAGATTCACATCTGCATTGGCACTGCCTGCCGTTGCACTTCCCAGATCCAGACTGCCGCCGCCGAGGTTGACATTGTTTGCAGCCAATGCCTGGCCGGCTGTCTGCAATCCACCCGAAGTGGTGACGTTCAAAGTCCCGGGATTGACGAGTTTTCCGTCCGCAGCCATGCCTGCAGCCAGCACATTGCTGCCAGCGCCTGCAAACGAGGCGGCTGTCACGTTCAGGTCCTGGGCAGCGGCAATCGTCCCGCTGCTGGTGATTGCACCGCTCGCATTCAGCGTCTGCGCGCGTCCTGCGTAGAGGGTGCCGCTATTGCTCAGACTTGAAGTTGCCGCAATCAGGCTCTTCGCGGCCTGGATGCTCCCGCTGTTATCGAGTTGCTGAACGTTCAGATGAACATCGCCCGCCTGGCTTTGAATGCCTTTGGCTGTGCTTGCCGCAGGGGTGGCGCCATTGATCAATTGAGCACTGGTAATGTCGAGTTGCTCGACCGCAGAGATCAATCCATCTGTGTTGTCGAGCTTGCCCGCGTCGATGCTGAGCTGCGTTGCGCTGATCTGTCCGAGGGTGTTGTCCAGGCGCTGGCTGCTCGAGCCGTCGGCTCGGATGGCCAAAAGACCTGCGCTGCTGATGCGGGCGCCGCCCGTCTGGATGTCGCCGCTTTGAGCCGTCAGGCTCATATTGCCTGCTGTGCTGGCCGCGCTGCTCTGTCTGAGGTCCAGGCTTGCGGCATCAAGACTGACGTTGCCTGCTGCCAGAATTTGCCCGGCGCTCTGCAAATGTGCGGATGCAGTTGCGGTCAGGACACCAGCTCCGGCAAGCTTGCCGTCAGCGGCCATGCCCGCAGCCAGTACATGAGTGGCTGCGCCATTGAAGCTGCCTGTTTTCACAGTCAGGTTCTGGGCTGCGCCAATCGTTGCACTGCTGCTCATGCTGCCATCAACCGTCAGTGCCTGGCTGCCTGCCGAATACATGACTCCGCTGTTGTTCAGGGTCGAGGCATGTGTCTCAAGCGCCTGCGCCGCATGGACGCTGCCGCTGTTGCTCAAGGCCTGGGCTTGCACATACAGGGAGCCATTGCTCACAATGCGCGCACCATCCGTGACAGCCGGTTGACTGCTGCTTCGGGAGTCATTGAGGAGCTGGCCTTGGCTGCTCAAGTTGAAGCTTCCGCCACCGGCATGCAGCAGCTGGCCTGCCGTGTTATCGATGTTCCGGGCAGCAATGTTCAGGTTACCGGCTGCTGTTTGAATCAGACCAGCTCTGTTGTCCAGATCCCCTTGCAAAGCGATTGTCTGGTCACTGCCGCCGCTTTGGATGATCTGTCCGCCGACATTGCTCAGAGCGTTGGCATGGATGCCGAGACTGGAGGCCTGCACTCGCGCGCCATTTGTCGTGAGTGTCTGGCCCGTTTGCAGAAACATTTGCTCGGTTGCCAGCAACTGGCTGCCTTGGGCTTGCAAATCACCTGCTGTGGCATGCAGTTGCAAGGCTTTAGCCTGCTGGCGAGACGAAGTCAGGTCAAGGCTTGCAGATCGCATCTGCACATTGCGGGTGGCCAGCGCCTGGCCTGAGGTCTGCAGCTGTGCATCTGCATGCACGCTCAGATTTCTATCCCCGAGCAACCGGCCATCCGTTTGCAAGCCAGCCGCCCAGACTGTTGCATCTCGGGCCTGAATCTGCGCTCCAGCCCCTGCAGCCTGAATGGAGACATCACCCAATGCAGCCACTGTGCCGCTGTGTGCCTGGCTCGCCTGCGAACTCAATTGGACATTGCCGCCGCCATAGATGGCACCGCTTTGCTCTACCGCGCCACGCGTGTTCACGACAACATCGGAGCTGGTGGATTGGATGGAGCCGCTGTTGTTGAGCCAGCCTTCACTGTTCAAGGTGAGGCTGCCGCTACCGGCTTGGAGCAGGCCGGAGTTTCGAACACCCAAGCCAGACTCGGTGCCTACGATAAAGATCTTGCCCGCATACATGCCGCCCAACTGAGCGACGTCCAGGGCGAACTGGGGTTTCTCAGGCTCTGCGCCTGTCGCACTGGGCTTGCTTTGCTGGACGCTGCCATCGATGGCAATCTGGTTGACGCCTGTGACGACCTTGAGGTCTTGAGCCCACAGCCCGGCGTTCAGCGAGATGGCTCTTGCAAGGATGTTGGCGTAATCTGCCTTGGTGGCATCAAGCCCATTGCCCTGGATGCTGATGAGACCGGCTTGCACATTCAAGCCGTCAACCGCTCCATTGGCTCCGTACAGCGGTCTGCCCGTCGTCAGGGTCACGCCTGCAGCATTGATGAAGGACAGGCCATCGACCACCAGACCCGAAGGGTTGGCGATGATGACGTCTGCCCGCCGGCCTGCCACTTCCAGCGGTCCCATCAGGCGGGATTGGGCCGCTGAATTGACTTCGTTGACGATGACTCTGGCGCCGCCGTTGGCAAGCCATGGATTGCCTTGCACCCAGCCACCAATCTGGGTTTGCACATTGCTGCGGCTGTTGTTGAGGATGGCGCCTTTTTGCCCGATGTCGAACTGCTGGTAGGTGTTGCGGCTCACGCCACCCGCGGAAGGGGTCTGGATGTTGACCGTGGGCGTGCCGTTGGCTGATTCCAGAACCGTGGGGCGCTGACGGTTGGGGGCCGAGGGATCGGCAATGATTTGCGCAAAACCGGCAGGAGCCCCCAGAGCCAGTGCCAGCATGCCTGCTGTTCTGGCTGCAGCAGAGAACGGGAAATCGCTGAGGAAGGATCTGGCAGTGCGCAAACTTCCCGCCGACGAGACACCTGAGTGGGCAGCCCCTGTCTGTGTGCTGCCATTGCCGGCCTTGCCTTCGCTGGAGGCTGTTTCCTGCACCACGATCCGGATGCCACGCGCTTTGTTGAAGATAACGCGATGAAGATTCTTGTTCATGACGACGCCTCAGAAGCTGTAGGCCAGGCTCAGAGCCAGGTTGGTGTGGGAGGTTCGGAAGTGCTCCGGCTTTTTGACAGGCGTTGCCACAAAGACTTCATAGGAGAGCTTTCGCCAGGCCCCACGCAGGCCTATGGCCGCGCCGGTCAATGAATGGCCCACCAGGTACTTCGCAGAGGGCCCGCTGACATGGCCGGTATCCAGGCCCAAAAAGGCTTCGGCATTGCCCGCAGCGCCCAGACTCAAGGAGGTGCTGAGTTCGTTGCGCCAGTACCAGCCACGCTCCGCCAGCAAGGTGCTTTCTCCGTCAAAGCCCCGCACCGTGTAACGGCCGCCGATACCGAGGCGGTCCTGTGGCGTCAGCGGCGTCTTGTTCCACTGGCCATGCCAGTTGCTGCTGAACCTGAGTTTGGTGCCGCCCAGCTCGAAGGGCTTGGACAATGCCAGATCGGCAATGAAGAGCTTCATGCGCGAAGTGCCTTCACCAAAGGGCTCCTCTGGCGCGTGCAAGGCCGCAAAAGCACCTGTGCCTCGCTTGTAGGCCAGATTGGCATCCAGGATGGCATTGCCCAGATAGCTGCGCTGGTTCAGGCTCAGCTCAAAGCCCGAGGTGCGCCTGCGCTGGACATCGATTTCCACATCGTCGATGTAGTTGTTGGAGGTCCGCTGGAACGCCTTGATGCCAACCGTTGTCTTCGAGGAGGCATTGCGAAACACTACGCGGCTTAGCTTGAAATCCAGGTTGCTGGATTCGCCGCTGTAGGTGTAGTTTTGATAGGCACCGGCCACGCCTTGGTGGTACTTGTTATAGGAGCCGGACAGGGCTGCCAGCCAGTATCCCAAAGGCACGGAATACTGCGCAGCACGGGTCTCGGTGCCACGGTTGCCACCATTGCCGATACCACCGCCGAAGCTGAAATACATCAGATCATTCAGGCCCAGCGGGTTGTCCCAGGACACGGTGCCCGTGCCCTGGACTTTTCCTGTGGATTTGGTGCCGCCATTATCCAAGGCGACGTTAAAGCGCAGCGGGCTTATTTTCTTATAGGTAATCATCAAATCACTTTGGCCGGGTTCGACATCCGGGCCTTCGGCGGGAGTGATTTGAATATCGGCATCTGCCGTTGGAACACGCTTGAGGTTTTCCAAGCCTTGCTCAATATCACGCAGTTGCAGCAGCTCGCCAGGTTTGGACGGCAGCGCTGCAATAAGTGAAGTGTCTCCTGTGCTGTCCGGGGTAAATCTGATGGACCTGAGAACGCCGGGAATGAAAGCAACGGTCAGCACCCCGCTTTGGAGGTTTTGCGGAGCCACCATGACCCGGGAGGTAACGTAGCCATGCTCAAGCACTGCCTGCTGCAGCCGAGCCAGGATGACTTCGACACCCTTCGCCCCAATGCAAGGCCTGGCACTCAGATCAATACCCGCTGCCGCCTTGAGCCACGGCACTTGATCAAGTTTTTCTCCTGTCAATTCAAGGGAGTGCAGCGCAAAGCAGGGAATCTCGCTCGTCGGCATCTCCAGCGCAATGGCCTTGGTCCGCGGCTGCAAGGTATCTGCATTGGGAGCCATGCGCTCACGCAGTTCCCGTTCACGCTCTTGCTGTCGTTGCAACTGCTGCTGTTCAATGGCTGAACCGGACAGTTGCGCCATGGCAGGAGCTGCAAAGCTGAGTACGGCAACAAATAGTGACGTCAATTGAAAACGCTTGCCAGGCGCTGTCTCCCTCATAAAAGAGCTATTTATTTCTTGTGTCATTATTTCTCGCATGAAAGCAGCCATGTTTATGGCTGATGGCCGGCATACAAAAGCTACAACAGCAGCATATTTAATGAATAACAAGTTTCCTGCAGTGAATTACCTCCACAGCAGTAGAAAGAGCTTTCACTGTTTTCCGTGGCCAGGCCAAGTGTGAAATCCAATTTTCACTCGTGACTTTTTTATTTTTTTGAGAAGTAGCTTCGCTAACGGCGAATTTTTTATTTCTACACCGGCTGCCACCCTTGAAGCCAGGGTTCCGGACTGAAGCACTCAGCGGCCTCAGTGCCCGCCTACGCCAACGATTTCATGCAAGTCAATGCACTCTTGAATGAGTATGAAAACCGGCGTATCAATCGGTTCCCCATTTATCAAGACAAGCAAAAATAAGACGGCGCTCTCAGCGATCACTGACGAAATATGGAGATGGACCCAAGCAAGCATCAGACGACAGAGAACATGCTAATCAAAGCAGTCGATGATGAGGATAAGAAAATTCTTATTTTTAGAAACTGAAAACTCAGCAATATCGTTCATATGCCACGAAAACTGAATGCCAGGTTTGATGCATCCGTGCTTACGTCCTGATCTGCCAACATCTGGGTAATGCAAGCCCGCAATAGCGCGGTATTTTTTGAGCATCAGAAGTCATAGCCCCGCTTGCATTCAATGGCGTGGCATGCACCCAGGTCATGCTGCAGCACATGATTGACAATGAAGCCACTTTAAGCTTTAGGCTTGAATGCATGATTTCTCAATCCCCACCGCAGAACAAACCCTCTTTACTCATGCTTCGGGTGCCGCCGATGGCGCTGTTCGCTGTGTTTGCCGTGGCAATGTGGTTTCTGCCCGATATCCTGCCGATCGGATTCACTGCTTCATGGATGGTGGCCCTCATGCTCGCCGCAGTGGGCGGAGCGTTCTGCCTCGCCGGTGTTCGGGCATTTCAGCATGCCCGGACCACGGTGAACCCCATCAACCCGGCAGCATCGACGGCGCTGGTGGTCAGCGGGATCTATCGGGTGACACGCAATCCGATGTATCTGGGCTTTGCGCTTTTATTGCTGGCACTCGCCATGTATTTGGGCAAGTTATCGGGATTGCTGCTTGTGCCGCTGTTCATGGCCTACCTTCAGCACTTCCAGATACGACCAGAGGAAAGAGCGCTGCAGGCGAAATTTGGTGCCTTGTTCGTGGCCTATTGTCGGCAGGTACGACGCTGGCTATAGAAGGGTTTGAGCCGGCCCGGGCCACGCCGGCTGGTATTGACTGCGCATCCGGCGCCATGCACCGCTGCCTTGCAAGCAGATAGACAAGGTCAGGCAAGCTCCCCGGCTGTGTCGATGCTGGCGCGGCCCAAAACTCCATTCAGCCCGGTCATCCGAAGATTGCAGGGCATCCATGCTTGCCACAGACAGATCAGCGGGGCACATAGGCCACTTGCCCACCTGACGCTTTGCGCTCGATCATCAGCAAGTGACTTGATCGAGCGGCAGAGGCTTGCTGCAGCCGGTTTTTACGTCCAATCGTCTCTGACCTCGTAAATGACCCAGGCCACCAGCAAGACGACCAGTTGCAGACCAATCAGTTGAATCATGAGAGTAGACATCGCCGCTCTCCTTGAGTGCATTGATGCAGTCATGGTCCCACTTCGGATGTTCGCCAGCAAATGAAGACAGCTTGCACTTCGCGGGCTTTAGCAGCTACACATTGGGCTGCTCTATCGGATCGCCCGGCAGCTCTGCAGGCGGCTGATCATTGGGCGGATCAATCGGATCCGGCTTGGGTTCCGGTTCTTTGAGCGGGTTCTTCTGAAGAGTCATGGCGGCCATCTCCTTGCAGTGATGAAGTCGGTGCCGAACAGATTGGCGAATGAGTCACAGACACAATGGGGAGCAGCACCATAGATCTCTGACGAGCTGCGGACAGCATCCGGATGAGGCTCAGGATATCTCGAAGATGTCGCCATCCGACAATGCCGCGCTCTCATGGTAGATGTCATAAAGGTACTGAGGCAGCTCCTCATAAGTGATCTCGGGAGGAACGACCAGATCCACCGGGCCAAGCTTTCCATCGAGCCCAACCGCAAAGCAGCGCCATCCCGAGTTGCTGCGCTCTATGGCCAGGATGTCGCCAAACACATTGAATCGGTACTTTTCCATTTCTGCTCCACTGTTGAGCCTTGCATGCTAGCCGCATCTGCTCGCCAGTCTCGGACAGCCTGTGGCACCTGAATTGCCGAACCCGTGCATCAAGAGCCATCAGCCCGAAGCCTTGTCAGAGCCGATGGAAACGAGGCATCGCTGCTTTTCCTGGCGTTCGCCCCCATCCTGTTTATGCACCAAAGCTGACGTTTTACTTAATGGATAGGGCTTCAAGGTTATTAAAAAGAGTACTGTGGAGCTCGGCGATCAATCTTGATTCGTCATCCAGGACTGGAGGTCTATATGCCAGATAGCCGTATTCCCCCGCCAATCCAGAAGTTCTGGGAAACCACCAAGGAGCTGTTCTCCATGGACAAGGATTTCCCTGCGCCGCCCCAACTAGACTCGCAAGAGCCCACAGACATGGAAAAAAAGCAGGAGGAAGAGAGACTGCTGCGCATGCGCCACAACTACCGATACTGGTAGCCCTGTCTCTTGAATCCAGCCTTGCGATTGGTTTTCAACCACCTCTACAGGTGGTTTTTTGTTGCCTTGAGATACAAAAGCATGAGCACTTGGACCGGATCAAGCCTAGGCCGCAGAGGAAATGCGGCGATAAGATGAATCGAGAACCGTGAAGCTGGAGACGAGACTCGCGGCAGAATCAAATGGATCACCAAGGAGCCCCATGAAAAACAAAGTTGTGCTCATCACCGGAGGCAGCCGAGGCATTGGCGCAGCCACCGCCCTGCAAGCAGCAGCGGCAGGCTGGGACGTGCTGCTCAGCTTCAATACAGACCAGACGGCAGCCGATGCGGTTGTCTCGCAAATCACGGAAATGGGCAGGCACGCCATGGCCATTCAGGCGGATATGGGCTGCGAAGAGCAGATTCGCCGTCTTTTTGCCGTGGCAGATGTACAGTTCGGGCGCCTGGACGCCCTGGTCAACAACGCAGGTATTGTGGACACGGCACAGACGCTGGCCGAGTTCAGTTTGCAGCGCCTTGAGCGAATGTTTCGCATCAACACCATAGGTGCTTTTCTTTGTGCTCGCGAAGCGGTGCTTCGCATGAGCACTGCCAATGGCGGCCATGGTGGAGCCATCGTCAATGTGTCCAGCATTGCGGCAAGGCTTGGCGCGCCACGCCAGTACGTCGACTACGCGGCCTCCAAGGGTGCTGTGGATGTGATGACTCTGGGGCTGGCCAAGGAAGTGGCCGCGGAAGGCATCCGCGTCAACGCTGTCCGTCCCGGCCTCATTGAAACGGATATTCATGCCAGCGGGGGGCAGCCGGACCGGGTTCGGCGCCTGGCCGCTGGCGTTCCCATGAAGCGCGGAGGGACCGCTCTGGAGGTTGCCAATGCAATTGTATGGCTCATCTCGGACGAGTCGCCATACACCACAGGTAGCCTGATCGAGATTTCGGGCGGAAATCTCTAACCAGGCAGCCGCCCGATCACGGCGAGCCCTCCGGTAGTCACACCAGGTGACACGGCGTTTTGCGTCAGCCCGGACATATTGGATTGCTGCCTCCCTGACCTGGCAAACCGCGACGTTATCTGTTTCTCAGCCTTCGCTCGACCGCGCCAGTCGAGGCCTGTCATTCAGCGATGGCCGTGACCATGGCCGCCACCCGGGCGATGGCCTCCATGCGGTGGACGGTGATTTCCATGCCCTCCGTGGCCTGAGTGCGGTGGGCGGTGCGCGTGATGATGGTGGTAGTACCCAGGCCTATATGCAGGCCGCCCGTAGTAGTACGAGCCGCCATAAGGCTGATAGATGTAGGTATCGCTATACCCGTAGCTGTATCCAGGGCCCACCGCGTAGCATCCCGACAACAGCAAGACGAGGGCAGAGACTCCAAACAGTTTTTTCATGTACGAAGTTTAGACGGACCGAATTCGCGCGGTTTTTCAATGTGTAAGCCCGGTTTTGCGCAAACAACTGCCAGCATCTTGAGGAATTTTCTTTTGACATGCCCCGCGATGCCCGCCAGCTGGCGAAGGAGCTCCGTTTACATCCGGGGAATGCATGCAAATGGCCAAGTGGCCGTTTGACGGCAAGCCGGCCTGCTTTTTCGTCTTCTGCCTGGGCGCCGCAGCTATGTGGGATGGCAGCTGTGCCCTCCCCTCATCCCGGCAAAGGCGCCGCGCAATGGGTTCGCCCGACCAGGCATGCATGCCCGGCTGCCGGGTTGCGGCACTGCAGCACAGCAGCACTTCGTGATAGTTGACGCGTGACGCTGCGCTAATAGCCCCAGCTTTGGCCTCCCGGATAGGTGCGCCCGCCACTCAATCCGGAGCCCGGCCACGGCCACAGGCTGCCTTGATTTTCACGGCCCTCGTTTCCGCGGTCACGAAAGTGGTCCCGGTCCCAGTCGTTTTCAAAGTCGATCGGGCGATCCCGCTGTTGAATATCGTTGTTTCTAAGATCCCGATCCGCATTCTTCTCAACCTGATGGGAGCCTGGATCCATTCCTTGCCCATTGACCGGCCTCTGCATCACGCATCCGGTCAATATCAAGGCGAACGCAGTCAGTGCAACTAGCTCTTTCATGGCAGCCCTTTCTACAAGTGGCACTGACAGCCTATTCCTGCCGGTGGATACCCGTGTAAAGCGATGTTCGTCGGCACGACGGCAGGGATGCGCATGGGAGCTTGTGCATCGACCACCCCGTGCATTCAAGCTCGTGACATTCGCAGCAGCGCAAAGATGCTGCAAGCACTGATCCCCTGGCTCCTGAAGAGCGCTAGGGAAAGGATTGCACAACTACTCTTTTGCCACAGCAGGCCTGCCGCCAGACCGGGTCACCACAACCAATGAGATACCGCCCAGTATGGCCGCACCAGCCAGAGTCAGCCGCATGGTCCAGGGCTCTCCCAACAGGGAGACGGCACCGATGGCGGCCAGCAAGGGAACGCTCAGCTGTATTGATGCTGCAGCCCCCGCCTTCAGCTGAGGTAGCGCCGCATACCATGCGACGTAGCCCAGTCCGGAAGTCAGCATTCCGGAGCACAGCGCATACATCAATCCTGCCGTGCTCCATGAGGCCTGCCCCTGCACCAACACGAGCATCAGCAGCGAAAGCGGCACCGTCCGCAAGAAATTTCCTGCCGTCACGCCGATCGGGTCGGTTGCGCCCTTGCCGAGCAAGGAATACAGCCCCCAGGCAACCCCTGCAAGGAGCATGAGCAAAGCCGCTCCCAGGGGCGGAGCCGAGAGTCCGGGTCGCAGCAACACCACCAGGCCGCCGAAAGCCAGCACCAATCCACCCCATTGCCGGGGTGAAAGTGCCTCGCCGCGACAAAGGCCCACGCCCACCATCGTCGCCTGCACCGCGCCGAAAAGCAGCAAGGCACCGACACCGGCCGACAGACTCCCGTAGGCGAAGGAAAACAACGTCGCATAAGCGAACAACAAGCCCGCCGACGTCCAGTTGCCAACACCGGTAGAGGGAGCGCGTTTCAGGCTCACGACCAGCGCCAGCATGGCCGCGCCCGAAGCCAGGCGCACTGCCGTAAAGCTCGCGGCATCAATGGAGTGGGATTGGAGCGCAAGGCGGCACAGCAGCGAGTTGCCGGCAAAGGCCAGCATCGCCAGACCAGTCAACACAGTGGTGTGAAACAAGGGCATCACAACCTCGTAGATGGACCAACCCCGGTATTTTTCCATGTCATCCGTCCGTAACAAAGCAACTGCTGTCTTGATGGAGATAGCCCCGCCTTGCTGCCGGCGCCAGCCCTGTACCGGAGGATCGGAGATTCAGCCCGGCAGGCTGGAAGAACGCGGCCGGGCGCAGCAAGCGCCATCAGCTTCACGAGCTGCCTTGAAGAGCAAAGCCCCGGTCGCCAAAACAACAGGCCTGCGGTCCGGATTCAGGATTCAAGCCACACCACGGCCTCTGTGCATCAATTGCACACTTCCAGGCACTTTCTGTGGCTCGGAGAACGAGGGAGGTGAAATTTCCGCGACAGCTACAGTCACCATAATTCCTCAAACTTGACACACATCATGAAAGAGAAAGGGTTGGATGGAGTTCCTAGGCAATCAAAGCGCCCAGCTGAGGATGATGAAAGGCCAGATCATGGCGCAAGAAGCACTTCTCATTGCCCTGATCGAAACGCTGGATGACAACAAGAAAAGCAATCTGCAACACAACTTCAGCCAGCGCGCCGAAGAGATCAAGGCGGAGGTCTTGAACTCGATGGCGACAGATGAGCTCTACGAGCGCCTGCTGGAGCACCTCGACAGATATTCGAAGACCGTCAACTTGCGCCCTTGACTTGTTGCGCAACAAAGACCTGCCCGCCATGACGCGGGCTTTTTCTTTGGCGGCTTGCATGATGCCGGCTGGGTGGATCACGGCGCCAAACCATCTTCCCAGGCCCGATGGCAGCCGACGATTCCAAGGACAGGAGTTCAAACGCCGGCATCGCCTGAGCGGACTTGCCGGCTTGCTCACATTCGAATCCGGGTGAGCGCAGCTACCCGTCATCAGCCCCGCCGACAGCAGGTACTCGAGAAACACATCACGCTTCCCGGTGGTCGGCCGCCCCGGACTTCCAGTATCCCTTCGCGCTCAAGCCGTGCCTGGGCAGCTCTCGCTCTTGAAAGTAATGATGCTTCAGGCTACGGATGGCCGCAGACTCTCCCGCAATCCAGATGTAGCCAGGCCCTGTCGGCAAGGGGCGGTGCAGCAGTGCCTGACACAGGCTCAGGCCGGGTTCCGGCTGGGCATTGATCCATTGGACGCGCAGCTTGGCCAGGCTGTCGATAGGCTGATGCTCACTTGGCGACAGCACTTCCGCATAGACCTTGGCATTGATGTCGGCGGGCAAACGGCTGGCAATGCTCTGGATGCCGGGCAAAGCGGTTGCATCGCCTGCCAGCATGACCCATTGTGTATTGCCGGGGAGCAGGAAACCGCCGCTGCGAGGCCCTGCGATTCCGATGTGTTCGCCAATCAAAGCCCGAGATGCCCACTCAGAGGCCGGACCGGAGCCGGATCCTGTTCCATGCAGAACAAAGTCCAGATCCAGCGTTCCGGCCTTGAAGTCGATACTTCGTATCGTGTACGCACGCCCTTCCCCGGTGGGAAGAAAGACTTTGACCCAGGCGGCTGGTTCATCGACTCCCTGCACTTGAAGAAATGCTGCAATCTCGTCACCGCCCACCGTGATTCGCCGCATATGTGAGTGATGGAATGAACTGCCTGCACGACTCCCACGGCTCTTGCTGTGCGCGGCTTGTGGTCGATTTCATGCATGGCGCACTCCCTGGGGCAAGAAGCTCAGCAACCGCACTGCAACCAGCAGGGATGGGGCGACAAAGATGCCGAACCATGCCCGAGACAGCAGGGCCGCCACAGACTTCGCCCCGATGATCGGAAATCCGGTGAACACTGCCTGTGTGACTGGCAGCAGCTTGATTAATGCATTGATGGCGGGCGGCTGACAGGCCGCTGCTGCCACCGCTTCATGAGAACGAATGGACATCGATCACTCCAAATATGAGCATTTGCTCGATATGTGAAAGAATATGAGCCATTGCTCGCATTGAAAACTCGCGTGCGGACAGACCTATGCCGACCCTGCCACAACCACGACGAATCCCTCGCCAGAACCGCTCACGGGCCTTGGTCGATGCAATTCTTGAAGCCACGGCTCGCGTTTTGAGCGAGCGCGGCTATGCAGGAACCAATACCAATCTGGTTGCCGAACGCGCCGGGGTCAGCGTCGGCTCCGTCTACCAGTACTTTCCCAACAAGGATTCCCTGATCACGGCCCTGCATGAACGGCACGCGGTAGAAATGCACGCAGCCATGGAAACCGTCCTGGCGGGCACCACGTCGCCAGGATTGCTGGAGCGGCTGGCAGCCATCGTGCATGCATGGCTGGCGGCGCATCAGGTTGCTCCCGAGCTGCACCAGGTGCTGGAGAAAGAGTTTCCGTTCTTTGATGCCCCATCGGATCAGAGCGCGGCCGATCAAAGCATTCATTGCCGCATTCGTCAGCTGCTGGAGAAGCACCGGGATGAAGTCATTCAGGAAGACCTGAATCTCGCCACCTGGATTGTGTTGCGGACCATGGAGTCATTGATTCATGCCGCGGTCATTCCTCCCGGAACGCCCCACCCGATCCAGAAGACCGAGCAGGCCATCGTGGAGATGCTGATTGGCTATCTCTGTGGCGGCTCGCGGCGCACCACATGAAGGTTGTGCTTTAGGGACAACCGGCCTCGGCTGGCTTCAGTGCCTGGTACTCGCGGGAGCAGCCCAGGCTATGGCATGAAAATAGTTCGATGAGATCGGAAACTCCATTGCGCCCAAGCAAGGCCTGTCCAGTGGTCATTCGGGGCCAAGGCTCTATCGAAATACTGGCATTTGAGCACCCGCTGGCAGGTCTGCAACTTGTCAAAGGCACGATTGAACCGGGCGAGAACTCAAGAGAAGCGGCATTGCGCGAATTGCGCGAAGAAAGTGGACTTGAAGCATCTGAAGTCTTGCTGGATCTGGGAATATGGGCATCTGGCTACGAGGACCAGATCTGGGCATTCCATCTGTGTGATGTGCGTCATTCACCCGAATCCTGGACCCATCAAACCAGCGATGATGGCGGTCATGACTTCAAGTTCTTTTGGCATCCGCTTGCCCAGCCACCCAATGAGCGATGGCACTGGGTGTTTCAAGGTGCGCTGAAATACATCGCAAGCAAGCTATCCGCGTGACGCGATTGGATGCTTGGAGGTGGGGCTGTTCCCGCAGCCGGCCTGATTGCAGACTTCGGGACAAGGCATCGAATGAAGGCAGGATGAAGCATTTACCAGTCTGGCTTGCGTCCGAAGCTCCACGAGGCAAGTAGCTCGGGTCTTGCGGCAGGCTGTAAAGAGACGCTCTTCGATTGCACCATCCCCCAGATCAAAATCGGCGTTTATGCCCGATGAGCAGCTTCAGTCGCCTGTATCCCAGCACGATGCCGGTCAGTGCCAGAGCCAACGTACCAATGCTCAGCAAAACGAGGATGGCATCACGCGGCCAGGCGTGGCGCAGCATCCACGGCAGGTCCCAACTGTGCAGGAAATTGAACAGCCACCGTCCTGCACGCTGCCTTTGGTCCAGGCTCAGCACAACATCACCTGAGTAAGGGCTGATGTATACGATGGTGTTTCCCGGATCTTCAAATTGCATCCGGAGCACGGGCAGATCACGCGCCGCTGCTGAATACATCGAGGCCTCACCCCGACGGTAATAGTAGGCGTCGTACTCGTTCAGCAACGTGGTCGAGCGAATGGCAAAAGGGAACAGCTTCTTCGCGGCCTGTTCTAGTTTCGAACGGTCAAGTTCCCGCTCTACCTGGGGCGCAGCAAGGCTTGCGGACACGATGCGGGTCTCCCCTAGTCCATTGAATGCCAGCAGATAGGGCTGCCCATCCAGTACTTCCCATTCGACCTCGCGCGTGTCAAACCCCTCGGCGCTGAGCAGTGTCAGCGCTTCGTGCATGGTGAGCCTGAAGGGATTGCTTCCTGGACCTGCATGCTGATAAGCGCGCAGATCGGGACGAGGTCCTTGCGGGCTGAAGATCCCAAGCGGATTCATGGACATCAGGCCGCTGAAGATCCAGCAGATCATCATCGCTCCAAATACGAGGCCGGTGATGTGATGCCAGCGCATCTGGAACTCCCGGTACGGCGTCTTGGCTCCGGATTTGTAGCGACCGTTGAAGCGCCATCGCCAGATGCCCACCAAGGCACCGGCAATGGCTGAGACGGTTCCCAATGCCGAGAGCCCGATGACCAGCCAGCTCCATACAGGGTCTTTGGAGCCTTCACGCACCATATACACCCAGTGAAGCCAGGCTCCCACGTAGTTCCAGTAGCGTTGATGGCGCGGTACATCCAGGACCACCTCGGCAGTAGTCGACGAGATGTACAACAGGCTTGATGCGGAATCGTCCATCAGGACCTTGATGAGAGGCCGATGGGGATCGAGCGATGCGGAGTGTGTCCAGCGATCGTCTTGCGTGCGACCTTGCAGCACTCCATTTGCTCCGGACAGGAACGCCTTGGCGGTGCGCAAGGCAGTTGCGTCGTCGGGCGGCTGCACAACAACGCCCGTGCCGGCATCAACCACCCGCAGCGTGCCGTCCGCCTCCTTGAGCCGGTAGCTGGGGCGGCCCGCAATGGTGGTGAGCACGATCTGCTGCACCTTGTCGGCAGACTGGCTTTGCTTCAGAGCTGCCTCAACAGGCAGATAGCTCTGGCCGGTGCTCAGGGAAGGCAATGCCTGCAGGCGCTCCGTCGGCAACAGTTTGGGGTAGCCGACAAAGAGCATCACCACTCCGCTGAAGAGCCAGAGCGCCATCAGCACGCATGCACCCACCCCGGTCCATCGATGCACCAGAAACACAAGCCGCTTGGCTTGGGCGGAAGTCCACATCGGCGGCGCGCTCAGAAGCGATGGTTCAGTGTCAGCTCAACACGTCGCCCTTCCCCGACGAACCACTGCGTGTTGGTGTAGTAGGAGGTCGTGAAGTAGTGCTTGTCGAAGATGTTGAAGCCGCGCAGCGTGAACGTGGTGGCCTTGGTTGCCTTCCATTGCAGCGCCAGGTCTGCCGTGGTGTAGGCAGGCAGTTTCAAGGTGTTCGCATTATCTGCATAGCGCTTGCCCACATGGCGAAGGCCGCCGGACAGCGTCCAGTCAGGCACGACTTTCCAGCTCACCCAAACATTGGCGACACGCTCCGGCACGTCGGTGGGAATATTGCCATTGCGTGAAACAGCGATGCCGCCCACGGACTCGCTGAAATCCTCATAGCGAGCCTTGAGCAGCGCAAAGTTGGCATCAATCTGCACGGCCTTGCTGACTTGCATCGACAGGGTGCCCTCGATGCCCTTGGAGGAGCGTTCGCCAACCTGTATGCGCAGAGCGGGGTTTGCTGGGTCTCGCGTCAATAAGTTGTTTTTGGTGATGGAATACGCCGCAAGCGTCCAGTCACCCTTGCCGTCCCAGAAGGATTGCTTGATACCGACCTCAAACTGTTTGCCGCTCGATACGTCGAAGGCGGAATTAGCCGCCGACAACATCAGCAGGCCGCTCACCGGATCTGCGGCCTTGGATGCCTGCGCATACAGGGACAGTTGAGGACTTAGCTTGTAGACCGAGCCAAGTCGCCAACCGGTGTTGGAGTAGCTGCGTTTGAAAGCCTGATTGCCCGCCACCAGATCCTGGCGCGACAGGTCCGCATGGTCGAAGCGCGTGCCCGCCACGACAGACCAGCGATCCGTCAGTTCAAGCCGGTCTTCCGCAAACAGCGCATATTGCTCGGCCTTGTTTTGATAGCGGGGAATGAAGGGTACCGAGCTGCTGTAGTAGCCCGGGACGGGGTTGTAGGGATCGACCGGACCGGAGCTGCCGGTGTAAGTGTTGTTGGTGTGCTGAAACGATGCGCGGTTCACGTCGAAGCCCACGGAGAGCTGGTTTGGACGTCCGAGCAAGCTGCCATGGAAGCTCACATCCGTGGTGTTGCCTGTCTGCGTCTGGTCGTGACCGATCTCGGTGTTGTCCGAGCGGTCAATCAATCCCGTAGTGGCGTTGTACCGATACGCTTCAGCATTGCGCCAATAGCGGTCGCTGCCAATGTGATAGAGCTTGCTTCGTACGACGACATTGCTGCCGAGGGCCCACTGGGCAGCCAGTTCGGTCCAGCGATCCTTGAACTGGATGCGGCTGTCGGCAACGTTGTAGTTGCGCTCTCGGAGCGCCGGGTCTTGTACTCCGTTGATCAGCGGTGTACCGAAGTAGCGCATCGGCTTTTGCCGGCCTTGTGCGTGCGAGAGTTGCAGGTTGAAGTCAGGTGTCACATCCCAGCGCAGAGCGCCGGAGATCGTCCGATTGCTGGAATCGCCACGATCCACCCAGCCATTCGATTGGTCGCCACTGACATCCAGTCGATAGGACCATTGCTCATTGATCGCGCCTGCGCTGCCGAAGGCCAATGCACGTTTGCCTCTGGTTCCCAGCGTGGCCTGGACTTCATTTTGAACAGGTCCGCGCGTTGGCTTTTTGGGGATCACGTTGACCACGCCACCAATAGCGCCGTCACCGTAGATCACGGATGCGGGTCCGCGCAGCACTTCTATGCGGTCGATAGACCAGGTGTCGAAGGGAAAACTCACGCCGACTCCCCCGTATTGGCGCGTACCGTCGTATAGACGCATGACCGAGGTGGAGTCCGTGAAACCTCGTACCGAGAGCGCGCTGCCACTGTTGCCCGGATGTCCCAGACTGGTGATGCCGGTAGATCGCGTGATTGCGTCAACCAGAGAAGTGTCGCCGCGAGCTTCCAGTTGCTCGCGCGTGGTCACCTCGACACTCGCCGGAGTGTCGCGTGCATTGAGGTCGAGCCGGCTGCCGGTGCCCACTGGGCGCTCCAAAGGAGTGTCCCCCAATGAACGTACGGTAACGGTGTCCAGGGTGACGTCGGTTTGCGCCCAACTGGCAGAGCTCGCTACTGCAAGAGGAACGGCCAATGACAGATGGGCCACAGCCAGGGCCACGCTGTTGCGTTGAAAAAAGGCGAGCGAAAGAGAACTCGCGCTGCCATTGGGCATCGCGCCATAAGAGGGATGGGTCATGAATTATCTGCGTGCAAGTGAGATCGGCCGTGCAGGACTGGGCCCGACGGCGATAGGCTGTATCCGCCATCGATTGGCGGCACAGTGGACTTACACGAGCGTTGGCGGCCCTCGCGGGGGCAAAGGCGCCCCCACCAGCGCGGCAATGCGCGCTGAAACTACAGGCTGTAGCGCCAAGCCGAGCGGCTGTGGCTGCTCAAGATGCGGTGATGAATAGCTCGGCGGTGTCGTGATGGTCAGACACAAGGGACAGTCCAACGAATGATGAAGCCCTGGCGCGGCCTGGCCGTCCTCATCAAGCATGATCACCTGCATGCTGCCACTTGAGGTACAGACCACCTCGATGGCCTTTGGATGCACTATGGGCGAAGCCATTGCAATACTCAACGTCAGCATGAACCACGCCAGAACCAGGCGGGTCAGTGACAGGGAGTTACGCAGCGCTTGCATGGTTGCGCATTATGAGGCCTCCGACGAAGGCCGAGACTTGTCGATTTCTCGCTACTCCGCGCTATCGAGGAGATGCAGCCGTGTGCGGTCGCGTCCCTGAAAGGGCTTGCAACGGAAAAATCGCAGTTTTGAGCGATGGTGAGCGTTGCAAAGCTTCTGCTCCGCCAAGCAGCCGACCGTGCCCGGATCCCAGAGGCAGACATTCATGGGCTGAGCTTTATTTACAGGGCGAGCCGCACTGCCTGAAAGAATGCCGAACTCAGCGCCCCCTCTCGGTGCCGGTCACTTCACGGAAGAAATCATCGATTGCATCGACCATTTGCGACAGACCCGGCTCCTCGATCGGATAGTGCCCTGCGTTCTCCAGCATGATGGTTCGAACCGGTACCTTGCCGATTTGGCCGATTACAGGCTCGCTTAGCTCCAGAGGAGTCCAGCGATCATCGGCGGGCTGCGTCAGCAAGACAGGGCAGACATTGAAGTCAGCTGGTTCGACTTTGGGCACATGCGACATGTAGGAATCAAGGAATGCGATGGACACGGCGTTTGCAGCGGAGGTTTTATCGCGCATGAAAACTTTCATGGCCGTATCGCTGTTGCACAGCGCGCTCATTTTTCCTGCCTGGCTCATCGGCATCTTCATCTTTGCCAATGGCGGCAACTGACTACCTGGGGCTGTGAACCACCCTCAGTGGTTGGCTACTGCCGGCCGGGATGCACCAGCGTGAACCACTGCGCTATCCTTAACCCGATGAAAAGCTGTCGTGATGCCGCTCCCACCTTCATCAAAGTTCTCCCTGCTAGACCTCTACAACCCGAGTTCGTCAACCTGATTGACGAGGCGCGCGACAGTCTAGTGCAGGAGCTCGGGGCACTCCTCGACAGTCTGTATCTGTACGGCAGCGTGCCCAGAGCGATGGCCCAACCCGGAAAGTCGGACTTGGATTTGACGTTGGTGCTGTCGAGGCCGCTTTCCACACCAGAGGCTGAATCTCTTGAGCGTGTCCGTTCCAATCTGGAAGCGGGTCATCCTGAAGTCACCAAGATCGATCTGGATCTAGGTGTACTTGAGGATGTGCTGAACCCGGCCAATTTGCATAGCTGGGGCTACTGGCTCAAGCATGAGTGCCGCTGTATTCATGGTTCAGATCTGGCACTTCGGTTTCAGGCGTTTCAGCCCTCACCCGCAGTTGCGAAAGCGGTCAATGGAGACTATGTCCAGGTTCTCCGTGACTACATGACCCGTATCTCTCAAGCACATGACGAAGACGCAACGAGACGGCTGAAAAAAGAGGCTGCAAAAAAGCTGGTTCGCACAACCAACGTTCTGCGCCTTGAGGCAGACCGTCTATGGCCTGAATCTCTGGAGGAATACGCCAGGTTTTTCTCGGGTCGGTTTCCCGCAATGACCGAACAAATGGAGTTCTTTCTTGAGCATGCGAAAACGCCCTCTGCAACGAACGACGTTTTCCATCAGAGGCTGGTGTTCTTTGTTGATTGGATGCAAGGGCTCAAGTGCTCATCTGCCTAGGGCTGAACAGCGACGGCGGCAACCGGCCAGAAGCCGACTTTGAGATCCTGTGTAATACGGTGATGCTGATCTCCAAGATAGACAGAGGCAGGGAAATTGATGTTGAAGTCTCTAGCCTAGATGACAATTCTTTTTTGAAAAGTTGAGGATAAAAATTGGTATGAGATCGAGCTTAAGAGCCAAGGCTATTGCTATCTGCGATGAGAAAATCATGAAGAAAGGGGAAACTGTAGGCCTTTCGTTTTACGCTTTCTTCGCCAATAGAAATGATGATCCAGACCTGCTGATGGAGGCGGCTGAATGGTGGATCAAGCAACACAAGCTTGATCACTTTGAAAAAGCGACAAAGATTCGCCGCATGATTTCTTCTGGCGAATAGCTTCTCACTCATATGGCTCGAAATGGGAAGTGCCGGCATGGGTCGAACAGAGACAGCGGCTCCCGGCCACAAGCGGTCCACGTGTTTCAAGCAGATTGTGCTCTCGCCGTTGGACTGCCAGAAATTGGAGACAGCGGTGAGAACACCCTACTGCCCTGACACCGTGGATCAGGTATCTATCCGACCAATGAGCATTGGGGACTACGACAGCGTCACCGCAATGATGAAGAAAACAGATGGGGTTACTTTTCGGGATGCCGATTCACGGGAAGCTACCCAGCGCTACTTGTTGCGCAACCCTGGTTTGAGCTTCGTTGCGTTAGAAGGCGAGCATATCGTTGGATGCATCATGTCAGGCCACGATGGCCGCCGCGGCTACTTGCAGCACCTTGTCGTCCGGCCTACACACCGAAAACGCGGCATTGCTTCCCGCTTGGTGGAGCTGTGCTTGGACGGACTTGAAAGACTCGGCATTCATAAGAGTCACATTGATGTTCTCCAAGAGAACCATTCTGCCCACGCTTATTGGGAAGGCAGAGGATGGAAGCGGAGGACGGACATTCGCCGGTATTCTTTCGTGCGCTCTGGCAGTGATAACGCCTAGGGACAGCCGGCAGACATCCTAGGGCGTCTGCAATGGGTCAACCCACAGTCAACGACTTGCAGGTTCACTGCTTGCGTATTTCATAAGCTCTCATGACAACCATTCTTCGCGCTATTGCATCGCTGACCGCTCTGTTTTTTTCATCCCTGGGCTTTGCCCAGACGTTGAGTTTGACCTTTGATGATGGACTGAACCCCGACAAGCAGGCCCAAGCGCAGGTTTGGAATCAGCAGATCATTTCCAGCCTCAAAGACTCTGGCATCACAGCGATGGTGTTCCCCTCGCTGATTCGCATAGGCGGTGATCGAGGAATGGGGCTCATCATGGATTGGGCCAAGGCAGGTCATGCAGTAGGCAACCATACGGCGACACACCGCAGTCTTGCATCCGCCGAGACGACACTGGACGAATTCATTGCGGACGTGAAAAAGGCCGATGCAGCTCTGCGTCACATTCCGACTTGGGCGCCGATGCTTCGCTTTCCTTACCTGAAAGAAGGTGATACGGAGGAAAAGCGTGACGGCATCCGGTCCTGGATGAAATCAAATGGCTATAGACCTGCTCCAGTCTCCGTTGATGCCAGCGATTGGTACTACAACCAGATCTACTCCTCGCTTCTACGAGCTGGTTCACACGACGAGGCTGTCCGGGTCAAGATGGCCTACATTGAACACCTGCTTGACCGGGCTACTTACTATGAAGGCCTGGCCAAGCAGGTACTTGGTCGAAGCCCTGCGCATGTGATGCTGCTGCACACCAATGAGATCAATGCGGCAGCCTTGCCTGATATCGTTTCGGCTTTTCGCAAGCAAGGCTGGACGTTCGTACCAGCAACAACCGCCTTCAAAGATCCTATCTACTCTTCGCAGCCAGACACATTGCCTGCTGGCGAAAGCGTCGTATGGGCAAGCGCGAAAGCTCGCGGCATTTCTGGCCTGCGCTATCCCGCCGAGGACTCGGTCTATGAAGAACCCAAGCTCCGCCTGGAGTCACTAATACCCTAGCAGTCCTCCTAGGGTCGTTCCGAGACAGTCGCCCGCTGGTCAGAAGCAGTCGTCAGGATTGTTCGCTGGCGTGGCCGCTCACCGGAACACACCAATCGCTTCCACAAGATTTTTCACCTGCCATTGCATGCTGCTGGAAGCCTGCGCCCCCTGGGTCACCAACTGCGCGTTCTGCTGTGTCAGATAGTCCATGTCCGCCACCGACTTCCCGACCTGGCTGATCTCCTCGCTTTGTTCGCGCGTGGCCTTGCTGATCTCGGCAATGAAGTCCGCCACGCTGCGGGCCTGGGAGACGATGTCGCCGATATTGCTCCCCGCATCGCTGACCACCAGAGAGCCGGCCTCGATGGTGGCCGTGCTGGCCTGAATCAGCGCCTTGATCTCCTTGGCCGCATCGGCGCTGCGCTGCGCCAGGGCCCTCACCTCGCCGGCAACGACGGCAAACCCCCTGCCATGCTCGCCCGCGCGGGCGGCCTCCACGGCCGCATTCAGCGCCAGCAAATTGGTTTGAAAGGCAATGCTGTCAATCACGCCGACGATGTCGGCAATGCGGCGGGAGTTGGCCGTGATCGACTCCATGGTGGAGACGATCTGATCCATGGACTGCCCCCCGCGCAAGGCCGCCGCGCTGGCCTCACTGGCCAGCACACCGGCTTTTTGCGCCGTATCGGCGCTGGATTGAACCCGGGCCGTGATCTGCTCCATGGAGGCCGAGGTCTGGGCCACATTCACCGCCAACTGCTCCGTCTGCCCGTGCAGATAGCTGTTGCCCTGCTCGATTTCGTTACAGGCCTGCTGAACATTGAGCGCCTGCTGGTTCACATCGTCCACCAGCCAGCGGAACATGAGACCGATCTGGTTGACCGTGCGCAGCGTGGTGCCGATTTCATCCGAGCGCTGCAAGTATTCCGTCTGCCGGTTGTTGCCGGTTGCCACGTTCAGCGACTGACGCTTGAGCAGCTCCAGCGGCGTGGCGAACTGGCTCTCCAGCAACAGCGTCATCACCATCAGGGCGAACGTCATGAAGGCTGCCATTGACAGGAACTGCATCTGGCTTTGGCCCAGCAGCCAGGCGCCGAGCACCAGGGCGCCCCACAAAGCCAGCGAGTTCAGGCGAATGCGCCGGCGCACCCCCATGTGCCGCCAGATCGACAGCAGCTTCCCCAGCCCCCTCTTGGAGACTATGCCTTTGTGCAGCTCGGGGGCGGAGCCGCCCTGGTCGTGCATGGACTCATACAGCTTTTGCGCCGCCTCGACCTCTTTACGCTCGGGCTGGGTGCGCACCGACATATAGCCCTTGGCCTTGTCATTGCGGATGATGGGAATGGCGTTGGCCCGTACCCAGTAGTGGTCCCCGTTCTTGCGCCGGTTCTTGACCAGTGCACTCCAGGGCTCGCCGCTTTTGAGGGTGGCCCACATGTCGGCAAAAGCGGCCGGGGGCATGTCCGGGTGGCGCACCAGATTGTGCGTCTGGCCGAGGATCTCTTGCGGCTCGAAGCCGCTGACCTCCATGAACGCCTGATTGGCATATTTGATGTAGCTCTCGGTGTCCGTGGTGGACATCAGAGTCGCGTGCTCATCAAAGCTGTACTCCCGCTGAGTTACCGGTGCGTTCACTCTCATATGTGCCTTCTATGGTCAATGGCCTGACGAAGCGAGATACCGCCCAGTTAGAGTGATGCCGGTACGCCTTGGGCACCCGTGCAACCGCTCCTTGAGCGCTTTCTCGTATCAAGTGCTTACATACTCCTTGACTTGTCTCAATTTTTGAATAGAGATCAGATCTGATGTATCCACCCAGCATCGAATCAGATCTGATTCATAGAATCATCTTGATAGATTTGAATTAATTTGATACAAGTCAATTTACAAATTCTAGATTCTTCTTGTTCGGCAACCAGGAGAGACTCATGGATGCAGTGGTCAGCACCAGCTACAGCATGGAATTGGTTGTACTGTCGTACGCGATTTCAATGATTGGCGCCTTCATTGCGCTGATCTCTGCCAAGCGACTTGAGCCGGAGATTGATGACCGTCAGAGCTATCTGATGAGTCTCGGCAGCACAGGGATTGCTCTTGGCGGCATTGGCGTATGGTCAATGCATTTCATTGCCATGCTTGCACTGCGCATGGACCTTGGGACCGGCTACTCGATATGGGAGACCGGTGTGTCGCTCATTGCCGCGGTGGCAATCTCGGCTCTGGCTTTTCATATCGTGGCTCGCAACCCGCGCAGCATTGGCCGCTTGCTTTTGGCCGGATCAATGCTTGGGCTGGGCGCCGTTGTCATGCACTACCTTGGCATGTATGGCATGCGTTTTGGAGGCCACCTGGAGTGGGACTATGAGCGAATCGCCATGTCTGTGCTGATTGCTCTCGTGGCTGCAACTGCGGCGCTGTGGCTGGCATTTCATACCGCACAGACAAGCATGCGCCTGCTTGCCGCAGCGATCATGGCCCTTGCCGTTTGTGCCATGCACTACACGGGCATGAGTGCAGCCGAGTTCATTTGCACGACGGAAAATCGTCTTGCAATTCCTTCGGGAAGGTATGTGCTCAGCGCACTTGGACTCCCGATGGTGGTGGCTGTACTGGCCCTGGGCATGTCGATGGTTCTGCTGATGGACTTGGCGCTGGTATCTTTCCAAAAGAGCAGCACAAGAGCAGGCATCCCTCGCAAATGAATTGCGGCAGCAGAATGGTGCCCCTTGTTATGGAGCTTACTTCGCATTGCGCCACCATCAATCTCGACCTGTCTCGTTGGCACATGTCGCCCGGTGACAAGCAATCGGCCCGTTGATCACCACTCCAACTCTGTCTGCAAGGAATAGGTTCTGGGTACCTGGCTTCAACCGATCTCGATACCGGCACCAACCGCACCTATGCAGCGCTGAAAAGTAAGAGGCAACCTTGAAACACCTGCTCGGATGTTTTCTCTACCACAGTGAAATCGCCAGTGACGCCAGTACGAGCTGTGTCGCAGATATCACCAGAGTCTCACGCCGCTTCAATGAGGCCCATGGGATCACAGGAATCCTGATTTTTGACGGTCAGCGCTTCGTCCAATACATGGAGGGCCCTCAGCAGCAGGTGGTTGCATTGGCCAAAAAGATATCCCTGGACAATCGCCATACCAACTTCACTCCGCAGCACGAGGCCAGAGGTATAACGAGTCGCCTTTTCTCCGGCTGGACCATGGCTTACCTCTCGGTAGATGATGCCGAACCGTTGGCCCAAATGTGGGTTGTCGACGGAGACGCCGCAATGAGTTGTCTGCAGCAACTATTGCCAATGCTGGATGCTGCCTAGCAGCTTCCATGACCATCACGGCTGCGTCGCATCCGTCCTTCCCTTGATAGTGCACCCTGGCCGAAGGGCTGCGTTCGTCACGCCTATGCGCCCCCGATGGCCTGGCCGTCGCTCATCTCAAAGCAGCTCTCCCCGGCAAAGATATTCGTCAAGGCGGCCTTCAGTTCCTCGTACTCGCCGGCTGAAAGATCAAAGGCGATGGACATTTGCTTCGGCTCATCCATGCCCTCCTCCGCCTCGCGTTTGAACGTGAGCTCCGCACCGGTACGCTTCAGCACAAACCGCTCAATGCCGCCATAGCGAGGTCTCTGCTGCCTACTCCACTCGACATGGTAGGTATCCATGCCCAGTTCTTCATCCTGCTCGTCCTCATCCTCTTCGAAGGCGCGTTGGAGCATCAGGTAATGCTCGGTGTCGTGCTTCTTGTCGGCAAAGCCGACAAGGTGGCAGAAGTCCTCCGGGTCTTTTGTGACGATGCAGGCTGCGCGAAAGGAGAAAGTGTTCATTTGGGTGTTCTTGAGGACTCAGGGCAGCGACAGGCTTGGAATCCGGATCCTATGGCGGAAAGGCCCTGATCACGAGCGTCGTGGATCGGCCGGCAGCAGCCTCCCCGCGTTTGCACAACATGTGCTGCAACGGATTCATTGCTGTTTGATGCTTGACTTACTCGGTTGATGAGCATCGACGCACCGGCTCGACTACTGGCTGCTCCAAGATGGATGCTGGTCATTGACGGAGCAGCCGTGATCTTCTGCGGACAGATTATCTGGGACCTTCTTGCTACATGGTCCATAGGGCCGAGCCCCCGGACTCAAACCCAATGGTCTTCAGCCTTCAGCCCCTCTAACGGAGGTCAGCTCAAGGTCATGTACCTACGCTGCTTTCGTCCGGCAGCGGCTGCCCACACTGGAGACTTGGCAACAGAAGAGCCAGTGTGCACCAATTGATGACCCCGATGCAAAAGGCAGTGAGTTCCTGCCTCGCCGATGGCAGACATCGGTACTGGCGCAGCCAGGATAGATTCGATCAAACTACTTTCAAACCTCTGGTCGCTGCATCCAGGCTGCACAATGAGCCTGAATACCCTGGCAAACCAACGACAAGGAACGGCTCAATGGCTTGTCCTTACGCAATACCATCGCCAGTGTTCGCTGCAATCCGGGTGTTAGCGAGCGTGAGACCAGGTCATCTCGAGCGCCTCGCCCCTGCATGGCCATGCGCGGAACCACGGCATAACCCAGGCCTATGGCCGCCATCTCCTTGAGCGCTTCGACGCTGTCAAGCTCCATCTGAGGATGCGGCAGTTCACCGGCACGGCGCAGCCAGGCATCGACCACGCCGCGCGTGCTGGCTGATTTCTGCAATGCAAGCAGAGGCAGGGATCTCAGCTCTGGCGCAGCAACCGCATCGCCCGGCATCAGCATCTCCGGGCGAGCTACGGCCACCAGCTCGTCGTGCAGCACGGGAGTGGCCAGCAAGGCGCGGCGGTTTACCGGCAAGGTGACCAGGGCAAGATCCAGACTGTTGTCTTCCACGCGCTTGACGCACTCCTCGGTATTGCCCGTGACCACCACGATGTCGATGCCCGGATGGCTGGCCCGTATCTGGCGCAACACGGCGGGCAGAAGATAGAGACACACGGTCAGACCCGTACCTATACGCACCTGACCATTCACCTCGCGCGCATGCGCACTCAGCGCATGGGCCAGGCCTTCCAGCGCCACGCTCACGGCAGGCAGTTGCTCCAGCAAGGTCTTCCCGGCAGCCGTCGGCACGGCACGCCGCCCCACGCGTTCTATGAGGCGTGTGCCGAGATGGCGCTCCAGTTGGCGCACTTGCAGGCTGACCGCCGGCTGGGACAGCTGCAACAGCTCCGCAGCCTGCGAAAAACTGCCCTCCTGAACGACCAGGCAAAAACTCCTCAACAGCATCAAACCGGGGGCATTAGCCAAAGTTTCACTAATACCTTGCATAAACATCAAAAGATTCCTTATTGGTAAATCTCGGGCGAAGATTACTCCATGCAGAACGCTTCTACTTGCTCCCCTCTTCTTTCCCCGGCTCTGCCGCCGATCGACAGCGACCGCTTGTGGCGCCGCCTCGAAGACCTCGCCCAATTCACCCGGGCCGACATGCCCTGGACCCGCCGCGCCTTCAGCGCGGAGTACCAGGCCGCACGCGTTTGGCTGCGCGAATCTTTCGAAGCCGCGGGCTTGCAGGTGCGCCTGGATGCAGCAGGCAACCTCATCGGCCGCCGCCACGGCCGGTGCGACGACCTGAAGCCCCTGGCCACGGGCTCGCACACCGATACGGTGAACGCCGGAGGACGCTTCGACGGCATTCTGGGTGTACTGGCTGGCCTGGAAGTGGCCCATGCCCTGAAGGACGCGGACATCACGCTGAAGCACCCCTTCGAGGTCATAGACTTCCTCTGCGAAGAGCCCAGTGACTACGGCATCTCCTGTGTGGGCAGCCGCGCCATGGCCGGCCAGCTCAGCGCCGACATGCTGGCCGCCCGCGACGGCCAGGGCGACACCCTGGGGCAGGCCCTGCAGCGCCTGGGCGCCCGCCCGGAAGCTCTGGCCGAGGCCGACCGCCGACAGGACGGCTTTGCGGCCTTTGTGGAACTGCACATCGAACAAGGGCCAGTGCTGGAGCGCGAAGGCCTGGACATAGGCGCCGTGACCGACATCGTGGGCATACGCCGCGCTCAGCTGTTCTTCGAAGGCCGGCCCGATCATGCGGGCACCACCCCCATGAATGAGCGTAGCGATGCTCTCGTGGCTGCAGCAATAGTCATACGCCAGGCCCAGCGCCTGGCGCTGCAATGGAGCCGCAGCACACCTCACTACGTGGTTGCCACGGTAGGTCGCATGAGCATCTCCCCCAACGCCAGCAATACCGTGCCTGGCCAGGTGGACCTGACGCTGGAGGTACGAAGCAACCATGCCCCCCTGCTGCAGGAGTTCTGGGAGATTCTGGCGCGGCGCTGCGGCCCGGCTATCGGGCGATTGGGCGTGAATTGGCGCGTGGAGCCTCGCACCCATGTAGACCCCGTTGCCTGCGCGCCCCTGATTGCTGCTGCCGTGGAGCAATCCGCCCAGCGCCTGGGGCTGGGCTGTCGACGCATGCCGAGCGGTGCCGGCCACGATGCCATGTACCTGGCTCAGACCGGACTCTCGGGGATGATCTTCATCCCGTGTCTCGATGGACGCAGCCATAGCGCGGTGGAATGGGCTTCGCCGGGACAGGTGCTGGCCGGCACCCAGGTGCTCGCGGCTACCCTGCTGAGCCTGGATGAGCAAATGGACTAGCTGCAACTACGAATGTGAATGGACCAGGCTTGCCCTGGTCCCTGCCTGTCATGCGTAAATGGGTCCTTGGATGTCTTCAGGGTTCGCCATGCAGAGATGATCAGCTTGTCACGCACCCACTACAGGCCAGGAGCGGTCATGAAAACAGGACTCCAGGCTCAGGTGCTACTTGGATCCGGATGGCGCAAGTCGATTCAAAATCAATTCATACTGAAGCAAGTCGGCAGGTGCGAAGCAACAGAAGACAAGCTCTTCAATTGGCGAATGTTCCGACAGGCTTTCCTGGACGGTCCTGACAGCCACTTGCGCAGCCAGTTCGATCGGATACCCGTATATGCCGGTGCTGATGCTTGGGAAAGCAATCGAGGTAACCAACTTCTCCTCCGCCAACTCTATGCATCGGCGATAACAGCTGGCGAGCAGTTCTGCTTCTCCGCTTTCCCCTCCTCTCCACACGGGTCCGACGGTGTGAATGATGTAGTGGGCTGATAGGCGATAAGCCTTGGTCACCTTTGCATCGCCAGTCTTGCAGCCCCCGAGCAGCCGGCATTCATGCACAAGGTCCGGACCTGCCGCGCGATGGATTGCGCCATCGACGCCACCTCCGCCAAGGAGAGACGAATTTGCGGCATTGACAATGGCGCCCACATGAAGCGTTGTGATGTCAGAGCAGATGGCATGAAGGCGTGTGGGCATATCTGTACAGAGAAGGAGCGGGAAGGCAGCCGATACTGCAATGGCAGACCCGTTTTGTAAACGCGTTGCCTGCGTAAGTGCCGACGTGCGATGCAGTTGTATGCGGCCGCGTCCCCGAAGTGCCTGGAATCAGGAAGATCGCAATTTTGAGCGATGGTGGCCGTTGCAAAACTTCTGCTCCTCCGAGCAGCCCCTCTCAACAAGCTCCTTTGACCTTTGAATGAGACTAGTCAAAGTGCTGTAATGGACCGGGTTGCAACTACCGCCCCCGGCCATGAACAACCTTTCAGCAGGATTCTCTGATTTGCAGCCGCCATCTCTTGCCGAGGTTGAGCCCGTGGTCCTTGTTCTCCTTCCTGGAATGGATGGCACGGGTGCGCTTTTCGCACCGTTCGTTGCCGCATTGGCAAAGACGACGCCCGTCGTCGTGGTGAGCTATCCAACTTCTGGTGCGCCACAGACCTATACCGATTTAACGGAACTTGCCACATCAGCCTTGCCGCCCAATGGCCGTTTGGTCTTGCTGGGAGAATCCTTCTCAGGACCTATTGCCATTTCACTGGCAGCGGCATACCCGGGACGCGTTGTGGGCGTTGTTCTATGCTGCTCGTTCGTTCGCAATCCAAGGCCGGGGCTTCGCTGGCTCAGCGGCCTGGCGACCATGCCCGTTCCGCTTCCCCCTGCTCCAATACTGAACCTGATGCTTCTGGGCCGGTTTGCGACGCCGGGCCTTCGGTTTATGCTACGGTCCGCCTTGGCCAAGGTGCAAACGACGGTTCTACGCTCAAGGCTGAGAGCCGTGGTATCCGTAGATGTGCGAGCACAGGCCAAAGCAATTGATGCTCCGGTTCTCTACTTGAAAGGGATACGTGACCGCTTGGTGACGCAGTCTTCCGTGTCTGATGCAGAGCAGTGTTTTCGAAAGATAAGAGTTCAGGCGTTTGATGCTCCACACTGCCTATTGCAAGCCATTCCGCAAGAGGCCGCGGCGGTAGTGGCTGACTTCGTTCGGAACGTTGCAACACCACGAGAGAGTTCGCAGGGCATGAATAGGGATTCAAGAGCGTAGGCCTGGCGCCAGACGCCATGTCGCTGTGGCCTGCAGTGGCACAGGCCAATACCCTCCGCCCTACCGTCGACACCACACGATTTCAGAGCACCCCGTCGAAATTGAACGCCTCACCGAGTGTTGCGATAGTGATCTCGGATGAATACGGGCAGATCATTCGATGGCGGCGTAAAAGGTATCTGATACATCATGTCGCCGACAAAACCTCGGTGATAAGTGCTGTGATTCACGATATGCAGCACGATTTGCTCACGCGTCATGGCGCCTTGTCCCCCTCCCACAAGTTCGAAATGGACGACTTTCACAAGGCCTTCGTCCGACCAGGAATCGACAAGCCCGGTGCACCAGGAATCCATTTCCTGAACCGCCTTCCATAGATCGTCAACCGCAGGCGTATCGTCCGTATTGCGTGCGGTGTACCCTGCCGCAAGGCCTCCAGCAGGCGCAGAAAGTCTCAGGCCGTGCCAGCCATTCCGGCTCCGCCCGAAGGGAAAGCCAGGGCATCGAAGATACGGCCCGGGCTGTATCTGATACCGACTGCGCCCTCGAATGGCGAAACCACTTCACCTTCGGCGAGCGGATGTGGCTGAGCCCAATGACTCTCGCCTCACGACGCGCAGGCTCGGGGCTTTCCGTTCGCTGCTGGTGGCTTCGCCAGATTATCTGGCTCGGCGAGGAACACCTCGGGAGCCTGCGGATCTGATGCAACACCATTGTCTGCACTACCGCTTCCCCCATAGCGGCAAGCTGGAGCCATGGACTCTGCGAACCATGTCCGGCGAAACCGAGTTGCAGCGGCCCACTCCGATGATCTGCAACAACATCGAGACGCGCGTGTGCTTTGCCTTGCAGGGACTGGGGATTGCCTACCTGCCGGAATTTTCCATTCGTGAACAACTGGCCGATGGCCGGCTGCTACCGCTACTTCCCGACCATATGGAGCGCAGAGGCGTTTTTTATGTGCTGTGGCCCGCAAGCAAGTACCCGTCGCCGAAGGTACGGGCTCTGGTTGATTTCTTGTGCGCACGCGTGTTCCCTGCTGCCTGAGCTGCCCATGATTCACGTCGATTCCGGGGGCCGATAGCAAAGTGAGGTTCTCAGGTCATTGGCAAGCAACCGCATCTGGCCCACAGACGTGTCGACCTACTAGGCAAGCATGTAGTCCTGCAGCCCCTTCAACAGCGCATCAAATGTCACCTTGCAGCTTGGATTGTTGCGCAGATCTTCGTGCATGGTGAGCCAGGTCTCCAGGCTCAGCGGAATGCTTCCAGGCAATATGTTCACCAGATTCGGGTCGCGCGCCGCCAGATTCACTTGGCACACACCAATACCGCAGCCAGCCCGGATCAGCGCCATCTGTGCCATGTCGTTGTCGGTGCGCACCGCAAAGTTTTCGCGGCTCCAGATCGGGAATGCCTTGCGTGCGGCACGCACGAACGGAGCCTCTTCATCAAAGCCAATCAGCGCGTGCTGCGCCAGATCGGCCAGCGAGGCTGGCGTCCCGTGCTTGTCCAGATAGCGCTTGTGCGCATGCAGGCCAAGTGGCATCACCCCAACGCGCCTGGCAATCAGTTGCTCCTGTCTGGGTTGTGTCATGCGCACGGCGATGTCGGCCTCGCGCTGCAGCAGGTCCTGTACGCGGCTGGTCAGCACCAGTTCCACCGTCAGGCCCGGGTGTGTGTCCTGCAGTTGCGCCAGGATGGCTGGCAATACCTCTTGCCCTATCACCTCGCTGGCCGTCACGCGCACTGTGCCCTGGATGCCCGAGCCTTGGTTTTCGGCCACACGTTTTAGCGCAGCGGCAGCGCTGCGCATGGTCTGGGCAAACGGCTTCAGCGCAAGCGCCGCCTCGGTGGGTAGAAGCCCCATTTGCGAACGTGTAAACAGCGTCACTCCCAGCGCTTTTTCCAGCGCGTCCACATGCCGCCCCACGGTGGGCTGGGCAATTCCCATGGCGCGCGCCGCACCGGACAGTGAGCCCTCTTCCAGCACGCCCAAATAGGAGCGGTACAGCTCCCAGCCTATCTCGGTAGTGTTGTCCTTAGTCATACAAAAATGTATGACAGCTACCATATATTGGTCAATTGCTTAATAGCGGCGCCCGCCCGAAACTCCCTCTCATCGCAACAAATTCAGGGGTAACGGGATGGAAAGCAACACGGCCTTGGTTCTAGGCGCCACCGGCGGTATCGGTGGCGAAGTGGCACGGCAGCTACGCGACGCAGGCTGGACAGTGCGCGCATTGCGCCGCAACTGCGAGCAGCAAATTGAGCTGCGCGACGGCATGACCTGGGTGCGCGGCGACGCAATGAACCGCGACGATGTGCTGGCCGCCGCCGAAGGCTGCTCCGTCATTGTTCACGCCGTCAACCCGCCCGGCTACCGTCGCTGGGGTGAGCTGGTACTGCCCATGCTGGACAACACCATTGTCGCCGCGCAGGCCAACGGCGCCACCATCGTGCTGCCTGGCTCAGTCTACAACTATGGTCCCGGCGCCTTTCCCACGTTACACGAAGATTCGCCGCAGCAGCCCGTCACCCCCAAGGGTGCCATCCGTGCGGAGATGGAGCGGCGTCTGCAGCAGGCCAGCAACCGAAGCTGCCGAGTGATCGTGGTGCGCGCGGGGGACTTCTTCGGACCCAAGCCGGGCAATAGCTGGTTCTCACAGGGCATGCTAAAGCCGGGCCAGCCGGTCAAGTCCATCAGCATGCCCAACACGCCCGGCATGGGCCACCAATGGGCTTACCTGCCCGACGTAGCCCGCGCTATGGTGGAGCTGGTGCAGCGGCGCGACACACTGGCCCCCTTTGCTGCCTTCCACATGGCAGGCCAATGCGACGCCGACGGCACCCAGTTGGCCGCGGCGATCTGCCGCGTGGTCGTCAAGCGCGGCGGAGTCCAGCCCAAAGTGAAAGCCTTTCCCTGGTGGCTTACCGCGCTTGCAGCGCCCTTTGTACCGACCTTGCGTGAGCTACGTGAGATGCGCTATTTGTGGAGCACGCGGATAGAGATGAGCAACGCCAAGCTGGTCTCGACGCTCGGGCATGAGCCGCATACGCCGCTGGATGAGGCGGTGGAGGCTGCTTTGGAAGGTATGGGGTGCTTGCCGGCGACACCTGTGCGCAAGTAAGCCCCGTTAAAAAAGCTTTCACCCTGGACCTGCCGTTCGCGGCCACACAGAGATCCAATGCCGACGTCTGGCGTCGCCATCAATCTTCGTCGTCATCCTCACGCCAGCCTCGATGATGGTGTCTGTGCCACCTGTTCCAACGTCGGCCGTCCTCCTGCCAGCGCCATCCCGGAACCGCTTCCGGCGGCGGCGCGACTATCACGGGTCGAGGGGCATAGACTGGCCGTGGAACGTATTGAACAGCCGGTGGTCCGTATTGAACGGGCGGTGCCGCGTAATAGTACGAAGGCGAAGGCGCAGCAACGTAGGGAGCCGGAGCACCGTAGCCTATACCCAGGTAGACCTCTGCATGACCAGGTGCCGCAGCCATGGCAAGTGCAGCAAGCAGCGAGAGTGACGTGTAGTTCATCAAGTGACTTTCAAGGCAATGGCGCTCGCCATGCTTGGCCTCTTTAACGAGGGGAATTTGGGAACGTTGACCAAGCATTTGTAACTTGATGCGCGTAGATGCTTCGTACTTTTCCAACTGCCAAAAACTGCGTCGGCAGCTATCGGAACATGCGTGGCCGTCATCGATAAGGAGCGAAAATTCTGACCTGTCCTCGGAATTTCTATGAATCTCAATGGCAACTTAAAGGCTTGGGCAAAGCGGATCAAGCGCGATGGCGTGACACTCTGGTTCGCCGGAAAGCACCCCGCACGCCTTGGCATGCGAAAGCACTGGGACTTCTTGTCGTGCTTATGCGCCCAGCCCGATTGATCTGATTCCTGATTTCATCCCGGTTCTTGGATATGTGGACGATATCCTCTTGCTTCCGGCGCTGATCTGGCTGACTGTCAAGTTGCTACCCGAATCAGTTCTTGCTGAATGCCGTGTTCAGGCCGATGCGTGGATGGCCGAAAAAGGGTCGAAGCCAAGCAGTCGCGCGGGGGCGATCATGATCATCGTGTTGTGGGTCGCCACGGGGGTCGCGGCATGGCTCTGGTTGAATCCTCAGTCGGTCTGAGACGGTCGCCTTCCGGCCAACAGCAGTCGTTAAAGTGCCGTGAAGGCTCTGGCACAAAGGTATAGGCTGCCTCCAAAAACCAGATGCATCGCCAGACTCACGACGCGACTGAGCCATGGACGAGGTGTTTTCGCACTTGCGAATCCAGCCCCTAGCGCTGGTTGCAAGACGGTCCACGGGAAAAGCACTGTCGCCGCGCCAAAAATCAGCGCTGGGGCCAAAGCTGGCACTTCTATCCACTGGCGCCCTATAACGAGCACAAACACCTGCGCGAAAGCAATTCCTGTCAGATAGTGCAGCGTCCAGCCAACGACATTTTCGCCGCCCATTGGCTGAGCCTCTTTGATTGACTTGTGAAACCAGATACCGTTGCGCCAGTGAAGGCACCAGCGCCCGAGCATTGCGTAGTTCAAGGTGGCTATTCCCATGCGGCGGAGCACGGCAGACCACAAGTCCATCAGTAATGTTGCGCCAACGCCGAGACCAAAAACCAGCGTCCAACCGTTTGTAAGCTTAGTCATTTTTTCGTATTGCTTCTGGTGATTTACAGTGATGTGAACCACTTTAAAAGCTCAAGTGCACTTGAGCGCAAGGCCTGAATATGGACATCACAGAAGTAGCAAAGCGAACAGGACTATCTGCACCAACACTTCGCTTCTATGAAGAGAAGGGGTTGATCCGCTCTATCGGAAGACATGGGCAGCGGCGACTGTTTGATGCTCAAGTCCTAGAGCACTTATCGGTCATCGCTCTCGGACGGGCAGCCGGGTTCTCACTCGACGAAATTAGAGCAATGTTGCCTCCTGATGGAGAAATTCAGGTGCACAGAGAAATGTTGCTCGCCAAGGCCGATCTAGTAGAGAGATCCATCAAGCAATTAAAGGCAGTGCGTGACGGCTTACGGCATGCGGCCAACTGCCCCGAGAAAAATCATCTCGATTGCCCAACGTTTCAACGGCTAATGCATGCGGCCTTGGCAGGGAAAATTCAGCCACTTAAAGTTGCAGCCAGTAAAGCCAAGTCAACTTGAATACCTACTTTGGGCCGAACAGCGACAGCCGCAACCGGCCAATAGCTGACGGTCCCTATTTCTTCAGGGCTGTCTTCTGAAGCAGGAAGCCAAAGCTTCAGGCGGAGTGGTCCTCGAGCATTGTCCCATTCAGTTCAAACCCTTCATCGAGCCAGCCCGTGATACCGCCAGCCATTATTTTCACGGGCCGCCCCAGTCTCGCCAGACGCAAGGCACCACGTGCCGCGCCGTTGCAATGAGGCCCTGCGCAGTAGATGACGAATAGGGTCTCTTCTGCCCAGGCCGCCAACTTGCTTTCGACGATCTTCCCATGAGGCAAATTGATTGCCCCTGGCACATGGCCCAGGGCGAACAGTGCCGGCGAGCGTACGTCGAGGAGCACGAAATCGGGGCCCTTTAGAAGCCCGTCATGCACATCCCAACAATCGGTCTCGAAACTGAATTCAGCAGCGAAATGAGCTATGGCAATGGACGGCTTCGCAGCGGGAATTGCGGTTACATGGGTGCTGGAGAAGGTCATAACAAAGAAGACTGTGTTTGTGGCAGTGATGCTTATCGTGCCGAGAGTCCAGTCGAGTCACAATTGGCGTATATGACATCTATCGAAAAGATTACGCCAATCGCCGAGGCCACCAGCGGCCCGCTGGTTGTGGCACCGGTCTACGATGGCCTATGCACCTTCGAGTTCTCCATCGTGGCAGAGGTTTTCGGTCTGGCGCGTCCGGAGATGGGCCCGGGCTGGTACCGCTTTGCCAGTGCAGCAGTTGAGCCTGGCTTACTGCGGGCTCATGGCGGCCTGCACGTCATGGCTGATGGTCAAGCCGATTTGCTAGAGCGTGCAGATCTGATCGTGATGCCCGGATGGAAAGGCCCACATGTACCAGTACCACAGGAGTTTGCGCGACGCTTGCGCTTGGCCTGGGAGCGCGGCGCCCGGTTGGCATCAATATGCTCTGGGGCCTTCGTGCTGGCCGCAACGGGCCTGTTGGACGGGCGAAGGGCTGCAACACACTGGCGCTATGCCGAGACGCTGAGCCAACTGCACCCCGCAATCGAAGTCGATGCCAGCGTGCTCTATGTCGAAGAAGACCGTATTCTGACTTCGGCGGGAAGCGCCGCGGGCATAGATTTGATGCTGCATATCGTGCGAGGAGACTTCGGCGTGGAAGCCGCCAACAGCGTCGCCCGGCGCTTGGTGATGCCTCCCCATCGCAGCGGTGGGCAAGCTCAGTTCATCGAACGCCCGGTGCAGCCGGACCGGCTCAATCGGCTCTCTGACGTGCTGGAACAGATGCGTGCGGATCTTCAAGGCGACTGGACAGTTGATCGGATGGCGCAGAGCGTGCTGATGAGTTCCAGGTCTTTCCTGCGCCATTTCATCAGGGCGACAGGTGTACCCCCAGGGCAATGGCTGATCGCTGAGCGGGTGACAGAGGCCCAACGCCTTCTCGAGGGCAGTGCAATGCCGGTCGAGGACATTGCTGCACGGGTTGGATTCGGCAGTGTCCAGGTCCTGAGGCATCACTTTCGCACCAAACTAGGCTTGTCCCCCAGGGACTATCGAGCCATGTTCGGCACTGTACGGATCAGTGAACGGCCTTCGGCTCAGACTTGAATGAATTTCTGCTTTGGGTCGTTCTGAGACGCTTGCCTAGCGGCCAATAACAGTCGCTCCCGGCAGATGAAAGCAGACCCTCAACGTCCCAGCTAAACGGGCGAAAGCGTCAGGCCACCAGGCCGGGGATAACGGTGCCGTTATGCATCCGATGGAATGAAAAATTGGGTCGGAGGATCCAAGGATGTGACAGGCATATGGCGCGAAACGCATTATTGCAGGCCAGCATCAAAAGAGATTTACAAAGCTGAGAACCGTCGACCAGGCCAGCTCAAGCAAAGCCCACGCCGAAAATAATCCGTTCACCACAAGAAAAAGCGCACCAACGACAAGCACTACAACAATGAGTTGCACAGCCTTCATACGGTGAAGTCTCCCGAAGAAACCAATTCTTTCATTGGGCATGTATGGCTCCTACCGATATGCCTTATCGTGTACCTTTGATCAATTTTAGGTGGGTTATGCACTGTACCCTCTGGGTCGTTCCGAGGCTCTCGCCTACCAGCCAGACGCAGTCGCTGGACTAGAATCCAGCCGGAAACAGTGAGCGATTTGCAACGGTCACAGCCTGGCCAGCAGCGGCTGTACTGCGTGATTTGCTGCGTGATTCGCGTACATTGAAATTCGTCGTTTCCCTCACCTATGGTCAGCATGACCGACAGTCATTGAGAGCCGTTACCAAGCCTTGATACGTCGTTGCATCGCCTTGTCGCACGTCCGCACTACCCGCGGCTTCGCGCCTCGTCTCAAGCGCAAACCTTCGGTTTGCCGGGTCGTGCCAGCCGCTATCAGCAACACAGGACTCGGATGCGTTATTTAGTGATCGGCACCAGTGGCGCAGGCAAATCCACCTTTGCAAAAAAGCTGGCGCGCAAGATCCGAGCCTCATATATCGAACTGGATTCGCACTACTGGGGGCAAGACTGGCAAGCAGTACCGCCCGAGCAGTTCAAGCATTCAGTTGTTGAAGCTACTCAAGGAACATGCTGGGTAGCCGATGGGAACTACAGTGCTGTTCGAGACGAGCTTTGGTCACGAGCTACGCACGTCGTTTGGCTCAACTACGGTCGCTTCACCGTATTTTCTCGCCTGCTCCGGCGCACTCTTGGCGATGGCATCACCCGCAAGCGTCTGTCGCACGGAAACCGGGAGTCACTGCGGATGGCGTTTTTCTCCAAAGACTCAGTCCTGCTCTGGTCGCTATCCACCTATGCAAAAAACCAGTCGAAGTTCGCCGCTCTGCGCGAGCATGGCGAGTTCGCGCATCTGCAATGGCTTGAATTTTCCGAGCCTTCAGAGGCCTCGACGTTCCTCAAGGCGATCGCTGCCTCACAAGAGCACTGACACGGGTTCATCTCCACAGCCCTGCTACAGCCCGGCATTTCAATGACTACCTTGCAGTCACTCGGATGCAGGTTCGGGCCGCCGAATATGCCCGCTATCGCTGCACATCGAGGTCGTAAGTGACCCAGTCGGTCGCCGACGCAAGCTTGTCGTAGAGCTGGCGCGCCCGGGCATTGCTGCCAGCGGTAATCCACCGCACCACGGGCCAGCCGCGTTCCTGGGCTTTGGCAGCCACGCCCATGATCAAGCTGCGGCCTATGCCTGAGCCTCGCTGGTCTTGAGCCACAAAAAGGTCGTCGAGAAAGCCGACGTCCTGCGCGATCAGCGGGTCAGGACATGCACGAAAATGCGCCAGTCCCAGCAACTGGCGGTCCTCCGACTCTGCGACCAGCCCTTCCATCGGATGGCGCGGGTCCATCAGCCATGACCAGCTTCGATCCAGGATCGCATCGGTCATGGGCGACTGGTAGAAATGGGCGTACTGGCGGTAGAGATCGCACCATGGCGTTCGATCACTCATTTCCAGGGGGCGAATTGTCACTGCACTCAGCATTGGGGTTCTCTTGTCCATGGTTGCTCCGGCTTGGTCATTCCCAAGCCGGTTCTGTGTTTCTCACCAGAAGGCGGGCGCCGCCGACGGTCCTTCGTGCGAGGGAAAGTGCGGCAGCACCTCCCTGGCCAGCTCCTCCAGCACCTCGGTTGGCGGGCGCTGTGAAAACTGAATGCCAAGCGCGGCATGGTTCACCCCTGCCGCCTGCCACTCTTCAAGCAAGGCCATCAGCCCTCTTCGCCCGGTGCGCAGAACATAGCCACCGTGCAAGGTGGGTCCGAGGATAGCCGGAATCATCCACCAGATCGGTCCACTCGTTCGTCATGTGCGGCCTGAACGCCCCTCCGGGGACAAGCCCTGGCCTGCAAGATTCGCCTGCTACGCCGTGACCCGGCCTGGAGCAGCTGACCGCCCCGAAGTGCACGCCTTCCTGGACTGGATTCGCGCAGAAGCGGCCCAGTAAGGCCGCAAGCAGATGCCCTGCTGCCCTGCGGGCTGCTCGAAACGAGTCAACCGGCATTCCCGGCTAGGGCGAAGCCTCTGGTCCCTGCTCAGCGCACTCGCCTTGCCCAAGCCTTCTACTCTCAAGCGTAGGCAGATGCTGCACTCGACATCGTGCTTGTGACAGCCATGCCGCAGTGTCTCAGCGCATCAAAGGCAATACGGGACGACGCAATAACCGCCAGGGCAATCAGCGATTATTCATGCCATTTCTGAATCGCAGTTTCCAAGCTACTGAAGGTATTTCATCAATAGTCCCGGCATGCCACGGCATGCGACGGCAATGACCCGAAACAGCCACCTTCAAGCCTTGAGTATCCTCCATCTCGTTCAAAAAAGATTTTTCAGAAATGAAATATCAAAAAATGACCTTCAATCTTTAATTTCAATCGCGCAATAATAAATGAGGTGTATAGAAAATCATTTGAATGATTTCAATAGCCCAAAAAAAATAATCAACTGAATTTCTAAAGAACATATACCAAAAATAGAAAATGGCTCATTCAAATACGCTATCAATAACCAAAAACAGAACTGAGATAGCACAAAATCAACGACGAATTATTTCATTTTATATATATTGAAAAATTAAATAAACATAGTTAGTTTAATTAATTAAATCTATAGATTAACTCATTAAACACAATGCAAGCATCTACCCACTTCTAAGGATTCATTTTGTAAGTTCAGTAAAATTTGACATTATTTGACATTTTCTATGGATTTCCCAATGAGCACTAATTAGTTTCTTAAAGTATTCAAGCCCCCTGTTTTTTCATCGGGAGCCATCTATGCCAGCCGTCCAGACTTCGTCTTGCCCGCCCTTGTTTAGCAATCACAATGACCCTCCTCCATCGCTTAGCCACTCGATGTGGCCTGGGCACATGGTGGGCCAGCGAGAGCAGCCCGTTCGCGTCTTCCTGGTAGACGACGACAGCCATATCCGCAGAGTGATTGCCCAGGATCTGATGGGTGACTCAAGAACCCTGCTGGTTGGTCATGCCTGCAGCTTGCGTGAGGCACGCAAGAGCATTCAACAGCACGACTTCGACGTTCTGATGATAGATCTCAACCTGGGCGACGGCGAAGGTCTGGATCTGCTTGAACTCGTCCAAGGCACACACCCGCATGTGCAAAGCATTATCGTTTCAGTAACTGAAAGAGATGAAAAGGTCTTTCAGGCTTTTGAGAAAGGTGCTGTAGGCTATTTGCTGAAAAACTCCTGGTTTGGCGACTACGCACAAGCAGTATTGCAAGTTGCCAATGGTGGTGCATCCATTACTCCGTCTCTTGCCAAGAAAATTCTGTCGCTGGTTAGCAGATCACAAACTTATGTCGTTCCAGCATCAAACCTCACCAAAGAAGAGAAACTTTCTGAGCGAGAAATAGAAATACTGAAGCTCATTGCCTGCGGTTACAGCTCTCCTGAAATATCCACGCAGCTCAAAATAAGCACATTGACAGTATCCACGCACGTCAAGAACATGTACCGAAAGCTGCAGGCCAAGACAAGAGCTCATGCTGTGAAAGCTGCCTCCTTGCGTGGGTTGATATAGATTTGGAAGCATTTTCTTTATTTATAGCCCAAGATGGCAAGCGTATGGAATCGCTGAGAAATATCGGTTGGAAGGCAACAACCATTTTCCTTCAGGCCATTACCATACTCAGCTGGTGCTTTCTCACGCCGCTGCGAGATCAGAATTGGTTTGTTGTCTTCAGTATTTTGGTGGCTTTAAGCGGATTGCTTATCTCGCTTCGCTACATTCCTGGAATCTATCGTCTCATCAAGACCAGGCTGCGCGTCCGTGCCCAACCCTCAAAAGAAGTCCAGGAAGAGCGCAAGCGCATCGCCTCAGACCTGCATGACACCCTGGGCAGCCAGTTGGTAGAGGCCTTGAGCCTGATGAACTCACAGTCCTCGGTTGAAGACGGCCCTGCCAGAAAGGTACTGGAGCAATCGCTGCTGGACCTGCGCCTGATCGTCGACTCCATGGATGCCCAATCCGACAACCTGGCCATGCGTCTGGCGCGATTGCGCTATCGACTGGAGCCCGCGCTTGAACGCAAAGGCCTTGTACTGCACTGGCAGTTGACCGACCCTGAGCTCGGGGTCGGCCAGCAGACAACGCTGCCGCTTCCCAGAGACCGCGTTGCGCATGAAATCCTGGCCATCGTTCAGGCCGGTATCAGCAACGCCATCGAGCACGCCGATGCGACCGAGATGTGGCTGACACTGGAGCCCTATCAACAGGGCGATCTGCAAAGCTTCGGCTGGGACTGGTATCTGAGCATTGAAGACAACGGCAAGGGCTTCGATCTTCAAGCCGTGCTCGACAACCCCAGCAAGTCCGGGCACGGCGTCATCAACATGTTTCATCGCATGCGAAGCATCGGCGGCGACCTTCACATCCACCCCCGCCATGGCGGAGGCACGCAGGTATTGATGCGATGGCGGTCTGAACCGCCCAGCCTTTGCTAGAGAAGCCTGAACTCACGGCGTTCTTATTGTGGACACCGCGCGTCATGTCGATCTCATGCCCGGTTGGGGCCCCCCGGGCAGGCGATCTCATCTCATTGATGGAACACGCCGCTATTCAGACAGAACGCCATCAGCTCCTGATTGGACTTCGCCTCAAGCTTGCGCATCGCGGTCATCTTCTGCGAACTGACTGTCTTGATGCTGCGGTTAAGACGCTCGGCAATCTCGGCAAGGCTGCCTCCCCGCACGTAGTAGCGCAGGACCTCGAACTCGCGCGGAGTCAATGACTTGAAGCGCTCCTGCAGCATCTGATGCTGAAGCGAAACATTCGTCTCCAGAAAGGATGGCGGGGTGTAGATGTTTCCTAGCGACACCAGGCGTATGGCCTTGAAAACCTCGAAGGGGTCGTCCTGCTTGAAGACCACGCCCTTGACGCCGGCCTTGTAGAGCTCCTTCACGATCATCGGGTTCGACAGCATCGTCAGCACGATGACCTTCAGGCCCTCGAACTGGCGCAGCAGATAGCCGATGAACTTGATGCCGTCACCGTACTGCGAATCAGGCATGTGATAGTCGACGATGACGATGTCGGGAAGAGACTTCGTCAGCGCCGCCACAAGTTCCGTCGAGGAACTGGCAGTGGCGGTCAGCGTGAGATGGAGGTTTTGCTTGAGCAGGTCGCCAAGCCCCATCAGCACTAGTGGGTGATCATCTGCCAGGACTATTCGTAGTTTCGTCATGCTTTTCTCAATTCGACCCCAATTCTGACGGCACAAACCCCTGCCTATCAAGATGTGTCTCAAGACGACATTAACTTTCAGGAGTGCACTGCGCGGCTTCTTGAAGCCAATCAAGACCGATTAGAAAAGATAATCCAGAAACACAATAGTTAAAAATCTACAACTGCCGGACTATTGGCTGCAGCAAGCAAACTTTTGACAAATATTGCGCCCGGCATCCTCCTCAAACTCAGAATTCCAGGCTTGCGCAAGGCAACTTTAAGAATTTTCTGAGAGTTTCGAGCCCCCCGATTTCATATCCTTTCCAGGCACCTCAACAAAAGGTGCGCAAGCAAGTCGCAATGCATTTGCATTCGATTTGAGGGAGTTTCCGCACCCGTACTCCAACGCCCGGAAACAAACAGGAAACACTTTCTCAATCTTCAATCACAAAGAGTCAATTATGAAAAAACTCGTTATGAGTCTGGCCGTCCTGTCTGCACTCGGTGCTGCGAGCATTGCTCAAGCCGCCCCGACCATCGGCGCCAAAGGCCTTATCAAGTTCACCGGCGTGATCAATGCAGATGCGTGCCAGCTGACCAGCCCCAGCGGTACGGTTGCCGGCAAGACCCTGACCGTGAACATGGACGAGGTCTCCGCCTCCTCGCTGGGTACCGAAGCCTCGCCTACTACGTCCGGCACCGCCCTGACCGCTGAGGCGAAGGAACTGGATCTGGATGTGCAGTGCGCCACCGGCACCAAGGTGTCGATGACGATCACTCCGTCTGCCGTCTCCGGCAAGGGTATCGCCGTGGAAGGCGGTGCCGAGAACGTCCAGATCATGCTGACGCGCGACGGCAATGCGCTGGACTTCACGGCCGGCTCCGCTGATGTGGCTGCCAGCCCTGCGGTCGACGGCAAGTTCCGCATCCCCCTGAAGGCCTACTACACCCGTGTTGACGGCAAGGAAGTGGCCGACGTCAAGGTGGGTGCCGCCAACGCAACGGTCAACTACGTCCTGAAGTACGAGTAAATATCGAAATGCCGCGGCAAGCCGGTGAGCCGGCCGCGCCGCGGCTCAAAAAAGAGATTGCAATGACATCTTTCGCCCAATTCCAACGCGTCTTCGTCGGCGGCTTTGCGGCAGTGAGCATGCTTTACGGAACTTGCGCACAAGCATCAATATCACTGAGTGCCACCCGGGTCATTGTGCAAGAGGGCAAGCAAGAGGCCTCCATCACGGTACGCAATAGCGGCACCCCGGTTCTTGTCCAGGCATGGCTGGATTCGAATACGCCCGACGCTGCCGACAACCTTCCTTTTGCCGTCACACCGCCACTTGCCAAGGTTGCTGCGCCCGGTCAACAGCTCATGCGCGTACTCTATGCCGGAGGCAACACCGGCCTTCCCGGCGACCGCGAATCGGTCATGTGGTTGAACGTGCAGGAAATCCCGCAGTCAACGGCAGGAAAGAACCAGCTTCAGATCGCGCTTCGGCAGCGGATCAAGGTATTTTTCCGCCCGACCGGAATCGTGGGCGCCGTCGCCGATGCACCAGGCTCCTTGCGCTGGGCCCTTGTCAAGGATGCAGGAGGAAAGCAGGCGCTCAAGATCACCAACCCCAGCATGTACCACGTGTCGTTCGCCTACCTGGGCATTGCTGGCGGCAAGGAACTGCCTTCGCCCGCCATGATCGCTCCGGGCGAAACGAGCTTGCATAGCGTCGACGGCGTTATGCCCAACGCCAGAATCACCGTCAAGATCATCAATGACTTCGGCGGTATTGACGCCTTTGACGTTCAACCGTCTGAGGAGTCCGCAAAGCCTTCTTCAGCAGTCAAGGCAGACCAGTAGCGGCGGGGCGCGCACCCTCGTCTGCGTCCTGTCTTCCACATCCCTGGGTTCGGACAAGCATTCCGCTATGCATCAGCGGATGGGGCTCTCTTGCGCCCTGTTTTTGAGGCCACCCGCCAATTTGCTCGCCCACCTATGCCGAACAATCACGAACACCGTCGCGACGACCTCTGTCCTCATCCTGTTCTTCGCCGCTGGCTGGCTGGCGTGCTGTGCGCCTCTCAGGCCGTTGGCGCAGCAGCGTGGACAGAACAGGAAGCCGTGCACCAGGCACCAGGCGGGGCTGCGGCGCCCCTCAAGAAGCCGCAAGCGATGCAGGTTGCTGCGCTGGACGCCCCGGTCGTCGTCGGCTACAACACGGCCTTCCTCTACGGAATGACGTCCACCACCGACATCAGGACACTGCTGGCCGGCTCTGGCATTCCACCGGGCTTTCAACGCGTCGACTTCTACATCAACCAGATGCTTGCCGGCCGCATGGATGTCGAGTTCTCGCACAATCCCAAAAGCGACGAAATCGAACCGTGCATTACCGTGGCCATGCTGGAACAAGGCGGTGTTGATCTGGGCAAGCTCCCCAGCCCGCTGGAGCCAGGCGCCAGCTGTCTGCGCCTGCAAGAAGTCATACCGGACGCAAGCGCTGCATACGATATGGCAAGCCTGCGCCTGAACGTGAGCGTGCCGCAGATCTACATGACCTCGCTGCGTCGTGGCTATATCGACCCCTCCCTGTGGGAGACAGGCGCCGACGTCGCCTTTCTCAACTACAGCCTCAACGCACGCCGCAGCGAGTTGCAGCACGGCAGCTCCCGGAACGATCTCAGCGCCAGCATCCGCTCAGGTGTCAACCTGGGTGAATGGCGCCTGCGCAACGATTCATACCTGACTTCTGGAAGCCGCCGAGCGACGGAATTTCGGAGCCAGAACACCTATCTGCAGCGCGGCTTCAACGCCATCAAAAGCCAGATGGTCGTGGGAGAGACATACACCTATTCGCCGTTATTCGAGAGCGTGCGCTTTCTCGGCATGCAACTGGCCTCCGATGAGGCCATGCGACCTGACGAGGAGCGAGGCTATGCACCGGTGATCCGAGGGACGGCGGAAAGCAACGCGACCGTGGAAGTCCGCCAGAAAGGCTATCTGATCTACACGACGACCGTTGCCCCCGGCCCGTTTGCAATCACTGACTTGCAGCCCTCCGGCACGAACGGCGACCTGGAGATCGCCGTCATCGAGGCCAGCGGAGTCCGGCGCATATTTCGGCAGGCATTCGCCAGCCCTCCGCTGATGGTCCGCGAAGGCCGGATCAAGTACGACATTGCTGCCGGCCAGGTGCGCCTGGATCGTCGCCAGCAGGAGCGGCCTGGTTTTGTCAGCGGATCGATGATCTACGGCCTGACGGCCAACACCAGCCTGGCTGCCGGTCTGCAGGCCTCGCCCGGCTATTGGTCGTATTCGCTGGGTGCGGGCCTGAACACGCCGCTTGGCGCGCTCTCCCTGGATGCCATCCACTCGCGCAGCAACGCCGGCGGCTCGTCCGCAAGCGGGGACCGTCTCAACCTTCGCTATGCAAGATTCGTCGAGACGACCGGATCCCATGTCTCTTTCAATGTGCAGCATGGCTTACGTGAAGGGTTCCGCACACTCTCTGATCACGTCGAGCGAAACGGCGCGCTGGCCGGCTCGCGGCCCAACCCGCACTGGCGCCTGGGACAAGGCAGCCGGCAGCGTCTGGACGGCTACCTCTCTCAACCTGTCGGCCGTGGCTATGTCTACCTGAACGGGTCCTATGGCAAGAACTGGGATGGAACCGCCTCCCGCAGCCTGTCGCTGGCGTACAGCAACTCGATCGGCAAGCTGAACTACAACATCTCGTTCACGCAATCACGAAACCTGAACTCGTCATGGGCAAGCGGGCCCCTGCCCCGTCATGACAACACCTTGATGCTCACGCTCAGCATGCCCTTGGGCGGCCCAGGCAACTCCACGCACGCATTTTCCACGCTGAGTCGACAACGTGCCGGTACGAGTGCGCAGGCCGGCGTCTCCGGCACGCTGCCCTTCGAACGCAATGTCAGCTACACCGTGGCCGGCAACAGGGATGCGGACGGCCAGCGCGAAGCCTCTATCGGCGTGGGCACCGCGACCTCATTTGGCCGCCTCAATGCCAGCTACACCCATGGCGACCGATACCGTGCGAGCAATTTCTCGGCATCGGGGTCCGTCGTGGCCCACGCGGGCGGCGTCAACCTGGGGCAGGGATTGGGCGAAACCTTCATGCTCGCCAAGATCGAGCCGCCGGTGCCGGGCGTGGCAATCTCGAGCTTCTCCGGCGTCGAGACAGGACGCAATGGCTATGCAGTCATCCCCAGCGCCACCCCTTTCCGCGGCAACTGGGTGACGCTCAGGACACAGGGACTGTCCAAAGACGTCGATATCACCAACGGCACGCAGATGGTGGTGCCTACAAGGGGCGCAGCCGGGCTGGCCAGGTTCACGGCAGTGACCGGACGCCGCGTGCAGTTCGAGTTGCGCGGGGCCGACGGCCAGCCCCTGCCCTTTGGTGCAACGCTCGACGAGCTGGACGGCACAAGGCTGGGGATTACCGACCCGCGCGGCCGTGCCCTGACCTTGCTGCCTGCAGACCGCGAACACGGCGAACTGGACGTACGCTGGGATAAAGCCACATGCCGTGTTGCCTATACGCTGCCGCCGAAGGTCGAAGGCGAGAACTACCAGCGCCACGCACTTACCTGCTCGACCCCCATTCCACCCTCCCCCGCGCGCAAAGACCCCGGCTCCATTGCAGCAAGCGATGTACGGTCGCCCCAAGCCGGGGCTCCAAGGCCTGGCGCCTCATAAAAGACGCCTCATAAGCCCAAAGGGCGGGAAGCGGTTCCCGCCCTTTTTTGAGCTCCCCCGCCAGGTCCACATAGAGCGATAGTCCCTCCACATGCTTGGCGACAGCCAGAACGCCATCTTCGCCAGCAAGCCCTTTATGCCGGCAAACGGAATGGAGTGAACCAACCGCGCTGAGACGCTCATACAGCCTCGCGATTTGAGAGCGACCCAAGAGCGACCCAAGAGCGGCCTAAGAGCGCTCCAAACCACCTCTGCTAACGCGCATGCGCAGAGGATCGCAACAGCAACCAGCTTCAAGCGAGGCCTCGCGAATATCCAATCGCCTTTCAAGTGGCTGCGCAGCTTTCCAGAGCCTGCAAGCTCGCTCTGGTTCATGCCCTGGTTAGCGCTCCAGCGATTTTCAATACCCAGGGCCTTGAAGATCAGGACAAGAGCATCGCTAGCCAGCGCGTAATCTGTCAAATCCTGGTCCGACAGCCCTCGAATTCCTCGGAACATGCTTGCAGCTCGCACCGGGCACAGCAGCTACAGCGATTCAAGGCACTGCATTGCAGATACAAAAAAGTGCCCGCCTCCATCACGGAAGGCGGGCACTTTCCCGATCTCTATCTTCTTATTTGTAGCTCATGACAAAGGTAGCATCTGCATTCGCGCTGCCGGGAGTCGGCTCCAGCGACGTCGAGGTATAACGGGCCTTCAGTTTGATATTCACCGGCTCATTACCAAATTCGCCAACCACCCATTGATTGGCCTCCCCCGACTCGGGCCCGAAACTCACGAGCTGGTCATTTTCTCGTTGAATCTCGATACCTACGTTCTTGGCCACCGAATTCTTGGAAAGGGACAGAGTAGTCGATCGATTATCCGGATTCTGTGAATCCGAAAATACAACGAACATTCTTGTACTTGCCCCGATATCGCCCCCAGCGCATGCAAGGCTCAGGCTGAAATCCTTCCACGGCCCTTTTCCGTTATCCATCAGGTCGGAGACACTGATGCTATCAAGAGATACCGGAACCAGTGGGGTATTGAGCTTGCATGTCGGCACTCTAGGCTCAACTACGATGCCGCCTCCTAATACCGATATTCTTCTAAAAGTATGTTGCAGGTCGACATATCTGGACTCACCGATCAGTCCTCTAATATATCCCCCTGTCGTGATGGGCCCAGTCTTCACCAACTCCACGACAAAGTCTTCGGCTTCGGCGAGAAAATAGTTAGTACGGTCGTCATATCGCGATTGAGGCCACCAACTCCCGGACTTGATGCCTCCCCTGATTCTGATCCCCACGCCGGCGATAGAGGTCTTGAAGGTGGAATACCCGTCCGACTCACTACTGGTCGCCACGGTGTAGAGCGTTTTACCGATTGTCCTGTTGCACTGGACGAAACCGCCGATGCCAAAGGCTTCGACGTGCTTTGAATAAATAACTGTTCCCGGTGGAACCGAGGGATCAAAAGACCCTGTCTCCCACGGTTCCAGCCACCAGTCAACCGTCGGCACCACTCGGCCACCGCCCAGCTTGATAACGCAGGCGTCTTGAGCCTTTGCCGCCATTGGCGCGGCCACAAGAAAAGAAGCCCACATGAATCGCAAAATGACTGGCATCAATTTGCATTTTCGAAATCGTTGATTTGCCATTGAGATTCCACAAATATCTTTCTGAGCATGGTATTTGTGGTTCAGATGGCGATTCCTAGGAATATTCTCAAAAGCTTGGCATTTGGGTACACCCTGGGCAGCCGTGTCCAATTGAAACACCGGTCACTCCATCCAAGCACTTCCAACAAGGCTTGGGGGTGCAGACTGCGCAGCTAAAGCCTGGTACCTCGGCTCTGCAGTCGCGGCTCGATGAAGCTGGTCATAGGCGGGGATTGCCTGAGGCGCACAAATCAGGCGCATAGTAAGGCTGTGGGTGCTGAGGAGCCGAAGACATGAAATCGGATGCTTCGTTTCGTGACCGGGCGGTGGCGGGCCAGGCCCTGGCCGCGGCATTGACGGCGTGGCGTGAGCAAGCCGATGTACTCGTGCTGGCCTTGCCACGGGGCGGCGTGCCAGTCGCCTATGAAGTTGCCAGCGCACTGGCCCTGCGGCTGGATTTGATGCTGGTACGCAAACTAGGCACACCCGGTTATAAGGAGATGGCGATGGGCGCCATTGCCAGCGGCGGCGTGCGGGTGTTGAACGATGATCTCATCCGTGGCCTGCACATCCCCCCTGCGGCCATCGAAGCGGCCGTGCAAGAGGAGGTTATAGAGCTGCAGCGCCGTGACCTGGCCTATCGGGGCAAACGCCCCGCGCCAGCCGTGACTGGGCAACGGGTGATACTGGTCGATGACGGACTGGCGACCGGTGCCACCATGCGTGCGGCAATTGCTGCGGTACGCTTGCAATCGCCAGCACACATCGCAGTCGCCGTACCGGTCGCACCTGTGGAGACGCTGGCGATGCTGCGCCCTCTGGTCGATCAACTGATCTGTCTGCTCACTCCAGCGCCCTTCTTTTCCGTGGGCCAGTGGTACCGCGATTTCGCTCAGACCACGGATGAGGAGGTAAAGACCTTGCTGAGCAAGGCCTGGCTCAGGGAGTTGCGTGACGCTGCGCAATAGCCGGTGCGCGCTGTGCAGCTGCTGCCCGGCCACTCCAAGCCGGAGTCGACACCGAGGTACCTGGACATCAAGGTCGACGATGCACGCGAGATCTCTGAGCAGACGGAGACCTGCCGCCGTCAAAGCCTGCAATGTGGCGCGAACTTGCATTCCCGGCCAGAAGCTGTTCTTGAAGGCACTCCCTCAGTTGACTGCTTCACGCTGATCTGAGCCATCCACGGCCCTGCGCCTGAATGACAGCAATCACCAACACAAGCCGTTGAACGTCGTCTGCCTCGAAGGGCCGCTTCGCCCTCAGGACCGGTCATGCGTTTGCGTGATTCGCCGCTTACCCAAACGAAGGACGGCTTCTGCTTGCCCTGACAGGCTTGTGTCGACCCGTTGCTCTCGTTCGAGCTTCCACGGCAATGTCTGATGTGCAGCGGTTGTTGCCTGTCGTAGCGAAGACCTGAACTCACGGTGTCGGCCACATTGCAGACACCCAGGCAACCGATATTGGGCTCAATCTGAGCTTGCGAGGGTAGGCTCATGCCATCTGCTACTAGGGACGATACATGCGGAACTTCTGCTCATCGCCAATCGAGAAATAGTCTGCTGGGCCTCCCGCGCGGAGAATCACCCCGGCATTGGCCGTGTCGAACACACCGTCCTTGAGCAGCCGATGATCGATGTAGACCTTTACCACCTCTCCAAGCACGAGCCAAGACGGAATCGACTCATGGCTGGCGGTACGCAACTGGTGGATGTCGGTCAATCGGCATTCGAAGGTCACCGGGCTCTGTGCGACTCTGGGCACCCGTATCAACTCCGAATCCACGGCTTCTAGCCCTGCCAGCTCGAACTCATCCACCTCCGCAGGGACGGCGGCACAGGTCTGGTTCATGGCATCGGCTAGCTCACGCGTGGCCAGATTCCACGCGAACTCGCCAGTCTCCTGGATGTTGCGCACCGTGTCTTTCCAGCCGATGCTGGAGAAGCCGATGATGGGAGGGACGTAGTTGAAGGCGTTAAAGAAGCTGTAGGGTGCCAGATTGACCTGTCCGCTCGCGCTCCTGCTCGAAATCCATCCGATCGGCCGCGGGCCGACGATGGCGTTGAAGGGATCATGCGGCAGTCCGTGCCCTTTGCGGGGCTCATAGGTATGCGAGTCAGTTTTCATCGCTGGTGGTTCTAGCGTCTGCCCTGTCGGGAAGTGCTCAACTGCATTCATGGGAGATAGTGCCAATCTAGCGGCGTGCTGGGGAGGTCGGGCTGCTGGGGACTCTACCAAGCCTGAGGCCCAACCCGTCGCTATAGCCGTCTCGCACTGGTAATGTGCTCACGCCTCAGCACAAACGATGAGCGCCTTATTTTGCGTAAAAAGCCGTCCTTTGAATCGGGAGAACAGCTCCTAGCCGGTTGGAAAGTGCACGCCAGCACGCTGGGCAGCCTGCACGATGTGCGCTGACATGGCCTGCTGCGCCAGCTCCGGCCGGCCCTGTGCAAGGCCGTCGATGATGGCCGCATGCTCCTCGCAGGTGGCATGGCGCGCGCCGCGCTTGTAGAACGGCAGGCGCTGGCTCTCCTGCATGACTTCGCCGCTGCCGCGCAGCACGTCGGCAATCGCGTGATTGCCCGAGATGGTGGCGATCAGCATGTGGAAATCGAAATCCAGACGACTGGCTTGCAGGAAGTCCGAGGCCTCTATGCATTGCTGCATGCCCTGCAGGTTGGCCCGCAGCAGCGTCAGGTCCTCGGGCTGTACCACCAGGGCCGCAAGGCGCGCCGCAAAGCCTTCCAGCGCGTAGCGTAGCTGATAGACATCGGTGAGCGCATGCGAATCGGCAAAGCGCCAGGCCTCGCTGGCTGGCGCCTCGGACGCCTCGGTTACATACATGCCCTTGCCGGGCCGCGCCACGACCAGCCCCAGCCCCTGTAGCGTTGACAAGGCCTCGCGCAATGACGTCCGGCTGATGCCCAGTTGTTCCGACAGATCGCGCTGCGAGGGCAGCAGTGAGCCCACCGGATAGGTGCCGGCTTCGATCCAGTCCCGGATCAAACGGGCGGCCTGGCTGGCAACGGCGACATTGGGGGAGACAGAGGGTTCCATTCGGGGGAGATCGTTCATCGCAAAAAGGGGGATGCGCGCCATCTTAACGACTGCGCAGCACATCCCGCTTCGAACACTGCCCCTGACATTGTTCCAGACCGCACTGCGGCAGTGCTTCCGGACGGTGACTGCCGCGATGCGAGGTTACTTGTTGACCAGCTTGGCCGGCACGGTATAGGTCAGAAAGGCACCGAACAGCAGCACGCCGGCCAGCACGAACATGGCGGCATTGGTGCTCTGGGTCGCATCCTTGATCAGGCCGATCATGTAAGGGCTGATGAAGCCAGCCAGATTGGCGAAGGAGTTGATCAGCGCAATGCCTGCCGCTGCCCCTGCGCTGGACAGAATGGCCGTGGGCAGGCTCCAGAACAGCGGCGAGGTTGCGAGGCTGCCGCCTGCAGCCAGCGCCAGGGCGGCCAGTGACAGATAGACGTTGCCGCTGAAGACGGCCGACAGCATCAGCCCCGCGGCCCCTACGCAGAACGGCACGATCAGGTGCCAGCGGCGCTCGCGCATGCGGTCCGAGCTGCGGCTGACCAGGTTCATGGACACCACGGCCACCGAGAACGGTACGGCCGTCAGCAGACCGATCTGGAAGGCGCCTTCCACGCCAGACTGGCGGATCAGTGAGGGCAGCCAGAAGGTCAGGCCGTACTGACCCATCACCGTACAAAAGCAGATCATGGCCATCTTGATGATGCGCGGATCGGCGAACAGCGCGCGCAGCGTCATGTGGCTGTCTGCCTTGCTGGCGTTCTCGCGGGCGATGTTGCGCTCGAGCAGCGTCTTTTCCGATTCGCTGAGCCAGCGCGCGCTGCGGATGTTGTTGTCCAGATACCAGAGCACGGCAATGCCCAGCAGCAGGGAGGGTATGGCCTCGATCAGGAACAGCCACTGCCAGCCACGCAGGCCGGCCACGCCCTGCATCAGGTCCATGATGCCGCCCGACAGCGGCCCGCCCAGAATGCCCGAGACCGGGATCGCGCACATGAACAGCGCCACCATGCGCGCACGCCGGTACGACGGGAACCAGTAGGTCATGTACAGGATCATGCCGGGGTAGAAGCCCGCCTCGGCCGCGCCCAGCAGGAAGCGCAGCACATAGAACTGCGTGGGCGTGGTCACGAACATCATGGCTGCCGAGATCAGGCTCCACATGATCATGATGCGGGCAATCGTAGCCTTGGCACCTATGCGGTGCATGAGCATGTTGCTCGGCACTTCGAAGAAGAAGTAGCCGATGAAAAACAGCCCCGCACCGAGGCCGTACATGGCCTCGCTGAACTGCAGATCCGCCAGCATGTGCAGCTTGGCAAAGCCCACGTTGACCCGGTCCAGGTAGGCCGCCACATAGCAGGCCATGATGAAGGGAAGCAGACGCCAGGCGACCTTGCGGTAGACCGCAGCCTCGGCGGCGGTTTCGCCGGCAAGCGTGGCTGCCGGTGCGGCAGCGTCAGGGGTGGAGGAAAGGGATGACATCTTGGATCCTTGTTGGCGGTGGTTTTCGTAACTGGTATTACCGGTATGAATTAACGATCGCAACCATAATCAAGATCAAAACATTGCGCACTCGCAATTACCCTAGCCACTCTTTAAATTTGCAATTTGACAAAGTCGCCAAGGCAAAACATACTGGTATTACCAGTTAGACCAAATCAAGCAACAATCTTTTATGACCACTGTCCTGGCAACCACGCCCGCCTCCTGCGGCGCCCCTGTCCTCCACCGCCTTAGCATTCAGCCCCTGACTGCCGAAGCCTTTGCCCGCTTTGGTGACGTGATCGAAAGCGCGGGGCATGCCCCCTTGCAGATCAACCACGGCATGACCGAGCGCTACCACGCGCTGGCGCAGGTGGATGCCGGTGGCGCAGAAGGCCACGCGCTGATCAATCTGTTCCACGCCCTGCCTTACGAGTTGCCGCTGCGGCTGGAGGAAATGGAGCGCCACCCGCTGGGCAGCCAGGCCTTCGTGCCATTGCAGGAGACCCCTTTCGTCGTCGTTGTCGCGGCTGCGGGCGAAAGCGTGCAACCCTGCGATCTGCAGGCCTTCGTGACTAATGGCCGCCAGGGGGTGAACTACCACCGCGGTGTTTGGCATCACTCCCTGATTGCCCTACAGGCCCCCGCACGTTTTCTCGTTGTGGATCGCGGCGGTCCCGGCCACAACTGCGATGTGGTGGCCATTGGCGACGGTAGCGGCGTGTTGCTGGAGCTGCCGGACGCCGGCTAAAGCTCCTAGCCGAACGCAGCTGCTCGCTATCACCGGACAGGTCAGTCATAGCCGGCACAAATAATCAGGTCAGCGGGAACATGCAGTCGAAGGCAGTGCTGCACGGGGGTGTATCCGCACCTGAGCCCAGTCCTTGGTCAGCACTTGCCAGATTGAGCTCCCACGGACTGCTTTGAACAAATACACTGCTTGTCACCCTGCTTCGGGCGACAACGGCCTCCAAGGCCTTGCTTCAAGCAGATTCCGGATATCGACTTCAAATGCTGCCCAATAGAACTACCAAGGAGACCCCGTGAACCGTCGACAGATACTCGCGTCAATTGCCGCCGCAAGTGCGCTCACCACCATGGCAACCGCTCACGCGGAAGCAGCTTTCCCGCAAAAGCCCATTACTTTTGTCGTTCCGTATCTGGCTGGAGGAACAACCGATCTCGTGGCACGAGTCGTGGGCGAGCACATGGCACGTACGCTGGGCCAAGCTGTGGTGATCGAGAACAAGCCCGGCGCCGGAGGCAATATCGGCATGGATGTGGTGGCAAAGTCCAAGCCTGACGGCTACACGATCGGTTTCGGAGCCATCTCCACCAATGCGCTCAACCCGCACATCTACAAATCGATGGCGTTTGATCCCCGCAAGGACTTCACGGCGGTTTCCATGCTGGGCTACTCCACCATCGTGCTGGAGGTGGGCAAGAGCTTCCCGGCAAACAATGTGCAGGAATTCATCGCCTACATCAAAGCGAACCCAGGCTTTCAGTACGGTACTGCCGGCGCCGGAACCAGCATGCACCTGGCTGGCGTGATGTTTGCGCAAATGACTGGCCTGGATACCGTCCATGTGCCCTATAAAGGTAGCGTACCGGGTATTACCGACATGCTCGGCGGCCACCTACCCGCCATGTTTGATAACCTGCCCGCTTCCCTGCCACACATTCAGGCAGGCAAGCTCAAGGCACTGGCCGTGGCAGGCAGCGAGCGCAGCCCATCGTTACCCAATGTGCCGACAATCGCGGAGAGCGGTCTCAAAGGCTACGCAGTCGATCCATGGTTCGGCGTATATGGCCCAGCCAAGCTCGATCAAGCCATCACAGCCAAACTCAATACCGCCATCAACCAGGCCCTGAGCGATCCCGCCGTCAAGGACAAGCTGGTGCAGGCCGGATTCACCCCCAAGGGGTCTGCGGCCCAGGGCTTTGAAGCGCTGACACAGTCCGAATACAAACGACTGGGCGAGGTGGCACGCAAGGCCCAGATGCAGGTCAACTGACGACAGCCGCTGGCGGTCGAAGGGAAAGCCCAATGACTGGTAAAGATGGCAGCGGCCATCGGTCCAATACAACGGGATGTCGACAACCAGCCTAATACCGTCACCTGTCGGCAGGTTGTCAGCGACTGCTCCTGGCCGAGAACCCCATTTCGTCCTTTACTCCAACAGCAGTCCTTCAAGCCGTTGCTGCCCAGCCGAATCCACAGTCGCCAGTGGCCTGCAGGACGCCTACTCTAGGCGTCAGTTCACCTGGCTCTGGCGGTTCGATCCCGCTCCCGGCAAGCAGCCAGTTTTGCTGCCACAACCGCACCAGTGGAAGAAAGGACGTTGAACAACACTTGTCCATCTCTCCCAAGCCCAGGCAGTGTCTGTCCATTGTTACCCTCTGCCGTGATAGAGGCATGGCACCATTGAGCCTTTCGATTGTGGAAAGAGGATCTCGATGCTGATCAATTGCGTGGCCTACGAAAAGGGATCCAAGCTGGCAGATATTGCTGTCGCCGATATCAGCGAGTACATCGCAAGACCTGACTGCTTTGTCTGGGTCGCCTTGTCCGATGCGACGTCGGCTGAGCTGGACGAAATGCGTGAAGAGTTCAACCTGCACGAACTCGCCGTGGAGGATGCCAGCCACGGACACCAAAGGCCCAAGATCGAGGAATACGGCCAGTCCCTCTTCACAGTCATGCATCTTCTGGAGCCTGATCCCGCTCAACCCGGCCATTTCAACCTGGGTGAGGTGGATGTGTTCATCGGCTCCAACTACGTTCTGTCGGTCCGAAATCGCAGCAAACAAGGTTTTCTGGGAGTGCGGGATCGCTGCGAGAAAGAGCCCGAGCTACTTAAGCACGGCTCAGGCTTCGTCTTGTATGCACTGATGGACGCGGTGGTTGACCGCTACTTCCCCATCATTGAAGCCCTGGAAGCCGAGCTGGAAGCAGTCGAGCTACAGATTTTCACGCAGCGAGCTGCACGCGAGAGCATCAAGCAGCTGTATGGGCTGAAGCAACGTGTCATGATCCTCAAGCACGCGGTTGCTCCATTGCTGGAGGCCGTGAGCAAGCTCCACGGCGGACGTGTACCTCAGGTCTGCGCGGGATCGCAGGACTACTTCCGCGATGTAGCTGACCACCTGGTCCGCATCAACGGCCTCATCGAGGGAATGCGCGACACCATAGCGACTGCGATGCAGGTCAACCTCGCGCTGGTCACAATCGATGAAAGCGAAGTCACCAAGCGACTGGCAGCCTGGGCAAGCATCTTTGCGATCTGCACCGCCTTTGTGGGCATCTGGGGAATGAATTTCGAGCATATGCCAGAGCTGAAGTGGCAGTATGGCTACCCTGTTGCATTGCTGCTGATTGTCTGCGTGTGCAGTTATGTCTACTACCGCTTTCGCCGGGCCGGCTGGCTATGACACCAGCTTGAATCCATGCTGGGTACATCCTTTGGATGCGGTCATCAACAAAACCATGACCGAGCCACAGCGGCGCCAAGCGCTCTGTCCAGACATTTCCAACAATTCTCGTCGCACAAGCTGCGCAGCTAAAGCCCGATGTCTCTGCTCTGCAGTCGCGGCTTGATGAATGACTGCTACACGCTAAAAAGCAGCAACACATGTAGTCATAGTTGAGGTGCAGCAATCGCTACACAGCAAACCTTGCTTGACGGCTCTCACACGACAGCACTGGATCAACCCCCTGTGCAAATGCTGGAAACAGGCCCCAGGAGTTGCCCATGTTGAATCATGCAATCCCCGTGGCCGCGCACCAAGCCATCAAGCACACCCTAAATCGCTCAGCCTCTGACGAGAGTCATCGACTCGCGAATCACTCTCGCCATGTCCTCTTCTCGGATGGGCTTGCAGAGCACCTCATCAGCGCCGGCAGCCATATAGCGTTGCCGCTCCGCATCTTCGATGCTGGCGGTCAGTGCCACGATACGGCAGCGAGGTCGAGCCTCGCTGGTTTCACGTGCGCGCACTCTAGAGATCAGTTCGGCGCCATTCATATGGGGCATCTGGCCGTCCGTGACGATCAGATCGAAATCCGTCTCGGTGCATAGCTCCCAGGCCTGGGCGCCGTCCTCGGCAACATCAGGCGCCACACCTTGATCGGACATCATGCCTTTGACGATCTCGCGGTTGAGCGCATGGTCCTCCACGAGCAGCGTGCGCAGCAGTGACGCGCCATGGGCTTGCGCCCTGGCTGCCGAGCAGGGCGTGGTGCGCGGCTTTGGCTGCGACAAGGTCTGCGCCTTAACCTCAACAATGGGCAGCGCAAGCTTCACCGTGAAGCAGGAACCTCGTCCCGGTTCACTGTCGACAGATACGGCTCCGCCCATATGTTTCACCAAACGGCGGGTGATGTGCAGCCCCAGACCGCTGCCAAAGGCCTGCCCCTGCTGAGCCGAGGCCACCTGTTCATAGGGCTCGAAGAGCCGAGCCTGATCGGCTGGCTCAATACCCATTCCGGTATCTTCGACCTCCAAGCACAGGTTCAGCATTCCGCCCTCTGCGCTTGCAGTCGCCGTCAGGGCAATACCCCCGTGAGCAGTGAACTTGACAGCGTTGCTGAGAAGGTTGAACAGCACTTGCTTGAGGTGCAGCGGATCGGCCATCACCCATGCATCGACCTCAGGTGCGACCGACATCTCCAGGGTGAGCTGCTTGCGATAGGCCATGCCCCGGATCAGGACAGCCATGTCCTCGATCAAGGGCCTGAGCGCTACCGGTTTGGGACTCGAGTGGATCAGGCCCGACTCGATCCGGTTGAGATCCAGCACATTGTTGAGCAGCAGCAGCATGGTCTGTGCCGCATCCTGAGCCGCCGGCAGACTGCCATCCTCTGCGGCCGGCCCCTGGCTTCGCTGCTGAGCCATATCCAGCAGGCCGATGATCGCCGCAAGAGGCGTGCGAATCTCATGGGTCATGGTGGCGAGGAACTGGGTCTTGGCTTGATTGGCGGCTTCGGCACGCTGCTCCGCACGCCTGGTCCGGCGAACCTGACGGGTCAGGTAGATCCCCCAGATCAGCGAGATCGCGGCCGCCAGGCCCAGCGCGCCTGCCACCCGCAAAAGCGCCTGGCGATGCTCGTTCCAGAACCCCCAGCCATCGGCCGGATGTCCGGGCTCCCAGTTGCGCACCAGTTCTGCCACATCCTCAGGCGTGATTGAAAGCCTGGCCTTCTCCAGGATCGCAACCAGCTCGGGCTCCTGCGCCTGTACCGCCATGCTGACGCGGCGCATGTAGTCGTCCAGAATGCCTATCGGCGCCAGCCGGTTCCCAAGATATCTGGCGTTGATGAAGCGCATCGCGTAGTCGCTGCCGACAACGGCATCGCTGCGCCCTTCCACAACACTCTGCATGGCCTGCGTCATGTCCGGGAACGCGCGAATCTTCACGCCCGGGTGATCGCGTCGGATGACACCCTCGAGAAAGTAACCCTCGACAAGGGCCACCCTCTTCCCTTCCAGGTCTGCCAGATGGTGAATGCTCTGCCCGTCGTCCGTGACTCCCTGGGCCGCCCCTGCCGGGGCCATGACGATGACCGAGGTCCTCAGATAGGGGCTGAGCATTTCAAGCCCCTGCGGCGCTTCATCCGAGGGCGCGAAAACCGGGGTCAGCAGGGCCTGCCGCTGGCGCAGGATGGCATTGAGCTCCGAGTAGTTGCGAGCGCGCACATAGTTGAATTTCAGGCCCGTACGGCGACTGATCAACTCCAGATACTCCGGGCCTATGCCCTGGGCCTTCCCGTCACTGGAGAACTGCCCCAACGCGCCCAGCGAACCATTCAAGACCACCGGAATGCTCGGATGCGCAGCCAGCCAGCGATTCTCGGATGCTGTCAATGGAATGCGGTCCTCGCCCAGGCGCAGTGGCCGTCCGCCACTCCAGGAGTACAGAATATCGTCGCCATACTCCGCCGCAACTTTCGGAATGGCCCGGTCGAGGTAGTCGAGCAGCGTGCCGTCGCCCATGCGGACCAGGAAACCAAATCCACCGCTGTCCACGGGAACAAAGCCCTGGATCTTGAGATTCACGAGATAGTTGACGCTGATGAGGTAGTGGGCTGACGAGGCATCGGCCAGGACCGCATCGACCTCGCCCAGACTCAGCGCCTCCAGCGCACGTTTGGGCGACACAAAGTTCAGAAGACGGCTGTTGGGATATACCTCGGCCGTCTGTGCCGCCGGCAGATATCCCGGGTTGACCGCCATTTTGGTTCCCTGGGCCTTCGCGTCAAAGGGGGCATCGATCCTGGAGACCAGCACAGGCTGGTCCGCAAGATAGGGGTGGGTGAGTTGCAGGCCTGCCAGCCGGGCTTCGCTGGGCGTGCCGCCGCCAAGCATGTCGATCTCGCCACGCTGCAGAGCCTGCAAGGCGGCCTCTCGACTGCGAAACGGCTGCACGCGCACGGGAGACGCAAACAGCAGGCCCACATAGTCGGCCGTGATGCCGCGAAACCGGCCTGCATCAAAAATACCCAGGGGAGGATAGTCCGGCAGCGAAACACCCAGCGTGAGCTGGCCACGCTGGTCCAGCGTTTTGCGCTGCTCATCGCTCAGCCAACTGCGGGAGGCCGAAGTAATACGCGGTTCAAAATTGAAGACGCTCAACTCTGCCCGGCCTGGGGCCATGACTGCCAGCGACAGGATCAGGAGAACCAGGGAACACCGAATAAAGCGCATCGTCTTGGTATGTTTGTTTATCTCGCCATTCAACTGACTGATTACCTTGGCATTGCATGCGCTCCAGCCGAAAGCGGTCTTCGGCTCGACGAAATAAGGACTGACGGGGTTTCATGGTCAGCCCCCTGCTCTGCAGCCCTCACTGCGCCTGATCTTATCAAGCAGGCCGCCGATAAACGCCGGGACGGCATTTTCTGAATATTGATCGGCGGGATAGATTCACGCATCACTACCTGCTCGATTTCTGCCTGGAGATTTCCTGAGGACTATAAAGCTGGTCAAGAAAATCGGGGCATGGAGATGACTTGAATTCATTGCTGCGCCTGATGGCCTAACTAATAAGCCTACTAAGCCGGCACTGCCCGTCATTCAACTACCAAGTGCCAAGTATTCAGTACCAAGTACTAAGTGCAATTACGCGTCCGGGCAACTGCGCCGACCTGAAAAGCAAGACTCTGCGTCACGGAGCAGGAATTCGGCAGCAGCGTCTTCCCTGCCCTGCTGCCACGCATGCAGCAAGCATGTGCTGCTTGCCGCATTACCGCCAATCACTACGGGACTATGGGCTGGGGTTGTTCCCCCGCGCGGCCAGCGACCAGGAGAGGCCGAAATCGCTCCTCTCATTGATTGGGCTGAGGTATGGGACTGAGATATTGGAGTGCGAGGGCAATCTGCAGCCCGATTCTCCCCTGCCCTGTTTTCAGAGAGCGATGTTTTAAGAATTTTCCTAGACCTGTGAAAGAGCTCGACTTCTATCATTCCTTGCATGATTTTGACCAACCCTCCCACCGAGAGGTTGAACACCACCGCGCTCGGCTTGCCTATGCTGCTGCTTCATCTGTTGGCTGTAGCGCTGCTGGCCTGCATCCTGTTTGGCACCGCGCTTTATCTGTATTGGGCATTCAGCGGGGAGGTTTCCAACTACCGACGACGCATGAATGCAGCCGCCTACAGCGCGCAGCTTTATTTTGACCAGCGCGAAGCCTTGCTCAAGTCGATCGCCGGATCGTCCGTGCGCAATACCAACCGCATGTCGCCCGAGCGTACCCCGCAAACATTTGGCGAAACACGCCAGATCAGTGTCACGCCGCTGCTGACGGACAAGAACAGCTATGACTGGGCCCTGGTTCTGACCCCGCACGATAGAGCCGATGTCAAGCAGGCCAGCGCCCGCATCATCTATCTGTCGCTGGAGCATTCCACGGCAAAGCGCCTGGGTGCAGAGACGGCGGCAAGGCCCTCCCCGGTGTCGCCCGGCACCACGGCGTGGCTTACGGAAGCCCTGGCCGAGCGCGCGCCTGCAATCGAGGCAGGCAGCCGTGCGCCCATAGTCTGGCTGCGCCCGCCAACAGATGAAATGGACAGGATCTTTCTGTTCACCCCGCTGGACGCAGCGCATCCTGAACAAACCTGGATCGGGTTGGAGGTCGACGGTGTCGCCTCGGTCATCGCCTCCGAATGCGCAAGCGATGGCGGTAGCTACGCGCTCTATGACACCAACAGCCGCATAACCCTGCACGGCGGCCCGCTGCCCATGATGGGCGATACGGTTGCAACGCAGCTGACCCAGGACTCTTTCGGAGTCCAGGGCGGCACGTGGTTTCCCGAGAATCTCGTGCTGGTCAAATCGGTGGGGGAAGCGCAGTGGAAGCTCGTCTACTACGTCCCGATGCGGGATGTCCTGACCCGTAGTGCCCACTCCTTCTGGATGGCAGGAGGCGTCGCAGCCGTGCTGGCCGCCATCGTCTTGCTGGCCGTGCGCCACATCAAGAGAAAGCTGGTGGCGCCGGCTTTGCGCCAGTACGCGGCTCTTGTCGACAGCCTGGCCCTCAACAACAAGATCATTGAAGTTGCCCCTGTCGGCCTGAGCCTGGTGCGCCGCTCAGATGGCAGGCTGCTTGTGTCCAACGACGCCGCCAGGCGCCTGCTCGACGAGCACGACAGCTGGCGCGAGGATATCCGCCAGGCCACGACCCGGGCAGGCAGCCGCGAGTGTGAGCTTCGCGACGGGCGCAGCGTCATTCTGACCTTCGCCTCCATGCCTTATCAGTCCGAGGACGTGGTCATCTGCGGCATCAGCGACATCACCGTGCAAAAGGAGGTCGAGCGGTCGCTGCGAAGTGCGAAGCTGGCCGCCGACCAGGTGAACGAAGCGAAAACGATGTTCTTCGCCACGCTCAGCCATGAGATCCGTACACCGCTGTACGGCATCGTGGGCACGATGGAGCTGCTGGCGCTGACAGGCTTGAACGCGCAGCAGCAGCAATACCTGAACACGATCCAGCAGTCCTCCGCGACGCTGCTGCGCACCATCAACGACACCCTGGACCTGTCGCGCATAGAGGCCGGCCGGCAAGAGTTGTACATCGCCGAGGTCTCGCCTGCGGAGCTGCTGGAGCGCGTCGTCGCGAACTTTGCGGCGCGCGCGCAGGGCAAGGGGCTGCTGATCTACGGGCTTTGCGACGTTGGGGTTCCCTCCTCGGTTCGTGCCGACTCCGCCCGCATACTGCAGGTCCTGAACAATCTGGTCGGCAATGCGGTGAAGTTCACCGAAGCAGGCCGGGTTGCCGTGCGCGTGAGCGCCGAGAATCTTCAGCCCGGGCGCGCTCGCCTCAAGTTTCAGGTTGCGGATACGGGCGTCGGAATTCGGGCCGAAGCCCAGGCTCAGCTCTTCGAGCCCTACTTCCGTGCCGACGCCAGCGCCAAGGAAGACATTTCCGGATCGGGGCTGGGCCTGGCCATCTGCCGGCGCCTTTCAGACCTGATGGGCGGAAGCCTGTCTGTTGTCAGTGAAAAAGGCCTGGGCACCAGCATTACGTTTGCCGTCACGCTGGATGTTGCAGCGGCAGACCCTGCCCCGCCGGTGGTACTGCGCAAGCGCGCGGTGTATGTCGATGGCGCAGCTCCGGAAGTGGTGGCAAACCTGTGCGAGTGGTTGAACTCATGGGGCGCTGTCGCGCTGCCGTACCGTAGCGATCTAAAGCTTCCGGCCTCGAAAGACGCCGTCTTCGTCCAGGCCTGGCCGCCGGCCCCGCCTGATCTGCCGTGGAAACACAAGAGGGTCCGCGTCGTGGCGCCCGGGTCCGGCCAGGAGTCCTTGGCCTCGACAAGCTCCAAGCTGAGCATCACCTGCACCACAAATCCGGTCAGCATCGGGCGCGCCGTCCGGATGGCACAGGATGGTATCGAGCGCCCGCTGAGCGCAAAGGTTCACGCCAAGCGGATATCGCTGGGATTGCGTGTGATGGTGGTGGAAGACAACATCATCAGCCAGATCATCCTGCGAGAGCAACTGGAGCATCTGGGCTGCAAGGTAGTCACTGTCGTCAATGGACATGAGGCGCTGCGCCGCTGGAGCGCTCAGGAGTACGACGTCGTCATTACCGACCTGAATATGCCGCTGATGGGCGGCAACGAGCTGGTCCGCGCCTTGAGAAAGCTGGACTACCAGGGCGCCATCCTGGGCCTGACGGCAAGCACCGCCCCCGATGTCGCGCGCCGGGGTGTCGAGGCCGGCATGAACCAGGTGCTCCTCAAACCCTTGCCACTTCTCACCCTGGCGCAAACCTTGCACACCCTCGTAGAGGATTTGACCTGACCATGCTTTCCAAATACAAAGTTCTTGTCCTGGATGATCACGCCTTTCAATGTATCCGCTTGAAAGACATGCTGGAGGAAGCAGGCTTCGCTCACGTCGACGCGGAGCAAAACGCCAGTGTTGCCCTGACGCGGATCAAGGAACAGGGCTACAACGTCGTCGTCATGGACGTCAACATGCCCCTGATGGATGGCGCCCAGTTCATCGATCAGCTTGCGCGCCAGGACCTGAATCCCGTTCTGGCCATTGTCACGGCATGCTCGCGCCGCATGGCCAACAGCATCAGCCTGATGGCAAAGGAACGCGGCTTCGCCGTCATCGGCTCCTTCGTCAAGCCTATCGTGCGCGAGCAGATCGACGAGATGGTCAGGAACCTGTTGCGCCGCCCCGCGGCAGAGCGCTCCAGCGCGGCCGCATGCGACGACAGGGTCCTGGACAAGGAGAGCATGGAGATTGCGCTTCGCGACGGCAGCATCCGGGCCTGGTTCCAGCCGAAGAAGTCGCTGCTGTCCGGGAGCATCGTGGGGGCAGAAGCCCTGGTTCGCTGGCAACACAGCGATTTCGGTCTGATGATGCCGGCCTCCTTCCTGAAATCTCTGCATGACTATGGACTGGACCACGCGTTGCTGATGCGCATGGTGGAAGATGGAGTCGATGCCTACAGGACATGGAGGCGCCAGGGCTATCGGGTGCCGATCTCGATCAACCTGCCGACATCGTTGCTGGATCAGCAGCAGTTGCCGGACGAGCTCCACGCTATAGTCACCAATTGCGGCGTGCCGACAGAGGATGTCACTTTCGAGCTGCTCGAAGACGACATGAGCATGGACGCCGGCCAGTTCTACATGGGTGCCAGCCGCCTGCGACTGCGTGGTTTTGGCCTGTCTCAGGATGATTTCGGCAAAGGGTACAGCTCCATGTACAACCTGATCTCCATCCCGTTCACCGAATTGAAGATTGACCGGGCCTTTGTCTATGGCGCCGCCAGCGACGAAGTGCTGGCCGCGGCACTTGCGTCATCGGTTCAGTTGGGCAAACAACTGGGCCTGCTGGTGACTGCCGAGGGTGTCGAAACCATGGAGGATCTGCAATTCGTGCGGCAGCTTGGCTGCGACTGCGCCCAGGGATACCTGATCTCAGCCGCCATCGACGCGCCCGCATTCGGCGAGCTGCTGATTGACGAGCCCAAGCTGCATTTCCCTGACTCTGCGCCACATTGAAACAAGAGCGCGCGTCAAGCGTGCACCACCTATGACACGACAGAAGCATCAAAAAATGGTGATGCCCGCCTCCAGCCGCTTGAGAGCACTTTTTTTCGACGTTTTTCCGGCTGCTCTTGTGCTGGCTGGTGCCGTGTATTGGCTCGGCCAGCATATCCTGCAGAACGAAAAGGACCAGCTTCAGGCGGACTTTTCATTCCTGATGGGCAACATCAACGCCCAGGAGCAGATGCTGCGCACACTGCGCATGCAAAGCCAGCAGGCCGAACGGGCCAGCCTTGCTTCACGCACTTCGGTCAGCTCGGCTGCGGGCACCGAGTCGCCCTCCTGGCGATTCTTCGATGGGCAACGCGCAGCGGCGTCCATGCCGTTCACCCTGCTCTGCCAGCGGGCAGAATTCTGCCCGGTGACGAGCGGCGTCCACTCAGGGGCAGGCTCGTATCTTTCAGACTTCTATTCCACGTATTGGGCAAATCTGGCGTTCCCGGCCGCGCCCGTCTTTGTCGTATCGCCCGCCAGGCAGTTCAGCCTGAGCGTGCCGGCAGTTGCCGCAGATTCAAGCCATACGCCCCTGACGCGCCGAGTGTTGCTGAGCGTGGTTCAGGCGATCCAGCAGCACGCATCGAGCGAGGTTCCGCAAGGAGTCAGGCTAGATTCACCGATCGAGTGGCGACGGGATGCAGATCTCCCCGGCGCGATGATTGGGGTTCTTCCGATATCCCTGCCTTTGGACGCAGACGATGCGCAGTCCGGCACATCAGGCAATGTCTATGCGGCGACGCTGTTCACGCGAGACCGAATCAGTGCATCGGAGCGCCCCTCCTTCCAGCTGGCCTACGATGATTTCTGGTTGATGCGGCGCGACAGCGGCGTGCTGATAGGCGAGGGACGGCTTCCGGCTGCCGACGATATCGGCTTCAAGGCTTCGTCCGAAGGCTTGATTCTTCGGCTTGCCGACAAAAATGGCGACTGGACTGCGGTCTACTTGCTCGGCTACAGCAGCTTCATCAAGAACCATGCTTGGCTGCCGGTGGGCGCCTTGACCACTTTGCTGCTGGTTCTGGCAGGCGGATTGGGGTTTAGGCGATGGTATCGGCTGCATGTCACCGATCCTGCGCAGGCTGCAGCCCAGAGCGAGCAGGAAATGGATGCATTCAATCTCACCCTGCTTGGCACCGTCCCGGTCGCGCTCTGCGTTCTGTACCGCTCGACCGGCAAGGTCGCCTTCAGCAATGAGCTCGCGGCGCAGTGGCTGGGCATAGGAGCCGACGCTGAATTGCACAACGCCCCGGGAGCCAATGGCCTGCTGCGGCAGATCATGGGCACCACGAAGCCGGGGAGCATCGAAAGCATTCAGGGTCTGGACGGCCGCCCCTTGCATGTGAGATTCGTGCCGACACGCTACAAGAGCCAGGACGTGGTGCTTTGCGTGTTCGCGGACGTCAGCGCACGAGCCGAGATGGAGCGCACCCAGGAACAGGCCAAGGTGCAGGCACAACGGGCCGTAGAGGCGAAATCGACCTTCCTGGCGTCAATGAGCCATGAGATCCGCACGCCCTTGTATGGGTTGCTGGGCACGCTGGAGATTCTTGCCATGACGCCACTCAGTGATGAACAGCGCCGACATATCGATCACATCCAGAATTCATCGGGCATTCTGCAGCAGCTGATCAGCGACATCCTGGATGTCACCAAGATCGAGTCGGGGCAGCTTGCACTCGAGGCAGCAGCCTTCGATCCCGGCGAGCTGGTACAAAGTGCGGTCGCGTCCTGCGCGCCAGCCGGCGAGCAAAAAGGCCTGGTCATCTATGGCTGCGTGGACACCTCCGTGCCGGCATGCGTCTACGGGGATGCAGGGCGCATACGCCAGATTCTCACCAGCCTGCTTGGCAACGCCATCAAGTTCACGAACGCCGGACATGTCATCACCCGGCTGCGCGCCGAATCCTTGCAGGACGAGAAGGTGCGGCTGTGCCTGCAGGTGGTGGACAGCGGACCGGGCATCGGCCCCGAAGAACGAAAACGACTGTTCGAGCCTTTCTATCGGATCAACGGCGGCTCGCATACGGTTGGCGGCATGGGCATCGGCCTTGCCCTTTCCGCCAGATTGGCCAGGCTCATGGGCAGTGAGCTCCATGTCACCAGCGAACCCGGCTTGGGCAGCAGTTTTTCCGTGGATCTCGTTCTTGAAAAGGGCAGCCCGCCTGCGACCTCTGCTCCCCAGCTGCGAGATATCACGACCTATGTACGCAGCCCGCGCAAGGAGCTCAGCGATAACCTGTGCCTGTGGCTGACACGCTGGGGGGCTCAGGCAAGCGCCCTCTCCCCGCATGCTTATCCCGAGAGCGAGTCGCCTGGCGTGCTCGTGGACGTCGTGCTTGATGATCGAGTCGATCTTGAGGAATGGACGGGCCCGCGGATCGTGGCCAGGGGATACGAGGACTTTGGCAGGCTCCCGCCGCAGGCAAACCGATACTCTGTGCGCAGCGTCGGATTCGCCATTCAATATCTGGTGAGCGGGGAGCTGGAGATTTCGCCGGAGCCCGCTCATCCGCCCTATCATCAGCTGAATCTGCATATTCTTGTTGCCGAGGACAATCCGATCAATCAGATCACGCTGCGCGACCAGCTTGAACAGCTTGGCTGCCAGGTAACCATTGCCCCCGACGGGGCAGACGCCCTCGCGCTATGGAGTATCAACAACTTCGATCTCCTGCTTACCGACCTGAACATGCCGCGCATGAATGGCTATGAGCTGGCAAGCACCCTGCGCGAGCGTGGCGTGTCCACGCCCATCATTGGAGTGACGGCGAATGCCATGAAGGAAGAAGAGACCCGATGCCGGGCTGCCGGTATGAACAGCTGGCTAGTGAAGCCTATCGATCTGCGATCGCTGTGGCTGCACTTGCGCGCGCATGCGAAAGCCAGCGCTGATGCAGCGCCGCCAGGCGGCTCGGACGATCCCGCCAGCAATCCTAGGCGCGACACTTCGGCGAGTGCTGCCGCGATCCCCAGGAAGTACCGCGAGGTCTTCATCCAGACCATGAGCCAGGACCTGAACACGCTCGAGGAGTCCGCCAGTGGGGACAATGCCCCAGCCATGCTCGCCGTGTTGCACAGGATCCGGGGAGGTCTTTCTGCTGTCGCGCTCAAGGACCTCCTTGCGCAAGCCGAATCCCTGGAAAATCAGATCAGGTCCAACGGACAAACTCCTGCGTCACGGGAAATGCTGACCCTGCTTGTCAAGGACATGCACGAAACCCTGGACATCGTTAGAAGCAGCATTTCCGCCTAGAAGGTACGCGGCGCCCCGCAAGCCAGCGCCAGCAGTCGAATCGCCTGAAACGACTGCGCTCTAAGCTGAGCCACACCGCCCCGACCCCTGACGTGACTACGCCGCCGCCTGCCGTTGTGCGCGGCCCGGCTCCGTGAATCGATGGGCAACGGCAGCCCGGATGTGCAGCTCGCTGAGCTGCCGGAATGGCTTACGTACAGGACTGGCCATGGACAGCCATCCACTCCTATCAGGCTTCAGCACAAATCAGTTGCACACTACAACTATATAGTTGTATATTGCAACCAATATTGATTGCTTGACACCACAGATGACCAACACCCTGTCTGAAATTGACTCGATCCGAGCCGACTCCCGCGCCCTGGTAAGAGAGCTCGGATTCATGCAGCCGACACTGGCCGCAACGGATTACTCGGCATCGGCTGTGCATGCATTGCTTGAAATCGACGCCCATGAAGGCATGACCTCGATTCAGCTCGTGCAGCTTTTGGGGCTGGAGAAGTCAAGCGTCAGCCGAATGCTTGCGAAGCTGGTTGCAGCAGGAGAGATCAAGGAAGTGGCTGCTATCGATGATGGCCGTTTCAAGCTATTGCAGTTGACGGCCCAGGGGCGCAGCACGGTCAGGCAGATCCATTCCTATGGCCAGATGCAGGTACAAGCTGCGTTTCAGCACCTCAATCGCTCCCAGCAACAGGCGGTTGCGCAGGGCTTGTCTGCATATGCAGGAGCACTTAAGGCCCACCGCTTGAATATGGCAGAAAAGCAGCAAAGCCCAATCACCGTCAGCGCAGGATATCGCCCCGGACTGGTTGGACGTATTGCCGAAATGCATGCAGCGTTCTACTCGAAGCACTCCAATTTCGGGCAGTTCTTCGAGAGCCAGGTCGCAGCTGGAGCGGCAGAGTTCGCCGGACGGCTGCACGAGCCATGCAATAGGGTATGGGCCGCCCTGCTCAATGACCGAATTGTTGGCTCGCTCGCGATTGACGGGCAGGACCTGGGTGACAACAGAGCCCATCTGCGATGGTTCATCTTGGACGATGGTTGTCGCGGTAGCGGTGTCGGCAGGCAGTTGATGACAGAGGCGATGACATTCTGCGATATACGTGGGTTCCGTGAGGTCCATCTGTGGACATTCAAAGGCTTGGACGCCGCCCGCAAGCTGTATGAGTCTTTTGGCTTCAAGCTGCAGAAGGAGGAGCCAGGAGCGCAGTGGGGAAGCACGGTGACCGAGCAGCAATTCGTTCGCGTGTCTTGAAAATCCATTGGCCGTTTCAAGGACAGTTTCTGGCCGGCTGCAGCTGTCTTGAGTTTGCCGGGTCGTGCCAGCCGCCCCAAGGGCAAGGCGTGTAACATTCGACGATGCTGAACGCCGATTGGCTGTTCAGCATCGTCATTGTCCATGGCGTCATCTTCCAGTGAACGCTTCTGAGATGTGCGAAGGGCCGCAAATGGTCCCTCTATGACTGTCGCAATACGTCCCAAGGTGGTTCGGCAAGGTGCTATTTCCTTGCTTCGGTCAACATACGAACGGCCAAGCCGGCGAGAACCGTTCCCATCAGCCATCGCTGGACCAGGATCCACGTCGGACGGCCGGAAAGAAATACTGCTATCGATCCTGCAAGCATGGCAATCGTGGCGTTCACACTGACGCTGATCACAATCTGGGTAAAGCCCAGAACCAGGGATTGAGAGAGCACGCTGCCATGTTCAGGGCTGATGAATTGAGGCAGCAGTGACAGATACATCACGGCGATCTTCGGGTTGAGAAGATTGGTCAGGAACCCCATCAGGAACAGCTTCTTTGGGCCGTCCTGCGGAAGGTTCTTGACTTCAAACGGAGAGCGGCCACCCGGCTTGACGGCTTGCCATGCCAGATAGATCAGGTACAGAGCCCCGCCAATGCGCAACGCATCGTAGGCATACGGTACCGCCATGACGATCGCCGTAATGCCCAGTGCCGCACACATCATGTAGAACACGAAGCCGAGAGCAACTCCCCCCAGGGAGATAAGACCGGCGGCACGCCCCTGGCATATCGATCGGGAAATCAAATAAACCATGTTCGGTCCTGGAGTGAGGACCATTCCAAGGGAAACAAGGCCGAAGGCAAGCCAATTCTCAAAGCCAGGCATGATGGTTTCTCAAGTGCTGTTGCATTTGAATATATCAGTCGAGGACTGCTCCTGGCCGAAAGCAGCAGCACTCGACCCGAATCAGGCAGCCGCAGAGTGAGAGGCTCTCTCCAGTCGTATGCGCCCGACATTCATCAACAACATGCCGAAGATGGCCGCAGCGCCGCCACCCAGCAGCGAGTTGGTGATGGGCTCTCCGAGCCAGACGCTGGACAGCAGCATGCCAAACAGCGGCACCAGTGACATATACGCGGCTGCGGCGCCAGCACCCAACTCCTGGACGCCCTTCAAGTACCAGGCGTAAGCCAATGCCGTAGCGCCCAGGGCCAGCGCCACAACGCTGTACCAGGCGACGGCAGGGGCTTTTGCCAGGCCAGTCCAGGCGGACGAGCCCTCCAGGGCAATGCTGGCCATAAGAAGCAGTGCAGCGCCAATGAGTGCGGTTGCCGTCGTCGTGGTCAGCGCATCCACGCGGGTCAGAACGATGCGTCCTATCAAGGTATAGGCAACCCAGCATGCGGCGCAGCCAAGCAGCAGCCACTCTCCCACGCCGGACGAGGAAGATACCAGCTCCCCCAAAGCGCCGCCGCTCAGCGCATACAGGGCGCCCGTCACGGCCAGCCCCAAGCCCAGGCACATGACGGCGTTCACGCGTTCACGAAACAGCAGCGCTGCGAACAGCATGGTCAGTACCGGGTTGAGCGCCACCACCATGGCCGCCTTGCCCGCGGGCACGGTCTTGAGTGCCTGCAAGAAGAACACGGAGTAGCCCAGCACGCCTACGGCAGAAGCGCAGGCCAGGCCCCCCCATTGGCGAGGCCCCAGAACACGCAATGCACCCATGCGCCCGCTACGGTATAGCCACAGCACCAGCAGGAGACCAGCCAGAAAGAAGCGCAGGCTGGCCGCTGCCAGCGGAGGCATGGTTTGCGCGACGATGCGTCCCCAGGGCCAGGAGGCGCCCCACAGGGCAGCCATGCCAATCAATCCCAAATGGGTGGAAGTTCGTGATGTGTTCATGAGACGTTACTATCTGATAATCAGCATTCATCGTCGAATGAGTAAAAGCTCATGACATTCACACAACTCGAAGTCTTTGCAGCGCTCGCCCGGGTCGGCAGCTTCTCTCGCGCAGCGGGTGTGCTGGGTATTTCCCAGAGCGGCGTCAGCCATGCCATCAAGCAGTTGGAGACAGAGCTGGGTGTCTCACTTTTCAAGCGCGAAGGGGCTGCGGCAACACTGACCGAAGTGGGCGCCAGGCTACTGAGCCGCGCCAATGACATTCTTCAGCAAAAAGAGGCATTGCAGCAGGAAGCCGATGCGGAGCATGGCATTGCCCGAGGCACCTTGCGCATTGCATCTTTTGGCGCCACCTCGTCGCTGCGTCTGCTGCCGAAGCTCCTGGCACGCTTTCAGCAGAAGCACCCCCTGGTCGAGGTGCACATCGAGGAAGCCATGGACGACACAGTCGTTCAGTGGCTGCTGGAGCGGCGTGTGGAACTGGGCTTTGTCGTCTTGCCCGACGAGCGCTTCGACACCCTGACCCTGGCTGAAGACGAGCTGGTGGCGGTGCTGCCTGCTGCGCACCCCCTTGCGTCCCAATCGGCCATTGCTGCCATGGGCTTTCATGGACAGCCCTTTATCCGTACCAGCGCAGGCTCGGGCCCCCATATCGATGCTTTTTTGGTCAGCCAGGGCGCCTCACCCAGAACTCTGTTCAAGTTTGAGCAGCTCACCTCGATGATGGGCTTTGTCGCGCAAGGCGAGGCAGTCACCATTGCCGCACGTCTGGCTCTGCCCGAGCCCCCGGCAGGTGTTGTCTACCGCCCGTTAAAGCCCCGTTGTCGCCGGAAAATCGCGTTGGCCGCGCTGAGCTTTGACAAGCTCTCGCCCGCTGCTTTGGCTTTTGTCCAGCTGGCCCGGAAAAGCAGGGCCAGCCTGGCGGTTGAGCAATGAGCGACCTCGTCATCCGAAGCAAGTGGTCTCCCGAATGCCTGGAGCCAAAGGTCGTCTGCAAAGGCCACGCAAGGCAGATCGCCATCTTCGATAAGGCAACCAATTATGGCCGTGCGATGAATGCAAGGCTCATTGCATTGCTGGATATCGGCCGACCAGCCTTTGCCGTCATGGCAGGCTCAAGTCCATGCCGAGCATTCTGGCAAGGCCGAAAGTGAACAGCAGAACAAACAGCAGCCCCAGCATGAAGGCGGCAGCCACCTTGCCGCCCGTGCGCAGCAGCGCGCGCCTGTCCATTCCCTTCTTTCCTTGGTCGTAATGCCACTTGATGGCGAAGAACATGCACGCGCCGAAGATGAGAACCTTGAACGTAACAAAGATTACAGGGACCCAATCGATCATTTTGAGAATTTCCAGCTATGACTTGACACTGTCTACCGTGAGGAACACCGCCTCCCGAAGGAGAGAGGCGAAAACGTCGGCGATTGCCATACAAGAATGGGATCGCCACACGCTCTGAGGCATATTACTTAAAAGCAATTTCCATACATTGAGACAAAATGTCTGCGTATGAAAACCATACAAGATGACAGTTTGCCAGTTTGGCTGCCGCGATTGGCCGTGCATGGCGGGCCACGCTTCTTGCAGATTGCGGATGCCTTGCAGGCGGCAATGGCAGACGGTTCGCTGAAGCCGGGTGATCGTCTGCCTCCGCAGCGCCAGCTGGCAGCACAGCTGAACCTCGACCTGACGACGGTCACGCGCGCATACGACGAAGCCAGACGCCGCCATCTGCTGGAGGGCCGCGGCGCGCGAGGTACTTATGTCGCGGCACCGAGAATTGAACTGACCTCGGTCCTCGACCTAAGCATGAACACTCCTCCCCCACCCGCTGGCGTGGACTTCGACGACCTGCTGAAACAAGGCCTTTCTCAGGTAATGATGGGGGCAGACACCGCATTGCTGATGACTTACCACCTGGGCGGAGGAAGCGACTCCGACCGTAAGGCAGGAGCCAGATGGCTGGAGCCGATGTTTGGATCCCTGGATTCAGCGCAGGTTGTTGTCTGTCCGGGCGCGCAAGCCGCAATTGCCGCATTGATCCTGGCGCTGACGAAGCCTGGCGATGTGATACTGACAGAGCCAGCAAGTTATCCGGGCCTGCGTACTGCTGCGACCCAGTTCGGCCGGCGCATCGTTGCGGTGGAAGCGGACCAGCACGGGATGGTGCCCGAGATGCTGGAGCAAGCCTGCCATCAGCACCAGCCTGGACTGCTCTACCTCAACCCTACATTGCAGAACCCGACCGCCATCACCATTCCGGAGCGCCGGCGCAAGGAGCTCGCCAACATCGCCAAGCGCTGCAATGTACGCATCGTCGAAGATGACCCCTACTGGCTGCTTGCCGATGCACCGCCACCACCTATTGCCACGTTTGCCCAGGAACAGGTGTCCTACATCTCGACCCTGTCGAAGTGCCTGACGCCCGGCTTGCGTGTCGCCTTCGTGCTCATACGTGACCCGCATGAACGCGAACGCTTCCTGGTCGCGCTCAGGTCATTTGCGCTGATGGTCGCTCCTCTGACGGCCGCACTGGCCACACAGTGGATTCTCGACGGTTCGGCTGCTGCTTTGATGGAAGGCGTACGCAAGGAGGCGCGTCTGCGCCACTGGATGGCCAGGGATATTCTTGCGGGGAGGTACAGCGGCACTGGAGACGGCCTGCATGTATGGCTCGAGTTGCCAGGGTATTGGAACTCCTCACAGCTTGCGCGTGCGGCCGACAACGAGGGCATCGCCGTCACGCCGGCGGAGGCATTCGCAACCAGCGCCACCGGCAGCGGCTCCGTCAATGCCATTCGCATCTCGCTGGGCAGCATCAAGGACCGTGGACGCTTGCAGACGGGCCTTCAAAGGCTGTCGCATCTGCTTGCACGAAGGCCAGAGCCGTTCAGCGCCGCGGTGGTTTAAGTACCCGGGAAAGACGGCGCACCATTCAGGAGCACCCTCAATGCGGTCGCATCCAGGCCGGCTCAACCCTCGACTGCGCCGGCTTTTTTCGCAGAGGGCTCATACGGCCGCGACACCGGCTTCACCGATGACCTTTCCTGACTTTTTCGCTCCAGACGTACTTGTTACCATGCGTTCAAAACAGCCTGGAGGGAGTACGTGGGCAAGGCATTACCGCTGCAAGCTCAGCACAAACAGTCAATGCGCCCCACCGTGCGCATGGCGACACTGGGAATGGCCGTTGCGTGGCTGACCTTGGTGGCTGGTCTGGGGTGGTGGATGTCAAAGCGAGTCATGGGTGCAGAGCTGGATCGCCTGGCGACCAGCGCCGAATACGAAGCCAAGACGACCGCACGCATCATGGATCGGCTGTTCACGGAAATGTCGAGTGTGGCCAATATGGTGGCGCGCCAGGGCTCGGTGATCCAGCTGGCCACCCGGTATCGCGACGATCCGCCAAGTCTGGCCAGGCTCACGCGCCAGCAGCGCGCGGCGCAGTTCACGCAGGATCCGTTGGTGCGCAAGGTCGGCAACTTCATGCATGAACTCTCCAGTGATCTGCGCTATGCCCGCATCTACATGAACAACATGTCGGACGACACGGTGACGGCCAGCAACTGGGACGAGCCTGACAGCATCGTGGGCATGATCTACTCTGGCCGTCCCTATCTGATCGATGCATTGCGTGACGGCAATGGCCATTCGTTCGGTATCGCCCGGCTGAACAAGACACCGTCCTATTTTGTAGCCAGCCGCATCGAGAACGAAGACGACATGCCTCTGGGCTCCGTCACGGTGAAGTTCGATGCCCCGGAAATAGCGCTCTACCTGACTGGACACCACATTGCACTGATCGTGGATCGCCAGGGAAGAGTGACCACCGCTTCGTCCGCTCCATTCATGCTGCGCAATGCGGCAGGGCTTCTTTCGCCGGGTACCGCGCAGTCTTCCAGCACGCCCTCTTCGTCAGACAATGGAGAAGATCCAGGAATAGCTCTGGATGTGCAAGCCATGGCCAGCTCCGGCCATGCTGATCAGTGGCTCATCGATGGCAAACCCTATCTGCTGCGGCGTGAGCAGCTATCCAAAACACAGTACCAGCTGATCACGATGGCGGCCCTGGATCACCTGCCTGCCATGCGTCGACAGCACTATTGGATGGCAGGGCTGGTGGCGGCGATCGGCCTGCTTTTCATCCTGCTCTCCAGCCACGTGATCGGGCAAATGGTGGCGCGGCGGCAGGACGAGCGACATGCGGCGAACCATGATGCACTGACCAATCTGCCGAACCGGCGCAATGTGATGGCCCAGCTGGATCGGCTGTTCGCTTTAGCGGGCCGCACGCAGCAATGGGTCCTGGTGGCCTTCATCGATCTGGATGGATTCAAGGCGATCAACGACACCTACGGACATGTGGTCGGTGACCAATTCCTCGTCGAAGTCGGCCGGCGCATGTCTGCGGGTTTGCGCAAGAGTGACATGCTGGGGCGACTAGGTGGTGATGAATTCGTCGTCATCGGGCTGATTGCTCCACCTGACCCAATGGATCAGGACAAGGCTCTTGAAGCCATGCGCAGTCGATTGGCACCGCTGCTGATCGGAAGCTATAAATTTGCCGAGTGCAGCTTCGACTACCCAGGAGCAAGCTTTGGCATTGTGAGTGCCGATCCATCCGCCAGCTCTCCGCAGGCTGTGCTCAAGGAGGCTGATCAGTGCATGTATGCGGACAAACAGGCGCGGCGAGCATCGCAAATGCAGTCGGCCCAAAGTGACTCAACCATTGAGACACGCGAATTGGCGGAGCGCCTCCAGGCTTCTGCTCCCGACTTTGGCTCTGTGCGAGCCTGAAACGGAGCAAGAGCAAAATTCCGGCTTCGCCCGACCCGCATTGACGGAAATCCCTCATTGCCACAGGTTTCTTGCCGCCGCATTGTTGTGCCCTCCGCAAACTACCCCAGAGGTGCCCCATGGCTGAACCATCGACTCCCACCAAGCAACCGCAACCCGATCCGGCCGAACTCAATGCGTTCTTCCCCTCCCCCTACTCGCTCAGTCAGTTCACGTCGCCCAAGTCCGACCTGAGCGGCGCCGACTACGCGAAAACCTATCAAGGCAGCAAGAAGATCCTGATGATCGGCGCAGACGAGCGCTACCTGCTGACCGATAACGGCAGCTTTTTCTCCACCGGCAACCACCCGGTCGAGACGCTTCTGCCCATGTACCACCTGGACAAGGCGGGATTCGCGTTCGATGTGGCAACGATGTCGGGAAATCCCGTCAAGTTCGAGTTCTGGGCAATGCCTTCCGAAGACGAGACGGTCAAGGGCTTCTTCAACAAGTACCACTCGCAATTCAAGGAGCCGCTGCGCCTGTCGACGGTGCTTGAGCAGGGGCTGGAGCAGTACGCCGCCATCTTCGTTCCCGGCGGGCATGGCGCGCTGATCGGCATCCCCGACAGCCGTGACGTAGGTGCGGTACTGGAATGGGCTGCGGCCAACAACCGGTTCGTCATCTCCCTGTGCCACGGACCTGCTGCCTTCCTAGCGGTTGGCGACAGCGACATCTACCGAGGCTACAAGATCTGCGCCTTCCCCGACGCACTTGATGCGCAGACCCCGGCCATCGGCTACATGCCGGGTCACCTGACCTGGAAGTTCGGCGAAAGGCTCAAGACCCTGGGTTTCGAGATCGTCAACGACGGCATCTCGGGTGCCGTGCACCGGGACCGCCAGCTGATCACCGGCGACAGCCCTCTGGCTGGCAATGCGCTTGGCAAGCTCGCGGCCGAAACCTTGCTCAAGGAAGTCACGGCCTGAGATGAGCACTGCAATCGCGCAGGCGGCATTGCACGGAGCCCTCGCCATCGAGGGCGCCCGCAGCCTTGCCGCAATCCAGGATACGGTGCGTGCTGTCGGCGCGCCGCTGGGGTACGACCGTTTTGTGCTGTTTTCGGCTTCCAGCGCTCGGGACGATGCGGTGGAGCGCATCTACTGGATCGAAGGCGACTGGTTCGGCACGGGCGCGCCTGTCGATGCTGAAACCTACGTGCGGCACTGCCCGGTGACGCGCCATATCCTGGAGACGAACCAGCCCTTCTTCTGGACCAAGACGAACGGCGCTCAGGGCGAGCGTTACAGCGTCGTCCGCGCGCCGCAGGGCCCGGGTATCCACGGTCTGCAAGTGCCTGTATTCGGCCTCCTGGGGCTGGAAGGCGCGATGAGCCTGGGCGGCGAGCGCATCGATGCCTCGCCGCAGGCCCGGCTGGCGCTGGAGCTGATCGCCCAAACCGCATTCCGCACGGCGCGCAGGCTGCTGGAGTTGCCCGCGCAAGAAGAGCTCGGCCCCCTATCCGATCGCGAACGTGAGGTGCTCGCATGGACTGCCGCCGGCCGGCGGCAGACGGAGATTGCCGCAACCCTCGGCCTGTCCGAACGCACTGTGGAAAACCACCTGCGCCGCATCCGCAAGCGCCTGGGCGTTGCCACGACGGCGCAGGCCATTCGCGTGGCGATCCGCAACGGAGAGATCGTCGCCTGACTATCCATGTCGGCTCACATCTCAAGTATCCCTTTGGAGCATGTAAACGGGGGGCAGGAACCGGCCGCAGGAGCTCTTCAAGACATGGCTCTGCCGGCTTCTGCTCCCGGTTCAGGTCTATGCTGAAGTGGGTAGCGCTTTAATGGAGCGCAGAACATTGCGTGTGATGCTTTGCCGTTTGGCAAGGTCGGCAAGTCTGTTGGGCGTGTCCATGTTCAAGGCGAAGAAGACGGGGCCGCTGGGCCACTCTACCCAGCCCACCCACCAGCCGATTTTTCCGGTCCAGCCCGTTTTTGCACGCAGTATCCAGTCAGGCCCTGCTTCATTGACCATCACGTCCTTCACAAGCCGCTGGTGCTCGACCTGGAAAGGCAGTTGATTGCGGTAAAGCCGTTGCAAGAAAGCAATCTGCTCGAAGGATGAGATGGCGAGGTCGCCCTCAACCCAGAATGGCTTGTCGCCAGTGGCGACCGCATTGCCATACCCAATCTTTCGCATATAGGCGCTCTCGCGTGCATCGCCGAGTTCCTTGGCAAAGCGCTCATACACCCAGACGGTGGAGTTCCTCATCGCGGAGCGCAGATTCTGGTCCACGTTCCAGGCCTCCACAGGTCGTTTCACACCATCCCATTGAATGAGCTGAAATTCGTCACGCAGCAGCCCTGCATCAAGCGCAAACAGGCTGTGCGGAATCTTGAAGGTAGAGGCTGGCGAGTAACGCCGAGCGGAACGCGACACGTTGTAAACGTGGGTAGTTTCAGAGTTATCGCGTGCATCGAGAACAACGATGCTGCCTTGCGCATCGGCTTCTGTGAAAAACCGAGACCACTCGGCCATTTCTTGAGGCTGAGGGCCTGCCGCCGTCACTTGAGCAAACCCTGCGGCCAGGGCGGATAAGACCAGACTACGTCGATTCATGCGGCTAGTTTAAGGGTCAAACGAACCCGTCCTGAGTTGACAGGGACAGGAGCGGTGACACCTTACCGTGATGGGCAGCGTCTCTTGCGGGCCGGACGGCGACAGCCGCAATCGCTTGAATCCACAGCCAGAGGCTGTCTTTCGAGCAACCAGGTCGGGCATAGCGAGCACTCCAGGGGTACGGACAGCCGCATGAGTTGTCAATCGGCGCTCGCGGGCCCTTTAAGTTCAAGCTGATTGCCGTCCGGGTCTTTGCAGTAGATGGACAGGCCCATGCCGTCAGCACCAAAGCGCCGCACCGCCCCATCCGCCTCAAGACCATGGCCAGCCAAATGGGCGAGGATGGCTTGCTCATCAAAAGGCTCGATACGCAGGCAGAAATGATCGACATTTCTGCGCTCGCTTGAAGCCGCAGGTCCGCCCGCACGGCCTAAGGGGCCCTCAACATCCACCAGGTCAATCATGGATGCACCAGCTCGCAGGTGAACCATACCCAAATCCTCACGACGCTTCACCAAGGTACAGCCCAGGACCGTTTGGTAGAAGCGGATGCTGCGCTCCAGGTCAGTGACGCGCAACACGATGTGATCAATGTGCTGAATACTGAATTTGCTCATGGCGATCTCCTGCTCCAGGCATGCACACTCCTAATCGTATGCACTTGGTGTGACGGAACCCCAGACGTTCGACGAGCGTCAGGGACATTCTTCTTGATCGGAAGGCCTGTGGTTGCTTGATCTTGTCAAACGCAGTTACGGCATGAGGCCGTCAATGTCCAACCAAAGGCTCGCATTGAGTATTTCGGCGTGAGGCGCTGATGTCCATTTCCTTTCGAGAAGTGTTCAGCGCACTGGCGCCGCGCCAGTGGGGCCGTCACTATTTTTGTGCTCAAGCCAAGCCCACGCTGGAGGTGGCGGGGATCGCAGCGGCGGCAGGCCTGGCTGCTCCCGCTCCCTGGATCAGGAACACCCCGCCAAGAATCAGGAGCACACCCAGCACACGCATGACGTTGATGGGCTTGGGCTCCAGCCCCATGACACCGAAGTGATCGATCAATACCGCCACGACCATCTGTCCTGCGACCACGGCAACCAGAAATCCGCCAGCACCCAGTTTGGGTATCAGGGCTGCAGCACTGGCGACGTAAACAGCCCCCAGAACACCGCCTATCCACAACCACCAGGGACCGTGAAACGCGTTGCTGAAATTCGGCATGGGGGCTTTGACCAGAATCAGCATGGGCACCATCACGGCCAGGCTGATCACCAGCGATGTGGCAGCCCCCCAGAAAGGGTGACCAAGAGCACGGCCTACGTTGGCATTTGCAGCGGCCTGAAAAGGCAGGATGGCCCCCGCCAGCAAGGCCATGCCCAGTGAGGCGACCGTCATCAATGCCATCTTGCTGTTCATATCTGCCACTCCTTCAAACGTCTAAGCAATGTCTGAATGGTCTTTCATACGGATTAATTATGGAAATCGTTTATATGCACGTGTACTATTCTTCGCATGGATGATCTGCGCCGTATCGACCTCAATCTGCTGCTGGCACTTCACGCGTTGCTGACCGAGAAGCACGTGACCAGGGCTGCCATGCGCCTGCACAAGAGCCAACCGGCAGTGAGTCATTCGCTAGCTCAGCTGCGCGAGCATTTCAATGACCCATTGCTGGTGCGCAAACAGGGAAAGCTGGAGCTGACGGCCCGAGGCAATGCGCTGCTGCAACCGCTCTCGGAGGCTTTGGGCAGCCTCAATACTCTGCTGGGAACACCTCAGTTCGATCCACTGCAGGCACAACGACGATTCAGACTGTCACTGTCCGACTATGCGGCTCGTCTGGTACTTCCGGACCTGATGCGATACGTCCGCAAACATGCGCCCGGCTTTGACTTCGCCATCAGTCAGGCCAGCCGGGATGCCATGCTGGTACAGCTAGCCGATGGTGAACTGGACCTGGCTCTGGGGATCTTTCCCGATCTTGCACAAGACATCCAGGTCGAAACACTGTTCGAAGAGGATTTCATCTGTCTCGCAGACAAGGCCGTCAGTCCGGAAAAAGGAGGACTGTCGCTGGAGGAATGGCTGACGCGCCCTCATGTCATGCTGGCATTGAAGCCGGATGCGAACGACGAGATCGAGCGCGCACTCGCCGCCAAGGGACTTAAAAGGAGGATTGCGGTGGCCTTGCCACACTGGAGCGCTGCGGTTGAATTGCTGCCAGGTACCGATCTGGTTCTGACGATTGCCCGTCGTGCTGTCGGACCGCTGCGCTCATTCAAGAATCTGCGGCAGTTTGCGCCTCCACGCCAATTGCAACTGCCGAAAATGGCATACCAACAGGCCTGGCATGCGCGAAAGCACAATGATCCCGCGCTGGCCTGGCTCAGGCTTGCTGTGATGAACAGCTGCAAACCGAATGCTGGCCAGCAGTGAGTTGCCACAAGTCGGGACTTTTGCGGTAATTTTTCTTCAGTCTCCAGGACTCTGCCGATGACTGCGCATGTAACGATGAACGCCAAGCAATTTGTTGAAAACTGGGTCAAGCTCAAATCAGAACTTCTTTTGTCTTTCATGAATGCTCATGAGGAGTCGGAGGTCGCAGCGCGGATCGCAGCCCTAGAGCTCACGCCCAAGCAGCACGAGCAACTTCGAGCGATTCTGGATTCGGTGCTGGGAGACACCATGTATACCTTGCTGCTGGGACTTGATGGCGCCGCGAGCATTGGAGGTGAGCAACAAACGTATACGCTTCATGATGAGAGCGGCAATCTCATCTCTGATTGCGGTGAGCTGGAAGCAGCTGCATGGGAAGCCTTTCACGGGCAGGATCAGGCACCTGAGGGCGATTGACAAACCATGCCCAGCAGCTGATCTGCGTCGTTTGCAGTCCTGAATTCATTAGGGAAGTAGGCGTAACTACGCGCTCTTGGTGCTTGCATCTCTTCAATGCGCTCGACTATGCTGGTTACATTGAGTCACGCAGCGCTAGGAGGGAACTTTGCCAAGCATTGAAGTTTTTGAAAAGCTCACTGGTCGCAAATTTTCGGATGCAGAGCTCTTGCATACAAAGGTGCTCGCCTTCCCCGAAGAGGGAAAAAAGAGAGTTGTCTATGGACTGCTGGCCGAGGCTATCGACATTGACTACTCTCAAAAGTCACTTTCTGAGCTTGGCGAGCAAATAAGGCTGGCCCTGTCCCATATTGAGCGCCTTGCACCCAAAGCCTTCGTTGGTCAGAACATTCGTCTGTACGAGGGCGGCAACCACCTGGACATCATCAATGATGGGGTTGGGAGCATGGGCTGGTTGATTGTGGAAGACCACCTGACTTGATTGAACCTCAATGCCCCGGAATTCAGAAGCGCAGCAATCCCTTGTCCGGCTTCTGATGCCTGTTGGCTGTCTGCGCAAACATCGCCGTGCTATCCGCTGCGCCGGTCTGGAGGTCGTTGCTTGCGAAAGAAGCTTTTAACTTAGCGCATCCAACTGATCTGAACTGGCTGAATCAGAAAGGCTCCCTTAGGAGCCTCTTTGCTTAGACAGAAGAGCTGTTCAATCCACAGCGACCATCACCGACGACGCTTTAATGACGGCATATGCGTTGTCGCCCTCTTTCAACCCCAGGGACTGGGCCGACGTCGAGGTGATAGAGGACGTGACTCTCACACCAGGGGCAACTTCTAGTGTCAGTTCCGTGCTGACCGGGCCCGTGACAATCGAGATAACCTTGCCTTGCAAGACATTGCGAGCACTGATTTTCATAGCATCTGTACCTGAAGAAATGACGACGGACAAGAGCATATATTCAGCGACTCGATGGCTGTAGAAGCTCTGTCATATAGAAGTTCTATCGGCAGTTGTATGACTGCAATGGGCCGAACAGCGGCAGCCGCAATCGGTTGTCGGCTGCGGACATTCGCCAGCCTTTGTGAGTCAAATGTTCCTCAAAAGGTACCGCTACATGCGCGATAGTCGATACAGACGATGCCTAAGCAGCCGATACACGTATTGTCCTGACTGGTTCAAATCATGACTTCCAAACGGAGCCAGCAATGACACTTCAGGACATCTCGGACAAGGTAGAAATCAACGAACTCCTGGCACGGTACTGTCATGCCTTAGACGAAAAGGATTGGCACTCGTTTCAAGCGATATTTCTTTCTGATGCGATTTTGGACTTCACCGCCTTTGGTGGACCCAAAGGCTCTCCTGCCGAGCTGCAAGAATTTTTTGTACCAATCCTTGGCGGCCTGGCCTCGACACAGCACACAGTCTCTACCGTCAAAATTGATCTGGCAGGAAATAGCGCCACCGCTCGATCTGCGGCCATCGTCCCCATGACGGGCAAGACGCCTGAAGGCAAAGAAACCACTTTTGTGAGCGGCCTTTGGTATGAAGACAGCCTTGAGCGCACAAAGGATGGCTGGAAGATCAAATCACGAAAGCAAGTTCGCAGTTGGGCCACAAATCTGGCCTGATCCACACGGTCTGAGGCATCGGTGTCTATGCGATGGGAATCGAACCGATAAGGCCGGGGTTTAAGGGGGTGCAGCGGGGCTATCTCCCTCTGAGCGCCATCATTTCAATTCCCGTCACGCCCCCTAAACTCCCCAGAAAACTCCCCTGGCGATTCAATGTGCCCCTACTATGCTCGACCGCCAAGTAGCTCAGACGACGCCTCCTACGTGCTCAATGCGGCGATTATAGGTAATATGGATAGATCACCGGTGAGTCAAAGGTACCTTTGCCCAGAGCACGGGCAAGCATTTAGAGAGTGCACAAAGCAAGCCTTGGCAAAACTGACATTTAAGAAAGAGGTTGGACTGAGCGTCTCCAAGACAGACCGACACAAGCAGCCGCTTTGCTCCGCCTGAATACGCCCAAGCCAACACCGGGCACTTAAACTTGATGCCAACCTAATCATGATCACTAGATACCACACCAATACCCGCTAGAAATCACCGCAAGAGGTCTTGGCGGTAAAGCTAGGCCGTGGCGTTATTTAGAGTCCATCGATTTATGGTGAATTTTTCTGGAACTAAGCAGCCAGCATACAGGAAAATAATTAATACTGAATTCTATTTGATAGATCTATAAATACGGAGTGTGAAATTTGAAAAAAGAAGAACAGTACATCATTAAGACCATTTATGCATTGATTGACGAAAATTCCCAAGAGACCAAGGGAGGTGAGTCAATTGTCTTGGATGGAATAGAAAAACGGTCGTTCCAGACATCACCAAGGAAGTTACTAGAAAGAGATTGGGATCCAGCAACATGGCTCTTGATGGTAAAGGATCCGAGGTTGATCGGTATAAACCTAGAAGTCGATGACGATTCACAGGGTAATTGGTATGAAGTAGATTTCATAGTCGAACCATCCGAGCATGCTAATGCAGAGCTATATTTTTTGAAAGCTAATGAAGAAACCATACCATCTCCGGTAAGAATTATTTCCGCCAAGAAAATCAACAACCAGAAAATCATTCAGAAACTTCGCTCATTTTCTCGATTGAGTGGTTCACCACGGACGAGCAAGAATCAAGTGCAAATCCTGATTGATAATGCTATGATAGGCATACAAAAACGGATGCTAGTCGTTTACGATGTAGGACAAGCAAATTGGCATGCTTTGGTAGATGTAGATAATTGTCCAAATACACCTCCGCCTGTCCACCTTTTCTTCGACTTTGGAGTGCCTACAGGCTGGAATTACTCTACGCAACCCTCACCGCCAATCGACCCTCTTGGGTCAAAATATGTAAATCAGGAGGCTCCTGTAATTCTGTCTCATTGGGATATGGATCACTGGGCAGGTGCAGCGCTGGGCCAACCCCTATATGGAAGTCGAGGATTGGTTATCAACTGGGATCCAAGGGCGGTTGCAAGTCGAACTTGGCTGGTCCCAAATCAGGGAAGATTTCAATCTGGTCAAAAAATCACCCCAACTGCCTGGCGGCTTGCGTTAGCGCTACACCGACATAGAAATCTCCTTATCTGGCCGTCATTAATGACAAGAGTACAGAGCATTAGCGGCGATTGGGTCGTGAAATGCACTCCATCCGGCACTGTTCCGCGCAATAACAATAATACGGGACTGGCATTATTCATAGCGCAGCATGACAGTGAATTTAGTTCCGACTATATCCTCGCACCAAGTGATGCGGAGTATGTATCGGTTTACGCGCACATGACGGCCATCAGCCGAATAAACCATCTCGTGGCGAGCCACCACGGTGGAGCACTAAAGGTACCCACCGCTATACCCATTGCTTCCAGCGGATGCTCCAAACTCGCATTTTCGCACGGAGCAAAATATGGTCATCCCGCCCCTTCAGCGATCAACAGTCACTATGGACACCGATGGCGATCGCAATTTGAAACTATTAATCGCTCTCCCCGTCCAGCCGGAGCTGTTGGATCAATCGGCTTGGGCGGTGGCATCAGTTGTGCGCATATCTCACTATGTCAAAATTGCACCGCTGCAATTCACACCTGTCCCAGCTCCTAGAGCTAGACACTAGCTAATAAAGACTCATTTCTTTGACAGTACGGCCAAGTGCCTACTTCAGCACCTGTGAAGCGCCCATATTTTTTCTTGTCTTAAATGAGCGATCGCTATTAGTGTGTAACTGTCGTTTGAGCAAACTCGGGAGAGTTTTGACGAATGACGGCTCCTAGCTAACTGCTGACAGGCCGGCCCTAGCCGTCACCGCTGCAACTCACTGAGCTACCTAGCTCCGCTAGCCTATCCACAGAGAAAAATGCAGGATCGAGCCAATAATCAGGCTCTCTCCGTAACAACCGAGGCCTTGAATGTCACCACTTTGGCTCTTTGCGCTCGCCGCCTTTTTTGGCTACTTAGCCTACGACGCATTTCAGTTTCACCATTCGGCGAATCATCGGGTTTGGGCGGTTCCCCCCGTGTCAGGCAGAGCTGTGGGCGCCGACCCCTTGTCGGTAGGAGAACAAGGGGCTTCGCGCTCTCACAAGTACACCGGGGCTGAAGGAATTCCAGGCTTGCACTGGGTCTTCTTGGTGATGGCTTTGGCATGTGCTGCTGCGGGTGCTTATTTCTGGATATTTGATTGAAGCAGTGCTAGTCAGCCCGCTGTGCCTGGCCCAGCTTGCAGCCCCACCCATATTGCCGCTGACACAAGCTTGCGTTAGCCTGCACGCTCCACTATTGCTCAGGAGCCTGCCATGTCCCGTCGTTTGGTTCTTTCTGCCAGCACCGCCCTTGCGGCTGCCGCACTGATTGTTGGTTGCGGCGCCATGGGGGCGCCGGGCGGCAACCCCATGAGCTTCTTCATCACCAGCACCAACCCCGGCAAGGGCGGCGACCTGGGCGGGCTGGCCGGGGCCGACCGCTACTGCCAGTCGCTGGCCGCAAGCGTGGGCGCAGGCAACAAGACCTGGCGCGCCTACCTGAGCAATGCAGCGCTGAACGGACAACCGGCCGTCAATGCGCGCGACCGCATCGGCAACGGCCCGTGGCGCAACGCCAAGGGCGTGGTCATTGCCACCAGCGTGGCCGACCTGCACAGCGCCAATGCCAAGGTTGGCAAGGACACCTCGCTGACTGAAAAGGGCGAAATCATCTCGGGCTTTGGCGATGAGGTCAACCGCCACGACATCCTGACCGGCTCGCGCCCTGACGGCACCCTGGCCGTGCCCGAGCCCGGCAAGGACACCACCTGCGGCAACTGGACCAAGAGCGACGGCGGCTCTGCCATCGTGGGCCACCACGACCACAAGGGCACCAACCCCGACCCTGTGGCCAATGCCTCGTGGAACTCATCGCACGGCACGCGCGGCTGCAGCGTCGAGCAGTTGCAGCAGAGCGGCAGTGCCGGGCTGATGTACTGCTTTGCGACCAACTGAGCGGGATGAAAGCGCGGGCCTCGGCCCGCCCAAGTGCAAGCAGGGCTCGCTTGCCCTGCTTGAACAAGACCATGAAGATCAACAGGCTCCCAGCACACCGATATCGCTGCCCAACTTGATCGCCCGCAAGCGCCGTCCCTGAGCGCCCCTGACGATTCAGTGCTCACCGCCACCCTACTCTGCTTGGTCATTGAATCGGCGCTCAGCTAGGCCAAGGTCTGCAATCGACAAGCCGGCATCTGATGAGCTGGTGCTCGGTCCACTATTCATGAAGTGATGTTGCCCATATAATTAGCCACCATATTATATTTTGGCTAACTAATGAAGCTTGAACAGAAGTACCAGGCGCTAATTGAAGAGGCACAACGACGCAAACTTCCCGATGTGGATGGCATCCAGCTGTGCTTTCAAGTGCTGTCGATGGCTGCAAACATCGACCGCGACTGCGCTGCCTTGCTGGCCCCTCATGGTTTGTCTGAGGGGCGCTTTGTGCTGTTGTTCCTTCTCGATGTGGCGCCTGACGGACTCGCACCCAACGCGCTGGCCGAACAGGCTGGCGTGACACGCGCCACGGTGACCGGCCTCTTAGACGGACTGGAGCGCGAAGGTCTGATTGAACGTCACGCCAACGCCGAAGACCGCCGTGCTCTTTGCATTCGGCTGACCTCAAAAGGAAAACAACTAGCCGGTACCGTTATCGACCAGCATGGTCGGTGGATTGCAGGCTTGTTTGGCAACCTGTCTGTAGATGAGCGAAAGCAGTTGGCAGCGTTGCTGGAGAAAGTACGAGGCCCTGAATCGGACGTTGAATCATGAGTGATCAAGTCCGCAAGGGTGCGACGCGCACCGCTGACATTCCTCGGGACGTTCTTCATGCGCTATCGCGCGGGGAGTTGCAATGTGCGACGCTGGCTGAGTGCCTGGCAGTCGACCAGGCCGTACTGGCACGAACACTCTTTCCGTCACTTACGGCTCAAGCACTGAGCACGATCGATGAAGCCTGCCAACTGGGTGTGCTCAAACGCATGGCCCGTATCGGCGCAGTCTTGCTGGAGGACCTGGGTACAAAGGGCATCGCACAGTGCCAAACGCACCGCGCCGATATGGCACGAGGCTGGGCGTGTTTCATGATCGGTGCCCGGCCTAACCTGGATCTCAGTGCACGGCTGGCCGCAATGCACCCGCTGGCAGACGATGCCCATTTTGGTGTGCGTGAATGGGCTTGGATGGCGATGCGGCCGCACCTGGTGCAAGACCTGGCTGCGGCTATCGCTCAGCTGATGCCATGGACACAAGATCCTTCCGAACGTGTCCGACGATTCGCGTGCGAGGTTTTGCGTCCCCGCGGTGTGTGGAGCACGCATATCTCGCAGCTCAAACGCTCGCCCGAGCAAGCACTGCCTTTGCTCTCAGCTCTGAGTAACGACCCTTCGGTCTATGTGCAGGACTCGGTCGCCAATTGGCTCAATGATGCCGCCAAGGACCAGCCTGCCTGGGTGCGTGACATCTGTGCCCAATGGCTTCAAAGCTCCCAAGCCGCCGCCACACATCGTATATGTCAACGCGCACTGCGCAATCTCAAGTGAAAGTGGAACCATGTCTCATTACCTCGTAGAGCTCTACACCCCCAACTCGGCTTGGCTCGCACTGCCTGCCGAACAAAAGCAACACTTTCTTGGCGGCATCGGACTCGCATTGAATCAACTCTCCAGCCTCGGTGTCGAAGTCCTCTCCCTGGCAGAAACGGACTCCAGCATTGACCAGGGAACCGCGCATACATTCCTTGGTATTTGGCGCTTTCCTGATCAAAACGCTCGTGACGCTCTGCTGGCGGGCATCAAAGCCAGCGGCTGGTACGATTATTTTGACCATGTGAATGCAGCCAGCACTCAAGGGGCGGCGGATATTCACTTGGCCGCTCTAGCCGCCGCGTAGCGCAGTCTTTCGGACAATGCCTGCGTGCTCTGCAATGCATGCGGCTAGTCAATTTCTAGTCCCCGCTGATGCCCACTAATGCCCGCCCGCCACAGTCGCCACTGCGGGCTGGCCAGCTTTCGGCATAGCATATGCAACTCAACATGGATCCCCGGATTCGCACAGAACCGGGTGCAAGATCGAGTGGAAAGCATGCGACATCAACGTGGGTTCACAACACCTGAGTTGCATCAACCGCTACACTGTACATATGCACAGTCATCGTCTCATGAGTGGTATGCCCGTCCAACTGATCGCGTCCCCGGTTACTTTGCCGCTGGCTGATCGCAGCGCACGCGCGGGCTCGCCCGCGAATGACTTCGCTGGCAAGCGACTGGATATTACAGACCTGCTGGTCACGCACCCCAAGGCCACGTTCCTGCTGCGCGTGGCCGGCCCGTCCATGCAGGAACACGGCATCGATGACGGCGATATCGTCGTGGTGGACAGGGAGCTGCGTGCTCGCGATGGGAGCATCGTCGTGGCAGTTGTCGAGCGCGAACTCGTCATCAGAGTGCTGGACAGCGATGGCGACACCTGCAAGCTCAAGGCAGGCGCCCCCACCTACCCCGATATCCTGCCTCAGGAAGGACAGACGCTGGAAATCTGGGGTGTCGTCACCAGCTGCATCAAGCGCTTTGCAAGATGAACACAAGTGCACGCCAGCCCAACGCGGGCTGCCGTTGAAACCTGATTAGCGCCAAAAAAACGCCCACTCACGAAGAAAGGCAATGTAGCTCTCTACATTGCCTTTTTCTTTGGTTTATTACAGTGACCCAACATCGCACTGCGGGCCGGGGTTAATGCGCCAGTAACTAATTTTTACAGATAATGCTCCGCATGCATTTTCTGCCTGCCTTGACTGCCGCAGCATTTTTGCTGCCAGCCACCGCTATGAATCAAGCCATAGCGCAGCCTATTTATCGCTGCGGCAATTCCTATTCTCAAGAAGCATGCAAAGGCGGCAAAGTGGTGGAAGACAAAACCACCACCCTGCACAGCGGCCATTCAGGCAGCACTGTTTATCTGTGCAAAGGCCATGGCGGCGGGCTTTTCTGGAGCAGCGCGCAATGCGGCCAGCACAACGCTTTTCTCGAACGCACGGAAACCGTGCCCTCCGGCCTGCCCTGGGATCAAAAAGTAGCCCAAGCCGAAGCCCAATGGCGCAAAACCCAGCGCAATACCGCAGCCCCTGCGGTTGTCTATCAGACCCGCCCTGCCCAGCCTGCCGAACCCGGCAAAAAACAAGTCTGTGACGCGCTGGAAGAACGTGTCAAAGCGTTGGACAGCATGGGACGTGCAGGCAGCCAGTATTACGACCTGGATTGGGTCCGAAGGGAACGCAAGGTTGCTCGGGATGAGCAGTATCGGCTGAAATGTTGAGACTCGAAATATGCAAGCGCTAAAAGCAATTGGGAAAATCCCATGTAAGCACTTATATATGATGCCCTCACAAACAACTTGAAGGAGGAAATGTGGAGTTCTATGAAAGCCTTAACAACCTTGCCGCAAAAATCCGACAGCAGGGCCAAAACATCTCAACGGAAGAAGCAACAAAAACGGCATTCGTCATGCCATTTATTCAATCCGTATTGGGATATGACGTTTTCAACCCTTCCGAAGTTGTTCCAGAATTCATCTGCGATGTAGGCACCAAGAAAGGGGAAAAGATCGACTATGCCATTTTCAAAGATGGTCAAGTCCAAATGCTGATCGAATGCAAAAAGCTCGGTGAGCCACTGAATGTCAACCATGCAAGCCAGCTTTTCCGCTACTTTCACGTCACGACCGCAAGAATCTCTATCCTCACGAATGGACGGGTCTATAAGTTTTTCACAGACCTAGACGCTCCCAACAAAATGGATGAAAAGCCATTTTTGGAGCTCGATCTACTGGATATCGATGAGCACGCGGCACCAGAGCTTCGCAATCTCACGCGCTCCGCATTTGACGTTGACTCCATCATCAGTGCAGCAGGCGAACTGAAATATATCGGCCAACTCAAACGTGAATTGGCCAATCAGTTCAGCGACCCATGCGAAGAATTTCTTCGATTCTTTACTGCCCGTGTCTATGACGGAGCAATCACTGCGCGTGTGCGTGAACAGTTCCAGCCACTGCTACTTAAAGCAGTCACCCAGTTCACCGGCGATTTGGTCAATGATCGATTAAAGTCAGCAATTACTGGAGTTGCACCACAGACTCTGGTGGCTCAGCCACTTGCTACAGATGATGCTGTGAAGTCAGAGAAATCAACCGATAAGCCAATAGCATCACAAGATGAGGAAACCGCTCGCATCGAAACAACCCCTGAGGAGATGGAAGGGTTCTTCATTGTGAAGTCGATAGTGCGAACAAGTGTTGAGCCGGAACGCATTGGTCACAGGGACACACAGAGCTATTTCGGCATTTTGCTAGATGACAATAACCGCAAGCCCGTTTGTCGCCTCCACTTCAATCGCAGCCAAAAATACCTTGGAATCTTGGATGCAGAAAAAAAGGAAGTGCGCCACCCTCTTAGCAAACTGGACGATATCTACAACTTCTCCACGGAGCTTATAGCAGCGACAAAGCTTGTTGCGTAACGCAAACAACGCCCCTAACAAAGCCCGCTCGCGCGGGCTTGTTTGTTTCGAAGGTGGTGACAGGTGTTCCCTATAAGTAGCAGTTTGGTCACCAAGCCTGCTTGCGCATGGCTCCCGCTTTACGGTGGGCCGTGTGGGGACACCCACGAGGGTGTGCCAGTTCTACTGCCGATCGACCAACCCGGCCTCTCTTGGTCGGTGAGGTGATGGGCTCATACCTTGCTCAATAGGAGCCTCATCATGGCTGCTAACAGCATTGGTTCGTCCGTAACCTCCCTCCCCGCTCGCCCTGAGCCCTCCGTCGATCACGGAACCACCACCACCAGCCTTCAAATTGCCGAGCACTTTGACAAGCGCTACGCTGATGTGATTGGTGCTATCAAAAGGCTCAATGCTCCTGCCGAATTCACTGAACGCAATTTTGCGTTGAGCGATTTCACGGACTCAACAGGCCATACGCTCCCCGCATACCTCATCACCCACGACGGCATCACGCTGCTGGCCATGGGCTTTATGGGCAGAGGCATTGCGCTGAAAGGTCGCCTATATCGATGCCTTTAACCGCATGGAGGCCGTGCAACAGCCTGCGGACACGCAGCACACGGAGCAGGCCTTTTCTCCGGCCGCAGAGGCCGCGGCCCAGGTGCACCGCACGGTGTTCAATGCGGTGATGGAAGCTGACCCAGTCGAGTGGCAGCACAGCCGCTATCTGCTGAACCTGAACTACGACAGCCAGGGCCGCCCTACCCAGCCCCATGCCCAGCCGATTGCCCTGGCCATACAAAAAGCCCCTGGCAGGGGCTTTTGTTCAGGCCTCTGGCTTGGAGGGCCAGAACATCTCTCGCACTTCGGGTGCGTAGTACGGCAAGGCAAGTACTGCGCCAAATAGTGCAAAGCCCAAGGCCGATGTCGCGTTCCCCAGGCCGGACAGCACAATCGGCGGACTGAAACAGGCAACGACTACGGTCGCAACAGAAGACCACAGGGTAAACCGGGGCGCCCATGCTCTGAACCGCAGCAGGCCGTAAAAAGCAATGAGGCCGAGCACCACGAGCACCGAGAGCGCCAGCAAGAAAATCCAGTCCGTGGGGCCGACTTCCGACTGCATCAAAAGGCTCTGGGAAAGATCGGTCAGTTCATGGGGCACCAGATCGAAGCCATATTCCGCCAGCATTCCGAATAACGGGATACCCAGCGAAGCAATCACCAATGCACGATACGTCGATTTGCCCATACCCTCTCCAAGTTGCTATGGGTGAATCGTACTACCGCCCCTCCCGCCCCAACCCGCTGGTAGCGATCTGCACTGCGGATGCGGCAGGCCCCGTGTGGCATCGACGAGGCGCTGGCAAGCACCTCAGACTACGCAAAACCTGCACAGTTAAACGGACCGCGGCCCGTCCGCCAGCCGGCGCAGCAGCTGGAGCTGTTCGCTCTGGATGGTGATGAGCTCGCTCCACTGCGTTTTCTGCAGCTCGTCGATTTTTTGGTGCAGCAGCATGATTTCCAGCTCGGCCTTGAGGTTGACTTCGTAGTCGTGCTCTCCGCGAATGCGGTCCTTGTCTGCCTGACGGTTCTGCGACATGAGAATGATGGGCGCCTGTATGGCCGCCAGCATGGACAGAAACAGGTTCAGCAGAATGTAGGGATATGGGTCGAACGTGGAGCCGCGCGCCCAAAGCAGAAAGGCGTTGAGGCCCACCCAGACCAGCATGGTTGCGCAAAACAGCGCCACAAAGGCCCAGGAGCCGCCAAAGGTGGCGACGGCATCGGCTGCGCGCTGGCCGAAGGTGGGCGGTGTCTGATCTAGCTCCTGGTCCACATTGCGTGAAATGTGCTTGCGCCGGGCAATGTGCTGGGCGACCTTGAGCGCTCTGGCGTCCAAGGTATCTGCGGAGGCACCAAACAGCCTCTTCGCAACGGTATCCGTATTGAGCATGGGACTTCCTTGTCATCCGAAAGATGAGGACATTGCCAGCATGCTACCCAAGCCTGGCGCTTGCCTTGCGCCCTGTCGCGCCGCCGCCACCGTCATACGGCAACAAGCACAAGCGGGGGAATGCTTGAATATTGACGCCAGGTGTTGCAATGGCTGCCTTCGAGTGTGAGTATGGGTAGGCAATCGTTCGGATTGCGTAGCTACCGCTGATGCCCAAGGAGGCTGAAAATGTTCAAACACATTCTGATTCCGACAGACGGCTCGAAACTCTCCGAAGCCGCGCTGCGCGCGGGCATGCAGTTGGCCAAGGAGCAAGGCTCCGAGGTGACGGTGCTTTATGTGATGCCGGACTATTCGGCTTTGATGTATAGCGGCGAGGGAATGGTGGCCTACAACCCCAGCGAGATGCGCCGGGACGCCGAACTAACGGCCGACACAGTGCTAAAGGCGGTGCAGGACATTGCCAAGGCCGAGGGAGTGGATTGCAAGTTGGAGCGGACGATGAACTTTTCGGTGCACCAGGCCATCATCCAACAGGCCAAGGACAGCCACTGCGACCTGATCTGCATGGCGTCCCACGGTCGCAAGGGCCTTGCCGGCATTTTGCTGGGCTGCGAAACCCAGCGCGTGCTGGTGAACAGCGGCATTCCGGTGCTGGTGCATAGGCCTGTGGTCAAAGAGGTCCGAGCCGATTCCCACTGAATTTCAGGCCTTTTCTTGCCCATCAGAAAAACCGCTTGAATACCTACTTCTGGGTGTTGCATCAGCCGCCCCGGAGTGTGAGTATGGGTTTGGCAATCGTTTGGATTGCGTGGCAACCCCACAGGCGCTGGCGCGCAAGGAGGCTGAAAATGTTCATGCACATTCTGATTCCTACGGACGGCTCGAAGCTCTCCGAAGCCGCGCTGCGCGCCGGCATGCAGCTGGCCAAGGAGCAAGACTCCCAGGTGACGGTGCTGTATGTGATGCCGGACTATGCCGCCTTGATGTATAGCGGTGAGGCGATGATGACTTACAACACCAGCGACCTGAACAAGGACGCCGAGAGAACGGCCGACAGGGTGCTGCAGGAGGTGCAGGACATTGCCAGGGCCGAGGGGGTGTATTGCAAGACTGCGCGAGCCATGAACGCCTCGGTGCACAAGGCCATCATCCGGCAGGCCGAGGAAAGCCACTGCGACCTGATCTGCATGGCATCGCACGGCCGCAAGGGCATTGCCGGCATTTTGCTGGGCAGCGAAACCCAGCGCGTGCTGGTGAACAGCCACATTCCGGTGCTGGTACACAGGCCTGTGGTCAAAGAGTAAAACGACTCACAACCCGCGAATGGCGGCGATCAAGCCGCCCAAGCCTGCGGCTGTGGTGCCCAATGCGACCAGCACATAGGCCACGGCAATGCGGCGGGCATGGCGGTCTGCGGCGGCGGCATTCAATGGTGTGGTGACGGTCACTTTGGAAAGCATCATCAGCGCTCCGACCCTTGGGCTTTCAAGGGTTGGGAACGAAAGCCTCAGTCGGTCCGAACGCCTGGGGCTTTCGCCTTTTCTGCGGGCTTGGTCAGTGGGTCGCCAGCAGTTGCCTGTCCAGCTGCATCTGCCCTATCAAGGCATTGACCTGGGCGTCTCGGCGTTCGACCAGGCTGACCAGCACTCCAACCACGCCCGCGCTTGAAGCAGCAAGGGCTGGCACCACTCCCAAGCCATGTTGCAGTACGAGTTGGGGCACTTGTGCGGGCATTCAAACGGAGCGCCCTCGTGCAGACGCCGGGCAGGAAGGCGCACGAAAAGGTCTTGGTAAAAAAATGCCAAATGCCAAATGCCAAATGGGGGGGCGAATAACGTTCTGTTGGTTGGTGGTGGCCTTGATGGGAATCTCGTCTCAGGCGAAGGCGCGGTGTGATGTGACTGGGGGCTCCCAAACGTTGACCTTCGATGGCCCGGGGGAAATCATGGTGCCTCGTGATATCTCGGATGAGACTTTGGTCTTTACTGACATTAAGCCACTCTCTAGGGACACCCGCTTCACCTGCTACACCGGAACTTCGTTTGGGATTCACGCCGCTCCTGCGCGAGGACCTAATCCAGTAGATTCGTTTTACTTTCCTACCGGCACACCTGGACTGTCGTTTCGAATAAAGGGGCGAAACGATGACATCATACCTCCTCCGATAATAGAGCAATCAGCTGGCCAATGGATGCTGGTCGGCAACATGACACTGGAACTTCTCAAGACTTCGGCATTTGAGCCTAGCGGCCAGATCAACGCAGGCGATATAGGAACCCTAAAGATTGGACCCGATTTCCTCGTCACGTATAGACTGGCTCGACCCATAAACTTTATCGCTGGCTCCTGCGAGAGTCCGGACGTGAACGTTGCCATGGGGGATGACTATATTTCATCTGATTTTGGTGGACCAGGTACCCGTACCATACCGGTCTCCTTCAACCTGAATCTAAACCGATGTCCGCCTGGAATTGGCAAAGTCAACTACACGTTTGTTGCGTTGACAAAGGTCATTGACGCCAGTCAGGGAATCGTCGGGCTTAATAATGGATCAGATGCCATTGGAGTCGGGCTTCAAATCAGAGACGGCAATGACGCACCTCTTGCATTGGATACTCCCCATAAATTTACAGGATACGACTCCCGCCAAGGTGGTAGTTTTCAGATACCGCTGAAGGCGAACTATTACCGATTAACAAACGAGCCTAGATACAAGCCTGGAACAGCAAATTCAGAGCTGATATTCATCATGAGCTACTTGTAGGCTACCGGCTCCAAGATTTGAAGTCCTTCAGGACTTGAGCCGGCGGCCGAGCTCCACCTGGGCGAAAAACGCGCTGACCAGCTTCAATATCTCGCTGGGCCGGCGCAGTTCCTTGACCCGCGCTCCGGTTCCTTCCTGCGCCGAAGTTCGCCGGTCGTGGTGCCTTCGTGTACGCCGGCATCGACCTCGGCACGCTTGACCCATTCGTTCAAGGTCTGCGACACGCAGTCAATACTGGAAGCGACGGATTCGATGCTTGCCCACAGTGATGGGCCCTCCCCCATGTGGCTCCTGCACCAGCCTCACCGCGCCCTCGACCTCTTCATGGCTTCATCTTCCCAGGTGCTGAGGCCTCCTTGCTAACTCGAACGCAGCAGCGTTGCCAGCCGTTGCTCGATCCACAAGGCCGTAGCGCCCAGCTCTGCACCCTGCAAATTGAGCATACGCACGGCTAACGGCGGAAGCTGCAGTTCCGCGCAGTCCAGTGCCACGATGCGGGGCTCAATATCGGGTGCTTGGGCGATATTGCGCGGCAGAATTCCCCAGCCTATGCCGTCGGCCAGCATGTCGGCAAGCACGTAGAAGCTCTCCGAGCGCCAGATGCTCGGACTGATCACGAGGTCTTCAACACCCTCGATGTGCATCACCAACTGCCGGTGAGAGGCCAGGTCCTCGCGCTTGATTCCATTGCACTTGGCCAGCTCGTGGTCGCGCGATACGAACACCATCTGAGGTACGCCAGCCACATAAGTTTGAGCAAACTGAGCGCCTGCCGGGCCCCGGTCAAACTGAAAGGCAAGCTCAGCTCGACCTGATTGCACCTGGCGTGCGACTTCGGCCGCCGTGCCATTGAGCAGGGTCAACTCCAAAGCCGGGAACTGGTGCGCCAGCTCCTGCAGCAGTCTGGCAATCGGCGGATAGGGCAAAGCTTCGTCGATAGCCACGCAAAGCTTGGCTGTCTGGCCATGTGACAGCTTGCGCGCGCGCAGGTCTAGCGCCTGGGCCTGATTGAGCAGGGCCCGTGCCTCCAGCAAGATGACTTCGCCAGCCTGCGTGAGTCGCACCGACCGGCCTACACGATGAAACAACTCCAGCCCGAGATCCGCCTCCAGCAGTCCCATGGCCATGCTCACTGAAGATTGAGTTCGGCCCTGGCGCCGAGCGGCCTGGGTCATCGAGCCACAGTCCGCCACGGCGACGAATTGGCTCAAACGTTCTAGTGTCCATTCCATAAATCAATTTTACTGATTGATCTGAACTTTTCTCAAACAAAAAATTGATTGATCATTGGCAACATGGTCGCTTCAAGCGGCCTCTCCAACCATTGAACGAAAGAATCCATGACGACATCCATTCAGCTAAGACCATTGGAGCGCGACGATTTGCGCTTTGTGCACCACCTGGATAACAACGCCAGCATCATGCGGTACTGGTTTGAAGAGCCTTATGCGACCTTTGATGAACTGACCAGCCTCTACGACTCACACGTTCACGACCAAACTGAACGTCGCTTTGTAGTCGAGCATGAAGGAGCCCGTGGGGGGTTGGTTGAGTTGGTGGAAATCGACCTGGTACACCGCCGAGCGGAGTTTCAGATCATTGTTGCCCCTGATCAGCAGGGCAAGGGGATTGCCACTCGTGCTACTCGTCTGGCGCTTGACTATGGCTTCAAGGTTCTCAATCTGCACAAGATCTTTTTGCATGTGGACAAGGAGAATGCCAAGGCTATTCATGTCTATACGAAGCTTGGCTTTCAGCCGGAAGGTGAACTGGTCGATGAATTCTTTGCCAACGGCCAATATCGAAGCGTGTTGCGCATGTATTTGCTGCAGAAAAGTTACCTCAACAAGGAATGAATCATTGAAAGAGCCTCTGGGCTCAGTAGTTCATTGCGCCAGAAGTTCATTGCACCAGTAGTACTGGCGTCTTGCGGCATATGCCAACGTCGCTGGCAATGGCTTGGTCATGGCTTTGCCGCGCCGGGCCACCTGGGCTTGAGGATCTCCTGCCGATGCATCCGATAGACACCGTGCTGCACGGGCTGCAGCACCTCGACCGCCAGCGCAGCCGCCTGCCACGCGCTATGAAAAGCAAAGCAGCCACCGCCATCCCAGCAAAGCTATCGGCAGCAAACTGCTTTCAAATGCAGTTAGAGAAAGCGCAACGTGCTCACAAATTCATATATAGAAAGCACAAAATTATTCATAGATGAATCAAAAATATATATTTAAATATATCTATGTATCAAACAAGCACGCAGACAACAATGAAGTCGCCTGCTGTCGCATGCAAGCAATGCTTTAGAGACAAAAATAATTCATAGATTTACATGTTTTAGCCAAAACACTAATATCTATGCATGCCACGCCAGAACACATCGCCCGCAGACTACCCGCAAGCCGTACTCCAGCAGATCGAGCAGCTTGCGCAGAACATCGTCATCGCCCGTAAACGGCGCGGCGAGTCGCAGGCGCAGTGGGCCAAGAAGCTGGGCATATCGCAGCCCACCATGGCGCGCATAGAGCGCGGCGACCCGTCCGTCGCCATGGCCTCGTATGTGATGTGCATGTGGCTGATCAATCATGCCGGCGGCCTGGCCGACCTGATCGCGCCGCAGAACGACCATGCGGCGCTGGAGAAGGAGGTCGCAAAGATTGACAGCAAGCGCAAGAGCAGCGCTCCCAAAAAGAACAAGCCATCAGCGGCTGCAACAAAAGCTGCACTCCCTCAGCCATCGACTTCAGAACCGGAAGGCTTGGCAGGACTGTTTGAACGGATGGCCAAGTACGCTTTAGAGCAAGAGATGCAAGCTCAGGGCGACAAAAAGACAGCTGCAGCAGCAGGACTAGCCGCTCTCATGAACAAATCAACGCCTCAAAAGCTATGAGCCTGCCCATCAACACCGTCTCGCCACGCACCTACGTGCCGCAAGACCAGCTCTATGTGTGGGCCATGGTCAACCCTGCTGCGCCCACGCTGGTGGGCGAGCTCAGCCTCTCACAGCTGGTGGCAGACTGCGCCACTTTTACCTACACACAGGACTGGTGGAACTTTGCGCTCAGCGAGGACATGACCATCGTCCAAGGGCAGATCTTCAGCACGGGCGAGAGGAACACCGCCCCCGGCGCAATCGACGACGCCCGCCCCGACTGCTGGGGCGAGCGCATCATTCGTCACATCGACCGGCCTGCCCGCCTGTCCATTCTGGAAATGCTGCTCTTCGCGGGTGACGACCGCTTTGGCGCGCTGGGCGTGTCGACCTCGGCAGAGCAATATATTCCCCGCTACCTCGGGCCCTATCCGCAGTTGAAGGATCTGGCCCAGCTCGCCGCCGCGGTGGAAGACGTGCAGACCCAGGCCCCGATCACCGCAGAGATACAGCGCCTTATCCAGCCCGGTGTCACCCTCGGCGGCGCGCGGCCCAAGGCATTGCTGCAGACGGATAACGGCCCCTGCGTCATCAAGTTCAGCGAGCTCGACGACCCCGTGGACACCCCGCTTATCGAGCACGCCACCATGACGCTGGCCGCACAGGCCGGCATGTATGTGGCCGACACCGCCGTGCTGCCACTGCCGCCACGCCACGGCAAGGCTCGGCACGCTCTCACCATCGAGCGCTTCGACCGCCTGGGCCCCTACCGCGTGCACTGCCAGTCCGCCCACACCGCCCTGCGCGCTGCGGGGCTGGAGCAAAGCTACAGCAATCTGGCCACCATCGTGCTGCGCCTGGGCCACCCGGACCGGCAGAATGCCATGCGCGAGGAGCTGTTCAAACGCATGGTCTTCAACATCCTCATGGACAACACCGACGACCACGAGCGCAACCACAGCATCAGCCTCAATCTGGCAGACGGCTACTATGACCTCACGCCCGCCTATGACGTGGTGCCCAGCCTGCAAAACCTTGGCTATCAGGCACTCGTCGTGGGTACCGCAGGCTCCGAATCCAGCCTGGAAAACGCACTCACCCAGATCAACGAGTACGGCATCAAAATGCCCCGCGCCGTCGAACTGATACGGCAGGTGGCCGCCGCCGTCGATCGCTGGGCCGCGCACTTTACTGCGCTGGGGGTCAGCAAGTCCGACATGGAGTTGCTCGCCGCCAGCATCGACCGCGACGCGCTCAGATCGCAGAGACAGGCCTTTCTGTAAAAGCTAAGCACCTCTCACCCCAACAAAAGCCCGCAAGGTTCCAGACTTGGCGGGCTTTCTTGATTCCCAAGGAATCTTGATGACCGACACCTCAGACCGCGAACAATTGCTTCGCAGCTAAGCAGAGGCATCAGAGATAAGAAAAATCCTCAAAAAGACAAAGAAAGTAATTTTTTCTTCAGTGAAGTTGGAAAAATTTTGTTTAGCATTTGCCAAATAACTTTTTTCCTCGAGGAGCAGATGGCACATCACCGTAAAGTTGGTTATGCACATCTACGTGAGCGCCTGAGCACAGGGGCATTCGAGCCGTCACAACCTGCCAAAGTCTACCCTGTCCAGAAATTTGTGCGACTGTCTGACTGCGTGCAAGTACCTGAACACGCCGCTCCTGCCTCCGATGCCAGTGCATTGGAGCATCTGCTCTTCGCCCTCAAGCATGAAGAGCTGGATCTGCAAGCCGCGATACTAGCCCTCAAAAAAATCGACCCAGTACCACTGGTGGAGCAGTTTTCACAGGCCACCAGCAGCAGCTATCTCCAGCAAGCCTGCTTCCTCTGGGAAATAGCCAACCAGCAAACTTTGAATGCACCACCAGCCAAAGGTGCGACCAAGCCGCTATTTGACCCCAATCTATTTCTCACCGGCCCATCGAGCAAATACACCCGATGGCGCGTGGACTTCAACGGCATAGGTTCCATACAGTACAGCCCCACCGTCAGACTCACACCTGAAATCAAGGCTCTGCTGGCCGAAGATATCCTTGGTCAGGCCCGCGAGTTCATCCAATCCATGGACCCCGACATGGTCGAGCGCGCGGTGCGCTGGGCGTATCTCAGCGAGACCGAAGGTTCATACGCGATTGAGCGCGAAGCGCCTACAGGCAACCGCACAGAAGCATTTGCCAAGCTTCTTGCTCGCGCTCATGAAGAGATCCTTCTCACTGAAGAGTATCTGGTCGAGCTTCAAAATCTCACCGTGCAATCGGCCATGGATCAGGCAGTGGAGTACCGCAACCAGCAAAACTGGCTGCGACGCGACAGCAGCATCACCTACGTACCGCCAGCACCTGAGCACCTCCTCCCCGTAATGGAAGGCCTGCTCACACTGGCCAACCAAAAAGACAACGGCATCCATCCACTGGTTCTGGGATCGCTGGTCAGCTTTGGATTTGTATTCGCCCACCCCTTCATGGACGGAAACGGTCGCCTATCGCGTTTCTTGTTCCACAAAATTGCCTGCCGCAATGCCAATTTACCCAACGGTCTGGTACTCCCCATCTCTACAGCGATGGCACGCCATGAAGGCCACTACCTGAGGGCCCTCAAGTCCTTCTCTGCCCCCGCGCGCGACCTATGGACAGTGGCCAAAGTCTCAGACCTGGAGTACGACTGCGCCTTTGAGGGCTCACCCGAGATCTACCATTTCTGGGACGCCACACAGTGCGTGCAGTTTGGCCTGGAGATGGCCAAAGAGGCACTCCAGCGTGACCTGCATGAAGAAGTTCATTTCCTCGGCCGATTTGATCGTGTGTATTCACGGCTCAATAAAGCCATTGACATGAACAACAACCTCATGAACCTGATCACAAGACTACTCGTGCAAAACGATGGCGCTTTGTCAATCAGCAAGCGAAAAATGTTCATGGCCAAAGGCTGCACAGAGGAGCTACTGAACGAAGCCGAACAGATTGCTCAAGAAGCGTTAAACGAAGAAAGCCCAGATTAAGGATGCAATCAATGGAACAGCCCGCACACGCGGGCTTTTTTAATCACCAAGAAGTCTTGCCTCAGACCGCGGCGAACTGGTGCGACTGGCGGGCGAGCAGACCATCAACAACTATGTGTCGGCCCCCAGGTCCGCTATGGACCTGGCCGTGCTCGACAAACTGCTGAGCGAGAACCGCCCGACCCGTTCGACTGTGAGGAAGTGGAGAAGATCATTGACCACGCGCACACCAACTTTGCGCCCACGGTTGTCAACTTGATCGCGTTTCGATTCTTCTCAGGTCTGCGCATCCTGTTGGTATTGACTGCACAAGCAGCTTGCCCATGGTGGGAAAGGATGGCTAAGCGCTTCTTGACACGAGGTTCTGACGGTATGGTCATTCACTATGGCGATGCCGGCCGATGGAGGCCGGGCAATAGCCAGTGCCCCAACGGTTCCGTGTGGTTCGGTCGGACTCCAGGAAGCGGACTGCCCAGAGCTAATGAGCATTTGCTTGGCCTGCCCAAAACGTTAACTCTTGATGCAAAACGTCAACGTAGGCAGAAATCTGCTCAAAAACTCTAACGGAGGCCGATTTTGCTCGCGATCTAAAGTGTAAATATTGTGGCTATTTTTTCATAGAAAGCATGAAATATTATCACTCAAAGCCTTGCTGGGAGGTGATCCAGCAGCATCTCACGTTGGTTCCCAGCCTTAAAAGTGCTATTATTTTGGCTGTTTTTGGTTAAAAGAGATGGAATATTAGCTATGGCCAAGAAGACAGCCCCACTCTTGCCGGCGACAAACAAGCTTCTCATCGAATTCGGTGAGCGGCTCAGGCTTGCGCGTCTGCGCCGAAAGTTGACCGCCAAACAAGTCGCCGAACGCGCGGGGATGTCTCCCATGACTCTGCGTTCGCTGGAGAGTGGCGGATCCGGCGTCACGATTGGTGCGTACCTGTCTGTCATGCAAGTTCTTGGATTGGCCGGCGACCTAGCGAAACTTGCAGTTGCGGATGACCTTGGCCGACAGCTCCAGGACGCTCGCTTGATAAGGAATGACGTTGTACGTAACCGCCAAGGGGCTGCCTCGAAGACCGTTCGCGGTCCGGAGCCGATAGCCCGTGCGCCGCTCAGTTCCTCTCCAGCTCAGGCAAAGAGAGTGGAAGCGAATGGCGACAAGCCGGTGGCTGAAGGCACGTGGAAGAAAGTCGAAGGGGAAACGGGGGCGTTCATCGACGCCGCGAGCACGCACAGTTTGGCCTCTTTGCTTCGGAAGCCGAAGCGTAAAGGGAACGCACCGTCATGAGCATGATCGCTGTATATGCGGACTGGGATGGACTGCCGAGCCCCCGACGACTTGGCTTCTTGCACAGCCGTAGGACCAGAGCGACTGAGCGATTCGAGTTCGAATACGACGATGCCGCGCTCGCCGATCCTCTCCTGGCCGGGCTGCAGTTGGACCCGAGCATTCAGCCCTTTGGCGGTCCGCAGTACCCCGCCCCACCCAGGGAAAAATTCGGGGTTTTCGATGACTCCAGCCCTGACTGTTGGGGGCGCCTCCTGATGGGGCGAAGATTCGAGCGTGACAAGCGGGCAGGCTTGGTGCCTGCGGGAGCTCGTCTCTACGAATCGGATTTCCTGCTCGGGGTGCATGACCTCTATCGAGTGGGCGCGCTGCGGTACCGCCTCGAGGATGCTGGAGACTTTCTCGATGACCGAGTCAACGTCGCGGCCCCGCCTTTTACTGAAATTCGCGCCCTGGAGCAGGCCAGTCGCGCGCTTGAGCTGGACCCCGACAACGTCGCTGCCCAGGGCCAGGACTGGTTGCGCATGCTCATCGCGCCAGGGGGCTCGCTCGGCGGTGCCAGGCCCAAGGCGAGCGTTGCGGACGATGCGGGGCATCTTTACATCGCCAAGTTCCCAAGCACGCGGGATACCTACGATGTCGGTGGATGGGAGATGGTGGTCAATGCCTTGGCCAACGGCTGCGGCCTCAACGTCGCTCCGGCGCAAGCTCGGAAGTTTGCCAGCGACTACCACTGTTTCATGGTGCGCCGCTTTGATCGTACCGATGCGGGGCGCCGGCTACATTTTGCCTCGGCGATGACCATGACTGGACACAGCGATGGCGACGATGCCTCGACAGGGGTGAGCTACCTGGAGCTCGCGGAGGTACTGATGAATCAGGGCTCGCAGCCCAATGAGGATCTGCGCGAACTATGGTCGCGAATCGTCTTCAACATCCTGGTCTCCAACACTGACGACCACCTTCGCAACCATGGCTTCATCCTGGTGCCGGGCGCTGGTTGGAAGCTTTCACAAGCCTACGACATGAACCCCGTCTCTCATGCAGACGGCCTCAAGCTCAACATTACCGAAGCGGATAACGCTCTCGATCTTGAATTGGCTCGGGAGGTTGCCGGTTACTTCCGGCTGAACCTTCATGAGGCAAACGAGATCATTGAGGATTTTCGAGACATCGTCGGTCAATGGCGAGCCCTGGCTCAGGGCCTAGGCCTATCAGCGTGGGAGCAGGACCGCATGGCAGATGCCTTCCGGCTTGCCGGGTGACGTTCCATTTATGGAGGCATCACGCACCGCCCAATCGGCAGGGCCGGCCGACGCATGGCTGACTCAAGATGCACTGTGGCTTGTAAGCAAGACTGTGGCCGACAAACTGCGCGCGCATCTGCTGTCACAGGGTGTCGATGGCATGAACCGCTGGCCCTGGTCCAGGCTGAACTGGTCGGGGGTGGCTTGGCGCAGCTCACCGGTGCGCACGCCGGTCAGCATCAGCAACCGCAGTCCCAATGCGTTTGCAGCCGGCGACGGTACCTGCGTACGCGCTGCAGGTACTTCGGCAGTTCGGCCATGCGCAGGAACGGGTTGCGGTTGACTGGCGGCAGTGGCTGGGCCACCACATCCAAGTCAGAGGCAGGATTCTGCTCAAGGCCGGGTACGACCACCAGGGAATAGCGGAACATCTGGTTGAACCAAGTCCGGACTTTCTCGGCGACCGAAAGCGCCTTGCGTCGCTCGATGTTGCCGATGACCTCAAGCCGGTCCACACGCCTGATTTCGTAGATGGACCGCTTTCCCTGGAGGGGTAGCACGTCGTTGGCGAAGATGCGCGGGATCAGGGACTGGCTGGTCTGGCGCCCCTCGTCGCAGGACAGGCCCCGGTGGACGAGCCATTTTAGGAAGACCGCCTTGAAGTTGGTCAGTCAGGCAGTGGCACGCTTGTGCTTGCGATGAGCGTGAGGGTTGGTGCTCTTGGCCAACAGGGCGCGGGCTTCATCCCGAAGGATCCGGGCGTCTCGCAGAGAGACCTCTGGGTAGCACCCCAGCGACATCCGCCTTTGCCTGCCGAACCACTGATAGCGGAAATGCCAGGATTTGCCCCCGCCAGGGGCTACAGCCAGTGAGAGTCCATCCAAATCGGAAAGGGTGTATGCCTTGCCGGTGGCTTTGGCTTTGCGGACGGCGAGATCGGACAGTGCCATGTTCCAGTTCCTGAACCTGGGTCAGGAACCAGATGCTGATCACGATCAATCCGCTCTCCCTGCAACAATCCGAAAGTCGCGCAGTCCTAAAGATGGACTAAATAATGGACTAAAAAGTCTTGGCTTGGCTTGGCTTGGCTTGGATTTCGGTGGAGTCACTGGATTGAGTCAGAAGAAAAACAGTTTGTTTTCAATGACTTGCAGTGCTCCACGGACGTTAGTGGAAATCCCTGGAAGGCTGGAGTGGAGCGGGTGATGGGAATCGAACCCACGTTATTTGCTTGGGAAGCAAGAGTCCTACCATTGAACGACACCCGCGTCTGCGACGAAGCCACGACTGCAGCTGTCTTCGACACACTCACAGTTCCAGGCTGCGAGCTTGGGCTATCGTACATCAAGGCTGTGTAGCCTCCGTTCAAAATCGGAGCATTTTGGCAATTTTTTGCCTCGGAGTTTCCCCGAAAGTAGGGTTTTGAGGACCAGCCTTTCTTCCTCGTTGTTAGGGACACTCCGGTCACGACTGCCTAGCCTCAAATCACATGGGTAAAATTGTGCGGGATCAAAGAGCCTGCATTCAACTGCTGCTCCAAGCGTCGAGCAAAGTCCTGGTCCTGGAGCACGCAAGTCTCGCTACGGGCAAGCAGGTTGCTCTCGTTTTGCGCTTGACCAAGATCTTCAATAATTTCTGTAAATACTGGCCAAGTACTGACCGCCCCTGCCGAATCATGCCGCTTTGCTTCTGCGATTTTTTCCTGCCCGCTGACTGCCCTGCCCTGTCTGAAGTGCAGGCCGCTGGGGGATGGAAGATGGCCCACGGAGCAATGGCATGACAGAGCAACAGCTATATGACCTGGCTCCTGCACTGGAGTTGATGGCTTTTGGCCTGGCGCTGGCCCTGGGACCTTTATGCTGGGTCTGGTGGCGCAGTCGCGGCACCGGCCCCGGCAAACGTCTGCAGGCCCTTTGCGTGCTGACGCTGTTCCTGACCTTCGATCTGGTCTTGTTCGGCGCCTTCACACGGCTGACGGACTCGGGCCTGGGCTGCCCTGATTGGCCTGGCTGCTATGGCACGGCCAGCCCTATCGCTGCACATGCCCAGATCTCCGAGGCGCAAGCCGCCATGCCGACCGGCCCTGTCACCCATGGCAAGGCCTGGGTGGAAATGATTCACCGCTATCTGGCGACCACGGTCGGCGTGCTCATCATTGCCATGACGGTCATGAGCTGGAAGCAGGCGCGGGCCGCCAGACGCAAGGGTCAGCACGCGTCTTTCAGCGGCGCGGCCAACCCCTGGTGGCCGACTCTGGCTCTGGTATGGGTCTGCATACAGGGCGCTTTCGGCGCCTTGACGGTCACCATGAAGCTGTTTCCGGCCATCGTCACCCTGCATCTGCTGGGCGGTACCGGCTTGCTGGCCTTGCTGGCCATTCCTGCATCGGGACTGAGCCAGCAGCAGGCCGGTCGCTCTGCGGCCCCGATTGCCGGACGCTTGCGCATCGCGCTATGGCTGTGTCTGGCGCTGCTCATCGTCCAGGTCAGCCTGGGCGGCTGGGTCAGCACCAATTACGCCGTGCTGGCCTGCACGAGCTTCCCCGGCTGTCAGGGCAGTTGGTGGCCGGCCATGAATTTCGCCGAAGCGCTGCAGATCTGGCGCCCGCTGGGCATGCTCAAGGACGGCAGCCACATCAGCTTCGAAGCGCTGACCGCGATCCACTACACCCACAGGCTGGCAGCCTATGTGGTGGTTCTGGCACTGGCCAGCCTGTGGTGGGCATTGCGTCATGCCCCTGCACTGGCCAGGCAGCGCCGGCTGCTGGGATTTTTTGCGGTGCTGCAAGTTCTGACGGGTCTGTCCAATGTGGTGTTGGACTGGCCCCTGGTGGCGGCCGTGCTCCACACCGGTGGAGCTGCGGCCCTGGTAACGATTGTGGTCTGGAGCCTGGCCGTGACGCGTAACCATGCCGTCACCGCCCCCGACCCTGAAATGGCGCACCGCCCTGCCTGAGGCATAGCGCAAAAGAGTGATTGCATGAGTCAAAGTGAAGCCTTGTTGAACAACACCTCGCGAATCAGCCAGTTCTACGCGCTGACCAAGCCGCGCGTGGTGCAGCTCATCGTGTTCTGCGCCCTGATCGGCATGGTGCTGGCCGTACCCGGCTGGCCCACGGCCAATCAGTGGATCCATATGGGCGTCGCCTGCGTCGGCATCTGGCTGGTGGCGGCTGCCGCTGCGGCCTTCAACTGCCTGGTGGAGCGTCATATCGATGCCAAGATGAAGCGCACATCATGGCGCCCCACGGCGCGCGGCGAGCTCTCCAGTCAGCAGGCACTGGCCTTCTCGGCCATTCTCTGCATGATTGGCGCCACGATCTTGCTGGTCTGGACCAATGCGCTGACGATGTGGCTGACACTGGCCACCTTTGTCGGCTATGCGGTGATCTACACCGTGGTTCTCAAGCCCGCCACGCCACAGAACATCGTGATCGGCGGAGCTTCAGGCGCCATGCCACCCGTGCTGGGCTGGGCCGCCATGACGGGCAATGTCGGCCCCGAGGCGCTGATTCTGTTCCTCATCATCTTCCTCTGGACTCCGCCCCACTTCTGGGCACTGGCCCTGTACCGCGTGGAGGACTACCGCCAATCCGGCCTGCCCATGCTGCCCGTGACCCATGGCAGCGAATACACGCGCCTGCAGATTCTGCTCTACACCGTTGTGCTGTTTGCGGCCGGTCTGCTGCCCTTCATGTACGGCATGAGCAGCTGGCTGTATCTGTTCGCGGCTGTCGTTCTGGGTGCAGGCTTCATCGCCTATGCCGTGGCCCTGTACCGCAATTACTCGGACGAGCTGTCGCGCCGCACCTTCCGTTTTTCACTGCTTCACCTGAGCCTGCTGTTTCTCGCCCTGCTCGTGGATCACTACCTGTTCATGGCCTGATCTTTCAAGCCCTGCCATTGCAAAAGCCCGGCTCGCCGGGCTTTTCTACGCCTGTCGGAAAGTGATCTTCCCGTGCTTTCCGAGTCTAGGTTTGAGTGCGGATTGAATGGATCTTGTGCAGCCCAGCCAAACCCCGGGCTCCGTGACCAGGACGCAACGTACCGCCGACGGCTCAACGGCGGCTTGGCCGGACACCCACTCTGATCACCCCGATCACCAAAAAAGGCCGGCCCCGGCTACAGGGCTGGCCTTGAGCCTGCATCCGGCAGACCTAATCAAGCGTCCATTTACAGACCCTTGAGCAGCTTGCCGTTCACTTCCTTGCCGTACATGGAGTACTTTCCATGGTGCTTTTCGGCCGTGGCCTGCAGATTGCCGTTGAAGCGCGGATCCTGGCCACGCTCCTGGCTGTTGATGAAGGTCGCCACATCCCAGGCTTCCTGATCGCTCAGCGTTGCATTGCCGTAGGGCATGTTGTTCTTGATGAAGTTGGCCGCCTTGTCGATGTCATGCATGCCGGCCCCCCAGTTATAGGAGTCCTTGCCCCACAGCGGCGGGAACACGGCCACATCGCCGACAAACTGGCCCTTGCCGTCTGCAGCGTGGCATAGCGCGCACTTGGCTTCATAAACCTTGGCACCGGCTTCATAGGTGGGAGTCTCTTCGGGCTTGCCCGCCTTCTTGAAACCTGCACCGGGCAGCTTCTCGCCCGTGGGAGCCTTCTGTGCCATCCAGTAGGCATAGGACTCCAGTGCCACCAGAACGTCATGACCGTCGTCCGGTGCCTTGCCGTTCATGGAGTACATGAAGCAGCCGCGCACGCGCTCGGCAAAGGTGTCCACATGGTCGGTCTTCTTGCGATAGGCCGGGTACATGGGGTAGGCCCCCCACATGGGGGCTGCGCCCTTCAAACGACCTGCGTCGAGGTGGCAATTGGTGCAGCTCAGCGGGTTGCCCGAGAAGCCTACGGCATTGACCGGCGTGCGTGTGAAGATCGCTTCGCCACGGCGCACCCACTCGCCCATGGGGCCTTCCGGATAGTCGCTGACGCCGGGAGGTGTGAATTCACCGGGCTTGGCTGCCACTGTCACGGCCTTGGCGTCTGCAGCAGGCGCGGCCACCTTGGCTGGTTCTTCAGCCTTCTTGGGGCTGCTGATGCTCATGCCATACCAGAGCGCGCCGCCCAGACCGGCGAACAGGCAGGCCACCACCGCGTATTCAGCGAGATTGGAGCTTTTGGAAGCAGTTTGTTGTTTGTCCGACATTGTCAACTCCCGAACTCTTAAGGCTTGGCGGTTGCTGCGGCAGCAGCGGGGTTGTGCAGGCGCTGGTAGTACGCAGCAACGGCCTTGACGTCATCAGCCGTGAGCTTCTTGGCCACAGCCCCCATCAGACCCAGTGGGCCGGCCTCGCGCTGCCCCTTGTTCCAGGCATCGATCTGACTTTGCATATAGTCGGCAGATAGATGGCCGATAGCCGGAAAGTCCTTGCCCACGCCCACGCCACCGGGGCCATGGCACTGCGCACAGGCAGGAATGCCGTCGGCCCAGCGACCACGCTCGACCAACCAGGCACCGCTATCGTCGCTCTTGCCGGGCAAGGCACCACGCACGCTCTTGATAGGCAGTTGCAGGCTGGCGTAATAGACGGCCACATCGGCGCGTTCCTGCTCGCTCAAGGCCTTGGCCATGGGAGCCATGACAGCGGACTGACGGGCACCGGCCGCCAGCTGGTTCAGCTGACGCTCCAGGTAACCGGCGTGCTGACCCGCCAGTGCGGGGAAGCCAGGCTGGCCCTCGCCCTTGGCACCATGGCAGGTGACGCAGGCAGCCGCACCGCCGGCCGAGCCGGACTGAGCGATCTTTGCACCGGAAGCGACATTGCCGTTCAATGCAGCCTTGGCGGCAGCAGGTTCTTGCGCCCAGGCGCTGGTCGCCATCAGCATGGAAATGCCGACAGCCACCCACGACCGGGGCAGAGTCTTTGTGTTCAAGCGATTCATCTTGGGAATGGAGGTTTAAGCGGCTCAGATCTGCCGCACATCAGGCGTGTGCTGAACGCCGACGTCTGACCTGGAATGTCACGAGCCAAAGCAGCCCAATGACAGCAAGCACATTGCCCGAAGATACTTATAGAAGATTAAGAGCCAATTAATGCTGCAAACAATTGGCCCCCCAATCTGACTAATCAGTAATCAGGCGGCGCAGCACAGGATTTCACCGGCAGGCATAAACGCACCACCAGCCCTGTCGCCGCTTCTGGCGCCAGGCCGTTGTGCACCTGCTCGAATGCATAGCCCTTATGCTGCTGCCACTGGGCCAAGGGCAGCAGCTCCAGCTCACCGTCGCTGCACTGTGCAATGCGCTGCACTATCGCCAGCCCCAGACCGCTGCCATGGGCCTGATGCTGCTTGCGCCAGAAGCGCTGGGTCGCCACGGCACAGTCCTCGCTACTCAGCCCGGGCCCATGGTCAATCACTGTGAACTCCACATAACCGGCAGGATTGACAGGCATCGTCTGTGGCTTGTCGCCGCCGACCTGCGCCAGCTGCGGAATGTGGCGCAGGCCGAGCAGCACCGCAGAGTCGTCCGGCTCGCCACTTGCCTGCTGCCCATAGCGCAAGGCGTTTTCCATCAGATTGCGCAATGCCGACACCAGCAGGGGCTGAGGCACGGCCACACGCAAGTCCTGCAGCCTGGCGTCATTCAGGGCTTGCCGAGGCAACCAGCGCAAGCGCAGCGAGCCTGAAGGAATGGCCGTGGCGGCCAATCCCCAGGCTTTTTCCAGAGCCTCCCACGCACAGGCGGGCTCGCTACCGCAGGCCATGGCACGAGAGCCTCCTGCACCTTCGCCCACCGGCTGACAATCCAGCCGGGCCAAGAGCAGCAATTGCTCCAGCGTGTGCTGCAAATGCTCCACGCCCTCCCCCGCTTGCTCCAGCGCCTGCCGGGTCATCTGCCACTGTGCGGTCTCCGAAATCGGCCTGGGCACAGCATCCTCTTTGCCAGTGCCGGGCTGATCCCTCAAAGCGACCATCTGAGACCCCGCATTGGCCACCGCCATCTGCGCCACCTGTACATGGGTTTTGACGGCAGTCAGCGGAGTGCGCAGCTCATGGGCGGCATCGTCGCTCCAGCGACGTTCGCGCTCAATGGCTTTGTGCACGCGCTGCAGCAGGTGATTGATGGTCTGCACCAGTGGCGCCAGCTCCTTGACCTGCCTGCCTTGCGCCACGGGCGAATCGTCTCCGGGCGGACGCTCGCTCAACTCCTGGCGCAGCGACTCAAGGGGGCGCAGGCCGCGTGTCACCCCCCACCACATCAACACCATGCTGGCCAGCAGCGCCAGCACAAAGGGCAGGATGATGGTGTAGGCGAAACCATGTATCAGCCCCTCGCGCACATCGATGCGGTCGGCCGTGGCAATGCGCACGCCATGCTCCTCAAGCACATAGGTACGCCAGGGCTTGCCGCCTTTGGTGATGCTCGAGAAGCCCAGCGGCAGCGGCCCCTGGAAGCTGGGCGCACCCGCAGTGCGAGCCAGCACCTGAGAATCGGTAGGCTCGGCCGCCTGCTCGGAGGCCGTATCTGCGGAGTCCTCGGCGCGGCCGGTCTTTGCAGTTTTGGCGCGCGGTGCATCCAGCGGAGATGCCGGAATCAGGGCTGGGCGAGCCGCCTTGCCGCTCGCCTCGTCCGACACAGCATCTGCATCCATAGCATCATGTGTAGGTGCGGTATGCACTTCGCTGCGAATCATGCTGACCTCGCAAGCCACACCATCACGTGCCACCACATTGAGCATGGGACCCCAGTCCTCGGGACTGGTGTTGTGCGGCTTGAACTGGTGAACAATGCCCGCCACCATGCGGGCCGATGCAATCAGCCGGTCGTCGAGCACGGAACGCAGCTCATGCCTCATGTCGGCAAACATCCATGCCGCCACACCGCCCCATAGAGTGCACAGCGCCAGACACAGCCAGACCAGCAAACGGACCCGCAGGCTGCGCATCAGCAACTGCCTCCCTGCACGCGCCCTAATCTGAAGCCCACACCACGCACGGTCTCCACCATGTCCGAGCCCAGCTTGCGACGCAGATGGTGCACATGCACATTGACCGCGTTGCTTTCCACATCAAGGCTGTAGCCATAGAGGCTGTCGCGCAGTTGCTCCAGGCTCAGCACTCGCCCGGGCGACTGCAGCAGCGCGCGCAGCAACGCCCATTCACGACGCGACAGGTCCACGATGCTGCCCTCCCGTATGGCCTGGCCAGCGGCCAGATCCACTTTGACATCGCCCAGCACAATCCAGTCCACGGTACGCCCCGCCGCCCGTCGCAGCAGCGCATGCAGCCGCGCCGCCAGCTCGTGCAGATCGAAGGGCTTGACCAGATAGTCGTCAGCTCCGGTCTGCAAGCCTTCGATGCGCTGGTCCACTGCATCACGTGCGGTCAGCACCAGCACCGGCAGCTCCAGCCCCTGACGGCGCCACCGCGCCAGCAGATGCAGACCGTCCTCATCGGGCAGACCCAGATCCAGCACACATACATCGAAGTGGGAGGATTTGAGTGCCGCATCAGCCTGGCTGGCGCAACCCACCACGTCCACGCCAAAGCCCTGTAGCTGCAGGCCCGCCTTCACCCCGCTGGCGACCAAAGCGTTATCTTCCACTAACAGCACATGCATTTTTTCACTGCGCAACCGCCACCCTCACCATCACATCCGGAGATGTGAGTACCCGTTACGCACCTTGTTTATCCGAAGCGGTCGAGCATCGCAGATTTGTCTTTTCGCAGCGTTAACCCCTGCTTAATCCCTTGCGCCCAAGATGCGGGGCTGCCTCATCCAAGACACTCAGCCACCACCCTTCATGTCTCTTCGCTCTGCCGCAGCCCTAGCTCTGCTTTCAGTCCTGCTGACGGGAATGACTGCCTGGGCACAGCCGCTGACCCTGCCCGGCCTGAGTGCCGACAAGCCCGCTGCGCAACCCGAAGTTCTGACTGCCGAACAGGCTTTCGAGCTGGTCCACACCGAGCAAAGCGCCATCCAAACAGAGGCTGATGGCCGCCGCCTGCTGGAGCTGCGCTGGAATATTGCTCCTGGTCACTATCTCTACCGCGACCAGTTGCGCCTGCTCGATGCTCAGGGTCAGCCAATACCACTGCAGATCCCTGAAGGTCGGACCCTGAGCGATGCCTTCTTTGGCCGTGTGCAGGTCTTTCACCAGGAGTTGCGCATTCAGGCCGCGCTGCCTGAACGGCCGGCGCAATGGCCGCTGGAGCTGCAATGGCAGGGCTGTGCCGAGATAGGCATCTGCTACCCGGTACAGCAGCAGAGCATCAGCGCCGCTCAAGCAGGCATGGACGGGAATGCGGATGCCCCGACTCCAGCCCTTGGCGAAGGCAATACCGAAGCAGCTCAACCCGGCTTGTTGCAGGCACTGGCCTTGCCCGCCAGTGTGCGGATAGGCCCTCTCGCTCTGCCTACCATGGCTCTTGCCGCATTTCTGGCATTGTTTGCCAGCCAGTGGTGGGCGCGGCTCAGGCAGCGGCAAAGCAATCAGCCTGTAGAGACTGTGCTGCTTCACGCCACGCTTGCCGGACTGGTAGCGGCGCGCACGGCCTACGTCGTGCAATGGTGGCCCGAGTACTGGGGGCCCGTGAGCGCATCTCCCGCCAGCGTGCTGCAGATTCTGGATATTCGCGACGGTGGCTGGAACCTTTGGGCCGGACTGCTGGTGGCGGTTCTCTGGGCAGCCTGGAGCTGCCGCAGCCATGCACTCCTGAAACGTGGCGTGCTGCAGTCCCTGGGTGTGGGTGCATTCATCCTGATGGCAGCTTACACATTGCGAAATTGGGTTGAGCCTTCAGAGTCTTCACTCCCCTCTCTGACGCTGGTCAGCGCTGCCGCTCAGCCCACGAATCTGCGCAGCTACGGCGGTCAACCGCTGGTCATCAACCTCTGGGCCAGTTGGTGCCCGCCCTGCAAGCGCGAGATGCCGGTACTGGCCCAAGCGCAAAAAGACCATCCAGGTGTGCGTTTCATCTGGATCAACCAGGGTGAAGACGCCGCTGCAGTGCTGCGCTATTTGCAGTCCATGCCTCTCCCCCCAGCCCAGGTGCTCCTGGACCCAGAGCAGCTCGCCGGTCAGCACTGGCAGCAGCGCGCCCTGCCATCGACCTATTTCTATGACGCGAACGGACGCCTGCGGTCCACGCGTACGGGGGAGCTCTCCCGCGCAAGCCTGAGCGAGCAGTTGCGCATCATTGCGCCTCCAACACAGGCCCCATGACTCAAGATGGACAAAGGTTTATCGTGCCACGTTTACAGCCCCTGTCACGCCAATGGATGGCGCTGATTCTCCCCATCTTCGCTGCAGCCGCAGCCACCGTGGTGGCCGTGGCCTATACCCGCGACGTGATTGCCGCCAGCGGCGCTGCAGCAAGCGGTGCGGCAAGCAGCGACCTGCCCTCAGCGCAGTTTCTCGCCGAACAAGGCCTGCAGATCGTGGGCCCCATGCAAAGCTCCGGCGGCCTCAAGGCCTGGGCCGCCTACCGCGACCAGCAGCCCATCCCCATCTACCGCATGCCTGACGGCAAGCACTGGGTGATTGGCACCGTCATCGATGCCCAGGGCAAGGATGTCAACGCCAAAGCTTTGCACAACGCCGTGCAAAAGCCCATGGGCCAGGAGTTCTGGATCGATCTGGAGCGTACACACTGGATTGGCGACGGCAAGCCCGATGCCGCCCGCATCGCCTATGTGTTCACCGATCCCAACTGCCCTTATTGCAACCAGCTCTGGCGCGATGCCAGACCACTGGTGCAAGCTGGCCAGTTGCAGTTGCGCCATATTCTGGTGGGCATGCTGCGCCCCAGCAGCGAAGGCAAGGCCGCCGCCATTCTGGCCTCCAAGGCACCCGAGCAGGCTCTTGCCAGCCATGCCATGGCCTATGCCGACGCTCATGGCAAGAATCCCGATGTCCTGGGTATTGCACCGCTGCAGCGCATCCCCCTGTCGGCCCGCGATGCACTAGCCAACAACGCCGCGCTGATGAGCAATGCAGGCCTGCGTGCCACACCCGCGACGATCTGGAAGAATGCCCAGGGGCTGGTGCAGATCCGCACCGGCATGCCGCCCGGGCTGCTGGACGAGTTGATGGACAAAGCTCCCGCCAAGTCGCCAGCACATTAGGATTCAAGTCACCGCATAGCCCCTGCACAGAATTTGCAAGCGGCTATCATCGCGCTAGCAAATCTGCCCCAACACCATGAGCCGACCTGACTGGAACACCCTGCTGCCCGCCCTGCGCCCCAGCACCCGCATCGTGCTGCACGCACCCAGCACGCAAGCACTGGTCCGCGCACGCGGCAACTTCAAGAACCTGAAAGCCGCCAACCCCGAGTTGGAAGTCTGGATTGTCGTCAATGCCCAGGCCGTGCAAGCCGTGCTGGACCAGCCGGACGACATGGGTCCTGCTCTGGCACATGTGCTGCTGTGCCCCAACACGCTCAGGAACGCCGGCATCAGCGCACCGGACAATATTCAGGTGCTGCCCATGGGCGCCGTCGAAGCCATCGCCCGCATGCAGCAAGGTGGCTGGACCTATATCCGCAGCTGAGCAGGCTGCGTCCTCGGCACTCCAGAGCCGTGCGCACTCCGGGCTAAAGACCCCAGTCCTTGAGCGCAGGCAACGCCAGCTGGGTTGCGGCATAGCCTTCATCGATGGACTCGCGCCCCCGGTAGAAGTCCATCAGCCCGACATGCGAGAGGCGCGGAGCAATCAGCACCTCGGCCGGGTCACCCGCCATGCGGCTGCGGGTGATGCGCATCTGCATGATGTTGACACTGGCCATGACCACATTGACCAGCGAGGGTACAGGCACAGAAGCACCGTCCTCGGCATCTCCCTCCCCCTTGCGCCCCCTGCGCATGACGGATGAGGACAATGTCTTCACGCTCGTCATACTGCGCATCCATGCGCCCGCCCAACCGAGCGGTGAGCCATTCGCCGCCAGCGCTTCAGGAATCTGGCCCAGCGGCACCGGAGGCTCTTCCTCATCCAGATGCAGCTGCGAGACCCTGAGCTCGCGGGAATGCAGGTTGATCTCGCTCTCGCTCATGTCAACGGGCTTCATATGCCTGCGCATGATGTCGGCATTCAAATCGACGGCGATGACGATGTCCGCACCCATGGCGCGCGCCAGCGACACCGGCACCGGGTTGACCAGACCGCCATCGACCAGCAGCCGCCCTTCCCGCATCACCGGAGTGAACAGGCCGGGCAAGGCGATGGACGCGCGCACGGCTTCGGCAATCGAGCCCTTGCGCAGCCAGACCTCGGCACCTGTCTGCAGATCGGTGGCCACACAGCCGAACGGCGTGCCCAGTTGCTCCACGGTTTCCTGGACGAAATTCTCGCGCCAGAACTCGATGATCTTCTCGCCCTTGAGCAATCCACCGCCCAGATTGAAGTCCATGAAGCCGAAGACCTTTCGCTTGCCCAGGCCCAGCACCCAGCTCTCGAAGGCATCCATTTCGCCGGCGGCATAGGTTGCACCGACCAATGAGCCAATGGAGGTGCCGCAGATGATGTCGGGGCTGACACCGGCCTCGCGCAGCGCGCGCAGCACGCCAAAATGCGCCCAGCCTCTTGCAGAGCCACTGCCCAGGGCCAGGCCCACCACGGGTTTGCGTCGCAATTTGTTCATGTAGCCCCCTTGCTGCTTCTACAGTCGACTCAACCGGGCTGCTCGCCCCTTAGCAGAGCCAGCATGCCAGCTTCGTCCAGCACGGGCACGCCCAGCTCCTCGGCCTTGGCCAGCTTGCTGCCCGCCTCGGCCCCTGCGACCACATAGCTGGTCTTTTTGCTGACCGAACCCGAGACCTTGGCACCCGCCGCCTCCAGCATATCCTTGGCGGCGTCGCGGCCCAACGTGGGCAAGGTGCCGGTCAGCACCACGGTCAGGCCGGCCAGAATCTGAGGCGCCTTCTCGGCTGGCTCGCCTTCCTCCCAATGCACACCGCAGGCGCGCAGCTGGTCCACCACCTCGCGGTTATGGGGCTGGGCAAAAAAGGTGTGAATGCTGTCGGCCACCACCGGCCCGACATCCTTGACTTGCAGCAACTCCTCCACGCTGGCGTCCATGATGGCGTCGAGCTTGCCGAAATGCTTGGCCAGATCCCTGGCCGTGGATTCGCCCACATTGCGAATGCCCAAGCCAAACAGAAAGCGCTGCAGCGTGGTGCTCTTGGATTTTTCAAGGGCTGCCAGCACGTTCTGGGCGGATTTCTCGGCCATGCGATCCAGCGCCGCCAGCGAGCTCAGGCCCAGCCTGTAAAGGTCAGGCAGCACGCGCACCACCTGGGCATCCACGAGCTGATCGACCAGCTTGTCGCCCAGACCTTCGATGTCCATGGCTCGGCGGTGAGCAAAGTGCAAGATTGCTTCCTTGCGCTGTGCGCCACAGAACAGGCCGCCCGTGCAGCGGTGGTTGGCCTCGCCTTTTTCACGCACTACCTCGCTGCCGCAGATGGGACAGGTCTTGGGCATGCGGAAGTTGGGCACATAAGCAGGCCGCTCGCCCGGCACCCGTCCCACCACCTCGGGGATCACATCGCCCGCACGGCGCACTATGACCTGATCGCCCACGCGCACACCCTTCTTGCGGATGTCGAACAGATTGGACAGCGTGGCATTGGTCACCACCACACCGCCCACCTGCACAGGAGCCAGGCGGGCCACGGGCGTCAGCTTGCCCGTGCGCCCCACCTGCACATCGATGGCTTCCATGAGCGTAGGCATCTCCTGCGCCGGGTATTTGTGCGCCACGGCCCAGCGCGGCTCGCGCGACTTGAACCCCAGCTGACGCTGCAGAGCCAGGCTGTTGACCTTGTAGACCACGCCGTCGATTTCATAGGGCAGATTGGCGCGCTCGGCACCGATGCGTTCGTGAAACGCTACCAGTTCAGAAGCGCCCAGCGCAATACTGACTTGCGGTGCAACCGGAAAGCCCCAGGATTTCAAAGTCTGCAGCATGGCGTAATGCGTGCCGAAGTCCGGCCCGCCCTGCTCCGGCGGCGTGATCTCGCCCAGACCATAGGCGAAGAACGACAGCGGACGCTGGGCCGCGATATTCGAGTCGAGCTGACGGACCGATCCGGCCGCCGCATTGCGCGGATTGGCAAAGGTCTTGGCACCTGCGGCCTGCTGGCGCGCGTTGAGCTTGTCCAGATCGGCCTTAGCCATATGCACCTCGCCTCGCACCTCCACCACGGGGGGGACATCGCGGCCTGCGGACAGGGTCAGTGGAATCTGGCGAATGGTACGGATATTGTGCGTGACGTCTTCCCCCACCTCGCCATCGCCACGCGTGGTGGCCTGCACCAGGCGACCGTTTTCATAACGCAGATTCATGGCCAGGCCGTCGAACTTGGGCTCGGCCACATATTCGATGGCTGCAGCGGACTCATCCAGCCCCAGCTCCTTGCGCACACGCTGGTCGAAGGCAATGGCACCCGTGGCCTCGTTATCGGTCTCTGTCTGGATGCTCAGCATGGGCACGGCATGGCGAACCGGAGTCAAACCGTCCAGCACCGCACCGATCACGCGCTGCGTGGGAGAGTCCGGCGTAACGAGTGCGGGGTAAGCCCCCTCCAGCGCTTCGAGTTGCTGATAGACGCGGTCATATTCCCCGTCGGGAACCGTGGGCGTATCGAGTACATAGTACTCATGTGCCCATTGATGGAGTTGGGCGCGCAATGCCGCCACCTTGCTCGTCACGCTTTCGGGCACGCCTGCATTGATAGCTGTCGATGGCTTCTGGCCCTGGGGTTCAGCGGAAAAAAGATCTAAATTCTCGGTCATGCTCTGCCCGCTGGAAATTCAAAGTCCGGGATAAAAAAGGCCAACATTGTTGGCCTGTTTGTTTTAGCTGAAAAGCCTTCTGGCAAGAAGTGAGCCGGCCGACAGCTCTGCGCTGTCGAGCTTGTCGTAGAGCAGCTCCAGGTCATGCTGAATCGGGTCCAGTGCCGAGACCGGCAGCAGATAGCCGTTCTGGTCGCAGAGCACGCCGTCCATGGTCTGGCACAGTTGCTCCGCCACCTGACGCAGGCGCGCAAACGGCTGCTGCCCGCGCGGCACCTGGGCCACGTCCAGGCTGAGCAGGAATTCGCGCACGACGGACTGATCCAGATCATCGCCCATGGCGGCCTGGGGGTCGTAGTTCAACACCAGCACCGGAGGCAGGCCCTGGATGGGGGAGGCAAGCACCATGCGGCCCGGCATGGGCGTGATGACAAAGCCCAGGCGCTGGGCATTTTGCTGGACATAACCAGCACTCCAGGACGCCTGACGCGCACGCAGCATAAAGCTCAGCTGCGCATCGTGCTCGCTGGCGAACTGATCGAGCTCGCGTGCACGCGAGACCTCGTTGAGCATATTGGGCACGTCGGCCATGGCGCCCAGCGCATCGGCGAAGCGCTGCACCTTGGTGACGAACTCCGAAAACTCGATCTCGTTGAGTGCACCGGTACGGTTGGCCAGCTGGACACCGGCCTGAAAGCCCAGATAGCGCTGGCCGGTCTGCAACGGCTCCCACTGCTTGCTGTCCTGGTTCATGCCTTCAATGGCAAAGGGCTTGTTGCCGGCACGGCGGGTACTGGGCTGGGCCTGCAAGGCCACTTCACCAGGAACAATCTGGGCCACAGTGATCGGAGCAATCGCATCGATCAGCGCATCCAGATGGCCGCGTCGCTCCACTGACGGGGCGGGAGGAATCGAGGCGGCCAGAGGAGCGTCCGTCAACACGGGCTCCACAGCCTGCGCGGCCTGCTCGGTCACTGCAGCAATGGCTGCATCCGTGCCCTGAGCGTTCACCTCTTGCACAGCATGCGCAGCCTCGGTCGTCTCGGCTTTGTGCTGGGCGGCCGCCAGAGCTTCCTGACGCTGCGCTTCCTCATGGGCTTCGCGCGCCACCAGGCGGGCCAGCTCGGCATCGGCTTCGGCAAAGCGACCTGCGGATTCGGGCATCTGCAGGGGCTCGGTACCGGGAATGGCCTTGCCGAAATCCCCCAGCACGGGCTCATGCTGGTATTTGGTCAGGTCCGCACCATGACCGACGGTGTTCATTCCGGGCTCGAGGCGCTGAGGATCTGTGCTTTCTTCCTCAGGCTCGGCCCGCTTGGGCGCATTGCGACGCGCAGTCCAGGAGTTGTAGGCAACGATCAGCGCCAACAGCACCACACCCAGGACGGCCAGACTGATTTGCAAGTTACTCATGTGAGAAAACGGTTCTTCAATAGGGGATGGCCGGGCTCAGGATAGCTCAGCCATGGAGAGGGCGGACTCCATGTCCACCGCAACAATTCGTGAAACGCCCTGTTCCTGCATGGTCACACCAATCAGCTGCTCAGCCATCTCCATGGCGATCTTGTTGTGACTGATGAACAGGAACTGGGTTCCCTTGCTCATGCTGTAAACCAGCTTGGCATAACGTTCGGTATTGGCGTCGTCCAGCGGCGCATCCACCTCGTCCAGCAAACAGAATGGCGCTGGGTTGAGCTGGAAGATGGCAAACACCAGCGCAATCGCGGTCAGCGCCTTCTCGCCGCCCGAGAGCAGGTGAATGGTCTGGTTCTTCTTGCCGGGCGGCTGGGCAATCACCTGCACCCCGGCGTCGAGAATCTCGTCGCCAGTGATCACCAACTTGGCCTGACCGCCACCGAACAGCTCGGGAAACATGCGGCCAAAATGGCGATTGACGATGTCGAAGGTGCCGGTCAGCAAATCCCGCGTCTCGGCATCGATCTTGCGAATGGCTTCTTCCAAGGTGTTCATGGCCTTGGTCAGATCATCCATCTGCGCATCGAGGAAGGTCTTGCGCTCACGCGCCAGGGTCAACTCATCCAGCGCGGCCAGATTCACGGCCCCCAGGGCCTGGATTTCGCGGTGCAGGCGGTCGATTTCACCTTGCAGGCCGTGCATGCGCACATTTCCTTCGGCAATCGACTGAGCCACAGCAGCCAGATCGGCCTCGGCTTCGGTCAGCAGATTGCTGTACTGCTCCAGTCCCAGGCGCGCGGCCTGTTCCTTGAGCTGGAATTCGGTGATGCGCTGACGCAGCGGGTCCAGTGCCTTTTCCAGGCTCTGGCGGCGCTCGTCGCTGGCACGCAGCTTATTGGTCAGATCCTCATATTCGCTGCGGCGCTCGGCGACGTCTTTTTCGCGCTGCATCTTCAGATCCAGCGCATCCTGCAGGCCGCCCTGCGCTGCGGCATCAGACAGTCTTGCCAGTTCGTCCTGAGCGCGTTGCTGCTCCTCGGCCAGGGACTTGGCCTGCTGGCTGGCGGTTTCGATGGTGCGCGACAGCTCGGCGCGACGCGCGTGCAGCGTGCGCTGCGAGAAGGTCGCCTCCTGGGCCTGACGCTCCAGACTGCGCAACTGCTCGCGCGATTCGTTCAGGCGGCGCTCGGCCTCCAGCACGCGATCCCCCAGCTGGGCATGGCGCTCCTGGCTGTCGGCCAACTGCATGTCCAGCTCTTCAAAGCGGGCCTCGGCGGCGACCTTGCGCTCTTCGATATCGGAGAGCTGGGTTTCGACTTCGGACAGATCCGCCGAAATTTGCGCATTGCGTGCGCGCGCCTGCTCGGCCAGTTGAGACAGGCGCAAGGTCTCGACCTGCAGCTCATGGGCACGGCTTTGCGACTCGCTCGCTTCGCGGCGTGCGGACACCAGACGCTGCGAGGCATCGGCATAAGCGCTTTCGGCGCGCACCAAGGCCGAACGCGATTCATCGGCGATCAGCGCCTGGGCGCGGACTTCCTTTTCCAGGTGCTCGATTTCCTGCGCCCGCGCCAGCAGCCCCGATTGTTCGGAGTCCTGCGCATAAAAGGTCACGCTGTGCGCGGTCACCGCATGGCCGGTGGGCACATAAATGGTCTCGCCAGCCTGCAGATCGGCACGCTTGGCCAGGGCCTCGTCGAGCGTGGGCGCGGTATAGCAGCCCGTCAGCCAGTCCACCAGCACGGCGCGCAGGCCGGCATCATTGATCTTGAGCAGATCGCTGAGACGCGCAAAGCGCGCAGCCACAGGTGCTCCCGCTGCCTGAGCCTGGCTGAAAAAGGCCAGCCGGGCCGGCGGAGCGTCCAGCCCCCCGGAGCCCAGAAAACCGCGCACCATGTCGAGGCGACCGACTTCCAGCGCACCCAGACGTTCGCGCAGTGCGGCTTCCAGCGCATTTTCCCAACCCGACTCGATGGCTATGCGGCTCCACAGGCCTTGCATGCCGTCCAACCCATGCTTGGCCAGCCAGGGCTGAAGCTTGCCATCGGTCTTGACCTTTTCCTGCAAGGCCTTGAGCGCATCCAGCCGCGCCGACAGATCGGCGTGACGACTGTTTTCGGCATTCACGGCCTGCTGGCGTGCGCGCCTATCCTCATCGAGTTGCGGCACGCTGTCCTGCAACTCATTGAGGACGGCATCGGCCATCTCGGCCAGCTCCTGCGCCTCGGCCAGCTGCGCCTGCAAATTGTTCAGGCGCGCTTCGTCCGGCGTTTCCAGTGCATTGCGGTCGGCCCGCAAACGTTCATAACGGGTTTCAAACTGACGGCGCTGCTCATCGAGACTGCGCTGCTCGGCGGCCAGCACCTGAATCTGCTGCTGCACCTGCACCACCGAGTTGCGCTGGTCTGCATCGGCTTTCTGCGCCTTATGCAGAGAATCTTCCAGATCGGGCAGGCGGGTGCTTTGCTCCTCGAGCTGGGCAGCCAGCATCTCGGCCTGCTCTTCGGCATCCATGCCCGCACCCTCGATGTTCTCGATCTCGCCCTGGGCCTCTTCGCTGCGGCTACTCCACAGCAGCAGTTGCTCGGCCAGTTGCTGCAGACGCAGTTGCACGCGCTGGCGGCCTTCGACCACATAGCGGATTTCGGCCTCCAGCTTGCCGACCTCGGCCGTGGCTTCGTAGAGCTTGCTCTGCGCCTGATTGACCTGATCGCTGGCGTCGTAGTGCGACTGGCGCAGGGTCTCGAGTCCGCTCTCGTTGTTGCGGATATCGGCCATGCGCTCTTCGAGCTCGTTGACGACCTTGAGGCCTTCGACACGCACGCGGTCCTGCTCGGCCTCGGCATCGGCCCGCTTCATGAACCACAGCTGGTGCTGCTTGAGCGTGACCTGGGCGTTCAGGCCGTTGTACTTGGCCGCAACTTCGGCCTGCTTTTCCAGCTTGTCCAGATTGGCATTGAGCTCGCGCAGAATGTCTTCCACACGGGTGAGGTTCTCGGTCGTGGCCGAGAGGCGGTTTTCCGTCTCACGACGACGCTCCTTGTACTTGGAAACCCCGGCCGCTTCTTCGAGGAACAGGCGCAGCTCTTCGGGGCGCGACTCGATGATGCGGCTGATCGTGCCCTGACCGATGATGGCGTAGGCACGCGGTCCCAGACCCGTGCCCAAAAACACGTCCTGCACGTCGCGACGACGCACGGGCTGGTTGTTGATGAAGTAGCTGCTGTTGCCCTCGCGCGTGAGCACGCGCTTGACGGCGATTTCGCCAAACTGCCCCCACTGACCGCCTGCGCGGTGGTCGCTGTTGTCGAAGGTCAGCTCCACACTGGCACGGCTGGACGGCTTGCGATGCGTGGTGCCGTTGAAGATCACGTCCTGCATGGACTCGCCACGCAGCTCGCTGGCCTTGCTCTCCCCCAGCACCCAGCGCACCGCATCCATGATGTTGGACTTGCCGCAACCGTTGGGCCCCACCACGCCGACCATCTGCCCCGGCAGAATGAAATTGGTGGGCTCGGCAAAGGATTTGAAGCCGGAGAGCTTGATGGAATTCAGGCGCACGGTGTCGGTGTCGGTCTAGAGGCTGGCCAGCAAAGGCTTGTGATTAGGAAAGAAAAACGGCAAAAGCGGTTGCACAAACGCAAAACTTGAAAAAGCCCTGTTCTTGCTCGCAACCGTCAACAGACGGGAATCATAACGCGGCCTGCCCCCTCGTCAGCCAAGATTGCTGCATATACGCAAACCATAGCGGCCTGCGCAGGATCGGCAAGGGATTGGGGCAGATTTAGATCGAATAAGAGAGCAGCGGATGCCTCAGGTGCGCGGCTGAAAAGCAATCAAACCCGCCCCCAGCAGACAGACGGCCACCCCTGCCATATCCCAGACGCTGGGTTTGATGCCATCCACCTGCCACAGCCACAGAAGCGCCACGCTGATGTAGATGCCGCCGTAGGCCGCGTAGACACGACCCGAGGCCGAGGGATGCAAAGTCAGCAGCCAGACAAACAAGGCCAGGCTGACCGCGGCGGGCAGCAACAGCCAGGCGCTGCCGCCCTGCTTGAGCCAGAGCCAGGGCAGGTAGCAGCCCACAATCTCCGCCACGGCGGTCAGGACAAATAACAGCAGGGTCTTGATTTCAGGCAATTCAATCTCTCACACAGCGAAATGCGGGCATTGTAGAGAGCATGAACCGCCTCAGCGCATGGACACCGGACTGAGAGCTGGCGTCGGAGATCCCGGCACATTGCCATTGGTGACCAGGCTCTCGAACTCGCTGACCGGCACGGGCGGGCTCATCAGATACCCCTGCCACGCATAGCAGCGTATGCCTTCGAGAAAACGGCACTGGGCCTGGGTTTCCACGCCTTCGGCGATCACATGCAGACTCAGGCTCTTGGCCAGAGCCACAATGGTGCGGGCAATGGCCGCGTCATTGGGATCGGTCAGTACGTCACGCACAAAGCTGCGGTCGATCTTGAGCTGATCGAGCGGCAGCCGTTTCAGATAGGACAGCGAGGAGTAGCCGGTACCAAAGTCGTCCAGCGAAAATCCGATGCCGTAGGACTTCAGACGCATCATCTTGGCGATGGTGTCGTCCACGTCGGAGACCAGCATGCCTTCGGTCAGCTCCAGCTTGAGCCGACGCGCATCGGCCCCATGCTCGGCCAGCGCCTTGAGCACCTGTTCGACAAATCCGCTCTGATGGAACTGCTTGGGACTGACGTTGACCGAGAGCACCAGTTGCGCATAACGGGGGTGCTTGGCCCATTTCGCCAGTTGCTGGCAGGCGGCTTGCAGCACCCAGTCGCCCAGGGGGAGGATGACGCCTGTTTCCTCGGCCAGCGGAATGAAATGCGCAGGGGGGACAAAGCCTTTTTCAGGATGCTTCCAGCGCAGCAGACCTTCGGCGCCAATCACCTTGCCCATCTCCACCTGGGGTTGATAGAACAGCTCGAATTCACCGGCCTGCAGACCGGCACGCATGTCCTGTTCAAGCGTGCGGCGTTCCTGCAGCGCCGATTGCAGCTGGGGGTCAAAGAAGCAACTGACATTGCGCCCCTGGCTCTTGGCCTGGTACATGGCCATTTCAGCGCGGCGCTGCACTTCTTCACCCGTCAGCTCTGGCTCGCCAAACAGGCTCAGGCCCATGCTGACGGTGATGGAGCGCGGAATGCCGCCGATCTCTATGGGCTCACGCAAGCGGCTCAGCCACTGGTCGGCCTGCTGCTCCAGCCTGGCGGCTGCCGCCACGGAATCGCTGCCAAGGTCCTCGATCAGCAGCACAAAATCATCGCCGCCCTGACGAGCAATCGTGGCCCCTGAAGGAAGCAGACCACGGATGCGCTGACTCATCGACTGCAGCAGCAAATCGCCCTGATCCAGGCCGTAGGTCTCGTTGAAGGCTTTGAAGTTGTCGATATCCAGCAGCACCACACCACCAAAATGGGCCTTGCGTTGCGCCACGGCCAGAGCCTGTTGCAGCCGATCAGCCAGCAGGCGCCGGTTGGGCAGGCCAGTCAAGGCGTCGTAGAAGGCCAGACGGCGGACCTCCTGCTCGGCCGCCATGCGCTGGCTCTGATCCTGCAGCACCATCAAGCACCCTTCGGCTTGCAACACGGCACTGACCGCGACCGGGCGGCGCAGGCCGTCTACCCCACTGAGCATCAATGTCTGCGCAGACACCGTGCAAGCCGACGCCTCGGTGGCGAGCTCGTCCCACTGAGCCTGTACATCGTCGACACGCTCGGATTGGCGCAGCTGCAACGTCCGGCGGGCCTGAGCCTTGGCGGCTTCCCATCGCTGGATGACGCGCTCGCGCTCAGCGGCATCGGGGAACATGCGCTCCCACCACTGCTGGGTTGATACGCCGGGCTTGCCCCCATGGCCGGCCAGACGCAGAAACTCTTCGTTCCAGTAGACCAGGCGCCCATCCAGATCCTCCATGACCAGACCCACCGGAAGTCTCTGCATGAGATTGCGCAACTGCTGATGACCCAGCCGCTCCATCTGCTCGAGGCGCTTGCGCCCGCTGATGTCCTGCACCAGCACCTGCAGGCGCCGTGATTCATGACGTCCGGTCAGAAACGCATTGAGTTCGACCCAGACTGGCGCGCCCTCCTTGGAACGCAGACAGAATTCGCCCGCGTTGTGCTGGAACTGCTGCAGGTCCAGTCCTTCAAGCAATTGCGCACAGTGCGCCTGGTCTTCGGGCATGACCAACTCCAGCACGCTGCGTCTGTGAATTTCCTGGGCCTCATAGCCCAGCAACTGACAGAAATGCTGGTTGGCCTTGAGTACGCTGCGCGTGGCGATATCAAGCTCGAGCACGCCCATGGCCGCCTGCTCGCACATGGCATGAAAGCGCGCATCACTCTCCTGCCTTGCCTGCGCACTGAACTTGAGGCGCCGGCTCCAGCTCCAGCGGCTCTGCCACCAGCCCGAGACCCAGGCAGCCAGCACCAGCCCCGCCAGCAGACCCAGGCCCAATACCAGCCAGGGCAGATACCTCTCAAACCTTCTCTGAGTGCTGAGCGCAGGCTTGAACTGCAGCGACCAGATGCGGTCATACACCTGTATCTGCCGCTCCAGCGGCTTGATCAAGGCAAATTCAGGATGGGTTTCCGCCTCCGCCCACAGTGAGCCAGTGAACAAGATCTCCGCACCGCCAGCAAGCATCGACAGCGGTGTGGTCAGTCTCATGTGGTCCCCACCAGCCTTTGGCGATGGATCGGCTGGACTGAGATCCACCAGCTTGAAGGCGACCTGAGGGTAGAGGTTGGCCGGAACCAGCCCCCTCGCAAATTCGCCCAGACGGATCCTGGCATTGAGCGTCCCGAGCGGCTTTCCGGAAGATTTCCCGATCGCGGCGCCGCCGCCCCCCTCTTCTGCAGCCCATAGCGGAGCCCGCAACACCACGCCCTTGGGGCTATCGGGCAGTTGCAGAAAGCGAAATGGAGCCGACATCGACATCTGGCGAGAGTTCCACGCCTGCATCAAGGAATGAAATGCCGCCGCCGGCTGACGCGCGTTGCTTCCCGCCAGCGCCTCGTTGCCTATCAACGGCCAGACGTAGGAAACCTCGAAGGCCTGTGAATCACGCGCAAGATCGGTGTGCTGCTCCGCAGTCACTGCACGGGTCAGACTCAGGGCCTGCAGCCCCACCAGACTATCCTGACTGAGCAGAGCATGGGCATGCTGGGCAAACACCTGCTGGCCCGCATCCGCATTGCCGGCCATTTGCTCGGCGAGCTTGACGAGCAGACGGTCATAGCTGCCCAGGCGTTGCTCCATAGCTCGCGTCGCCATATCGGCACTGAGCTGCAAGCGCTGTTGCATGCGCGACTCCTGGCGTTGATGGAGCATCCAGCCCCCCAAACTGCCACAGGAAATTCCAAAACCCAATGCCAGCAGCGCCAACCAGGGTTTACGCATTTTCATCACTGGCTGAGTTGCGAATTGCGACATGCAAAAAACACAAGATTCCTGAGTTGCGAGGTGGCTCCAGTCGGCAGTGGCGCCTTGCAGCAAAGGCTGCAGCACCATGAGCCAAGATGAGGAGCGACATAGTTTGTAGGAGCAAACCTACATCCAAAGAACAGTCACACCAAGTGATTACCCTGAAAGCCTTGGCATGATTGCGTCTGGATTTAGATCAAATCATAGGCATAAGCTTGTATATCCAATACAAAGCGCTGCAAAATCAAGAGCAACCCCAGGTCGCAAAATTGACAAATGTCAATATTTGTCGGAGCTTAGTCCCATTCAGGCCGCATCACAAACCACGGCAACCCGTATCTTTTTAGCAACAATCAAGCAGAACCACAGCGCTCTACCCGGTTATTCCCGCCTGCAAGCGCCTGCGGTTTGTCCACCGGCAATAAAGCAACCATGTCACAACGCACGACCCTGCTGATCGTCTACCACTCACTGACTGGCGGCACACTCCAGATGGTTGAAGCGGCCAGCACCGGCGCCCAGCAGGAGGAATCCGTCGAGGTGCGCGTGCTGCATGCCTCCCAGGCCGGCCCGCAAGACCTGCTGCAAGCTCAGGGCTATCTGTTTGCCACACCGGAGAATCTGGCCGCCATCAGCGGTCTGATGAAGGACTTCTTCGATCGAAGCTATTACGGCGTGCTCGACCGGATACAGGGCCGACCCTATGCCAGTTTGGTCTGCGCCGGCAGCGACGGTCATAACGCAGCCAGGCAGATGGAACGCATTGCCACCGGCTGGCGCCTGAAGGCCGTGGCAGAGCCGCTCATCATCTGCACCCATGCCCAGACGCCGGAGGCCATACTCGCCCCCAAACAGATACCGTCCGCCGATTTGCAGCGCTGCGAAGAATTGGGGCAATCACTGGCCACGGGACTGGCCTTGGGCATTTTTTAGAAAAACAAGGGTTTGCCCGCATCATTCCGGGCAGGACAGGCTCCATACAAAGGCAAAAATGGAGCCTTCGAATCGGCTTGTATAAATGTGCCATCATTGCTTGCGCACGCTTTTCCCCGATGCGCGCTCCCATGCAGGCATAGTCTGCGACTTCACCAGCTCTTGCGTCCATGATTGAACCAGACACCGCACGCCCCAAGCGCACGCCACGCGGCCCCAGTCCACAAAAGACCCAGGCCACACGCCGCTCCATCGTGGCGGCTGCGTTTGCAGAATTTCTGGAACACGGCTATGCGCGTGGCACCACGGCTTCGGTTGCACAGCGCGCAGGACTGTCCAAGGTCACGCTGTTTCGCTATTTCGACAGCAAGGAAGCCTTGTTCGAGGCAGTGATCCAGACACATATCGCCTCTGCCGCCGTGGCCTTGCAGTCCAGCCCCATGCACGAGCATGAATCCGTGGGCGAGTATCTGCTGCGCACGGTGGGGGCTGCGGCAGAGGTCATCGACAGCAGCGGCCGCTCTGCCACGGCCAGGCTGGTCGTCGCCGAAGGCCTGGAGTTTCCGCTGCTGGCGCAGATGTATCGCCGCTACGTGCACGATGCCCTGCTCGAGCATTTCACCCGGCTCGCGCAGCTGGCCGCCAAACGTGGCGAACTCAAGGCGCCCGAGCTGGTGCAGCACCCGGAATTGCTGCTCGCACCGCTGTGGCTGGCGATGATGAACAACACCGTCATCCATCCCGAAGTGCCCATGAATGCTGGAACCCTGTTCCGACTCCAGGTGGCTCTGCTATTCAAGATGCCATGACCTTGGATGTTGACGCGCCGAAATTTCAATGAAATCCGGCTCAATCGCTTTCTGGTAAAGCGCTAGTAGCTATCAAAAAACAAAGCCGCAGTCTTTCAGGCTGCAGCTTTTTTTATCGAGCGAGTCCGCCCATCAACCCTGCTGTGCGGCCTCGTCCCCGCCCAGCGCCTTCCACAGAGTCACACGGTTGAGCTGCTCAGACAGGCGCAGGCCTATCAGGGTCTGCTGCGCGGTATAGAGGCTGCGCTGCGCATCCAGCACCGTCAGATAGTTGTCCACGCCGGCCTTGAAGCGAGCATTCGACAAATCGAAGGCTTTTTGGGTATTGGCCACCATGCTTGTCTGGGCGGCCAGCCGCTCATCCCACTGGGCTCGGTCGGCCAGCACATCCGCCACCTCCTTGAAGGCCGTCTGCACGGACTTCTCGTACTGACTCAGCGCAATGCGCTGATTGCTTTCGGCCACCTGTACATTGGCGCGGTTGCGACCGCCATCAAAAATCGGCAGCTTGACCAGAGGGATGAAACTCCAGGTGCTGTTGTTGTTGCCGAACAAACGGTCCAGCTCGTTGCTGCCGGTACCGACACTGCCAGTGAGCGTGATGCTGGGAAACAGCGCCGCTCTGGCTGCGCCGATATTGGCATTCATGGCCTGCAGATTGCGCTCGGCGGCCTGCACATCGGGACGCTTGAGCAGTACCGATGATGGCAGGGGTACGGGCACGACCTTGAGAGCCGCAGTGTCTGCCGCACCCGTCAGGGTCTGCGCAGTAGGTAGCAGTTGCACGGGCACCGCCCCCCCCACCAGCAGTTGCAGGGCATTGCGATCTCTGTCGACCTGGGAGGTATAGCTGGCCACATCGCCGCGCGCCGTATCGACCGTGGTCTGGTTCTGGGCCAGCACCAAACCGGAGGTCGAGCCCAGTTCATGCATGCGCCGTGTCAGCTCAAAAGCCTTGATGCGGCTGTCCAGCGTGTCCTTGGCCAGCTGCAGGCGCGCCTGATCGGCCGCCAGCGTCAGCCAGGCATTGGCGACATCGGCCACCAGGCCGATCTGCACATTGCGCCGGTTGTCCTGGCTTTGCAGAAACTGCTGCAGCGAGGCTTCGCTCAGATTGCGGATGCGCCCCCACAGGTCCAGCTCATAGCTGGCGAAACCCAGCTGAGCCGTGTATTGCTCGGTGATGCTGGAACGCCCGGCCGTCGTCAGATCCCCTGCGGTGCGCGTGCGATTGCTCTGCGCCTGGGCCGTGATGCCAGGCAGCAGATCGGCTCTTGTGATGCCGTACTGGGCGCGCGCCTTCTCGATGTTTTCCAGCGCGACACGCAGATCGCGATTGTTGCTCAGCGCCAGCGCCACCACCTCACGCAGCTGCGGCGACTGCAACCATTGCAGCGCCTCGGCCTGTTGCAGCGCCGCCTCGCTCGCCTGGGCCGGCAAGGCGTTGCCGGAGACAGTCTCGGGCACGGGCAGATCAGGCGTTTTATAGGCCGGAGCCAGATTGCAGCCCGCCAGCAAGGCCGTCACTGCGGCGGCCGCCATGGTAGAAAATTTCATGCTCGGGCGCCTCATGCTGCGCTCTCCTTGTTGACGTCAGGTGCCTCATCGCTGCGCGAGCGGCTCTTGAACCAGCTGCGAACCAGCAGGAAGAACACCGGCACGAGGAAGATACCCAGCACCGTCGATGCCACCATGCCGCCCAGCACGGCCGTGCCGATGGCATTGCGACCACCCGCGCCAGCGCCGGTGCCGATGGCCAGCGGGATCACGCCGAAACCAAAGGCCAGAGAAGTCATCAGGATGGGTCGCAGACGCAGGCGCACGGCTTCCACCGTCGCATCGAACAGCTTCTTGCCCTGCTCCTGCAGCTGCACCGCAAACTCCACGATCAGGATCGCGTTCTTTGCCGCAAGACCCACGGTCGTGAGCAGACCGACCTGGAAATACACATCGTTGGTCAAGCCACGCGTATAGGTCGCCAGCAGTGCGCCGACCACACCCAGCGGCACGGCCAGCATCACCGACAGCGGCACCGTCCAGCTTTCATAGAGTGCAGCCAGGCACAGGAAGACGAACAGAATCGAGATGGCATACAGCATGGGCGCCTGCGCACCGGACTGGCGCTCCTGCAGAGAAGCGCCCGTCCATTCGTAGGCAATGCCGTTGGGCAGCTTCTTCAAGATATCTTCCACCGTCTCCATGGCAGTACCCGAGCTGATGCCGGCTGCGGCACGGCCTTCGAACTCATAGGCCGGGCTGCCGTTGTAGCGCAGCAGCTGGGGTGAGCCGTAGGCCCAGTAGCTTTTGGAGAAGGCTCCGAAAGGCACCATCTCGCCCTTGTTGTTGCGCACCGTCCATTTGGCGATATCGGTGGGCAGCATGCGGTACTGGGCATCGCCCATGATGTAGACACGCTTGACACGACCATTGTTCAAGAAGTCGTTCACATAGGTGCCACCCATGGCGCTGGAGAGCACGCTGTTGATGTCGCTGTACGCCAGTCCCAGCGCGGCGGCCTTGCGGTCATCCACATCCACGCGCAGCTCGCTGGCGTCTTCCAGATTGGTCGTGCGCACGGCAGTCAGCAGATTGTTGGCGCGCATTTCGCCAAGCACCTGATCACGCGCGGCGAGCAGTGCCTCGTGGCCCACACCATTGATGTCCTTGATCATGAAGTTGTAGCCCGAACTCGAACCCAGGCCGCGCACTGCAGGCGGCAGCACCACTTGCACGCGCGCATCACGGATGCTGGCCAGCTCCCTGGTTGCCTTGTTCGCAATGGCCGCGGCTGATTGAGAAGGCAGCGGACGCATGCTCCAGGGCTTCAGACGGATGAAGCCGCGCGCCGAACTCTGGTCGCCGTTGAGACCGGACACCTGGTTGAAGCTGATCACATCCGGCTGCTTGGCCAGGTACTCGCGCACCTGGTCAAGCACTTCCTGAAGACGGGCATTCGAAGCACCGGAAGGCAGGTTCACGTTGACGTAGACAAAGCCCTGGTCCTCATCGGGCAGAAAGGAAGTGGGCAGCTTGGCCATCAGCAGCCAGACCGCGGCCAGCACGGCCAGGAAGATCAGCATCATGCGCTTGGCCCGGCCCAGGCTGAAGGCCACGGTGCTTTGGTAGCGATTGGCGGCGGCATCGAAATTGCGGTTGAACCAGCGGAAGAACCGGTCGTTGATGCCCAGCACCCCGGAGCGTATGGGACGCTCATGGCCGTCGCCATGGCTGCGATCCGGTGCCTTGAGAAGCGTGGCGCACAGCGCCGGTGTCAGCGTCAGGGCCACGAACACGGACAGCGCCATGGCCGCCACGATGGTGATGGAGAACTGGCGATAGATCACACCCGTGGAGCCGCCAAAGAAGGCCATGGGCACAAACACCGCCGACAGCGTGACCCCGATGCCGACCAGCGCAGGCGTGATTTCCTTCATGGACTGGCGCGTCGCCTCCTTGGGAGACTTGCCCGTCTCGTGCATCACCCGCTCCACGTTCTCGACCACCACGATGGCATCGTCCACCAGCAGGCCGATGGCCAGCACCATGGCAAACATGGTCAGGGTATTGATGGAGAAGCCCGCGACGGACAGCACGCCGAAGGTCCCAAGCAGCACCACCGGCACGGCAATGGCGGGGATCAGCGTGGCGCGGAAGTTCTGCAGGAACACGAACATCACGATCACCACCAGCACCATGGCCTCGCCCAGCGCATGCACCACTTCGCTGATCGAGGCCCGCACAAAGGGCGTGGAGTCCGAACTCACGAAATAGTCGATCTGATTGGGAAAGAAGGGCTTGAGCTCGGCCAGCTTGGCCGCCACTGCATCCGACACCGCCATGGCGTTGGCACCATCGGCCAGGATGATGCCCATGCCTGCGCCCGGCATACCATTGAGCTTGGCCTGGATGGACAGATTGTCGGCCCCCAGTTCCACCCGGGCCACGTCCTTGATGGTGACGACCGAGCCGTCATTCGAAGACTTGAGCACGATGTCCTCGAACTGCTCCACGGTCTTGAGCTTGGTACGCGCCGTAATGGTCGCGTTCAGCTGCTGGTTCTGCACCGCGGGCAAGGCCCCCAGCTGACCCGCCGAGACCTGGGCATTTTGCGCGTTGAGCGCGCTGCTCAGATCGGAGGGGATCAGCCCGTACTTCTCCATCTTGGCGGGATCCATCCAGATGCGCATGGCATAGGGCGTGCCGAAGACGTTGATGTCACCGACGCCTTCGATGCGACCGATGATGTCCACCAGATTGCTGTTGATGTAGTCGCCGATGTCCACTGCGGTCACATCTTCATCGGGCGAATAGAAGCTGTAGGTGACCAGAAAATCCTGGCCGCCCTTGTTGATGAAGACGCCACGCGTCTTCACGGAGTCCGGCAGGCGGTTGACCGCGCCCTGGATCTTGTTTTGCACCTGCACCTGCGCCACGTCGACATTGGTGCCCGGAGCAAAGGTCAGCGTGATGCGAGCCTGACCGGAGGCATTGCTGGTCGAGCTCATATAGAGCATGTTGTCGATGCCTTTGATCTGCTGCTCGATGATCTGCGTCACCGAGTTTTCGACCGTCTCGGCCGAAGCACCCGTGTACTGGGCGCCTATGGTCACGCGGGGTGGAGCGATCTCGGGATACTGCTCCAGCGGCAGCAGCTTGATCGACAAAGCCCCGGCCAGCATGATGATGATGGCGATGACCCACGCAAAGATGGGCCGGTTGATGAAGAACTGAGCCATGTGTGTCGCCTGCCTTGCTTACTTCTTGGCAGGTGCATCGGCAGCGGCCTGCACGGGCGGCTCGCCCCGCTGGCTCTTGCGCTCGGCCTTGGCCTTCAGATCCACCTCCACGGTCTGAACCTTGTCGCCGGGCTTGATGCGCTGAAAGCCATCCACCATCACACGCTCGCCTGCTTTCAGGCCCGTCTTGAGCAACCAGAAAGCGCCTACGGCGCGGTCCAGTTCCACATCCCGCTTTTCAACCACATCGCCGTCCTTGACGACCATGACATTGGCACGGCCGGTCAGATCGCGGGTCACCGACTGCTGCGGCACCAGCAAGGCATCGGGTGCCAGGGCCGTGGGCAGCAAGGCCTTCACATACATGCCGGGCATGAGCATGCCGTCGGGATTGGGCACCTCGGCGCGCAGGGTCAGCGTGCCAGTCGTGTCGTTGACGATCACGCCCGCAAAGGCCAGCTTGCCCTGATGCGGGTAGTCGCTGCCGTCGTCGAGCTGGATGCGCACGGGAATCTTGTTGCCTTCCACCTTCTGGTAGCGGCCGGAATCCAGATCGCGCTTGAGCTGCATCAGATCGGTGCTGGACTGGGTGAAGTCCACATACATGGGGTCCAACCGCACGATGGTGGTGAGCGCCGTGGCCTGATTGGCCGTGACCAGCGCACCGGGCGTGACGGCAGACAGCGCGATGCGACCGCCGATAGGGGCTTCGATCCGGCTGTACTTGAGATTGATGCGTGCGGTTTCCAGATTCGCCTTGGCCACGGCCACATCCGATGCGGACTGGGCCGCTGCCGCCTGGCTTTCGTCAAACGCCTGCTTGCTGATCGCGTCGATCTTGACCAGCTCGGCATTGCGCCGTGCCGTTGCAGCCAGCGTGCGCTGGCTGGCTTCGGCCTTGGCAACGGCGGCCGCAGCACTGGCCTCGGCCGCCTTCAACGACGCGGCGTCGATCTGATAGAGCTGCTGGCCCTGTTTGACCAGAGCACCTTCGGTGAACAAGCGCTGCTGAATGATGCCCGAGACCTGGGGACGCACTTCGGCCGTCATGAAGGCACGGGTGCGCCCCGGCAGGCTGGCATCCAGCTGCTGGCTTTGCGACTGCAAGGTGACCACGCCGACCTTCGGCTCGGACTTGGGCGGGCCTTTTTGCTCCGCCTCGGGCTTGGAGCAGCCCGCCAGCGCAGCGGCAATCAGCATGGCTCCCACAGCCAGTGTCCAGCGCTGCTGGCGATGACCTTGCTGGCTTGCACTGGGAAGGCAAGAAAAATGCGCCTCTCGGCGCGGGCTCAGCGAAGCGGGCTGGTCAATCTTCATACGTGGAGCGGTCTGAACTAAAGAACTTGTCAACATTGTGCGCCGACAATATTAATAAAATGTAAAGCAGCCAAAGGCGCAATGACATGCCGGCAATCTCCCGCTTGCCATTCTCCTGTCATGCGGGCATGCGGCGTCGCAGCGGTCTCTGGCTTGAGACACCACTGTAGAAAACCTTGGCAGCAAGGCTCCTCGTCATAACGGACTAGAGTCGGAACCCGCAAAACCCCGGAATCGGCAACTGGCTGCGCTCTCTATATCAGGACAAAAGCAGCTTTTGCTGCCAAATCAATGCTGCTGCTTGCCCGGACGTACGCGCAAGATGCTGAAAACTCCGGCCAGCGCCGCAAAACCGCCGGCCACAGCCAGCGCCAGCAGTTCAGCATTGCCGCCATGCCCGCCCGAGATGGCAAAGATGGTGGCCAGCACCACGGCACCCAGTGTCTGACCTGTCATGCGGGCAGAACTGAGCATGCCGCCCGCGGCACCGCTGCGCGACATGGGGGCCGAAGTGACGATAGTGTGATTGTTGGGCGACTGGTAGAGCGCGAAGCCGCTGCCCGCCAGCAGCATGCGCCAGACCATGTCCCAGTGCGCCACATCGACCGGCATGGCCGCCAGCAGCCACAGTCCACAGGCAAACATGGCCATGCCGATGCCGCCCAGCAACCCGTCGGGATACTTGCCGATCAGGCGTCCGGCCACCGGCGCCGTCAGCACGGTGGCCAGCGGCCAGGCCGTGATCAGCATGCCTGCCTCCATGGGTGACAGACCGCGCGCCTCCAGCAGCAGGAACGGCAAGGCCAGATAGGACAGCATCTGCGCGCAGAAGGCCGAGACCGAGCCGCACATCGACAGCCGGAACACGGGAATGCGCATCAGATCGACGGGGAACAGCGGAGCTGTCTTGTGCCACTGACGGCGCAGATAGACATAGCCGACCACCAGCCCGGCGCCCAGCAGCCACCAGCCCGAAGGCATCAGCGGGCTGCCCGCAGCCCCCTGATCCTGCCCCATGCGCACGCCCAGTTGCTCACCGCCCAGGAAAAGCAGGGTGAACATCAGAATATTGAGCAATACGTCAAGCGCCGCTATCGGCTCGCCATTCTTGAGCACCACGGGGTTGGCCGGCAGCGCCTTGCGCCCCATCCACAAGGTCATCAAGCCCAGCGGCACGTTGATGGCAAACAGCCAGGGCCAGCTGGCAACCGACAGGATGGCAGCGGCCACCGAAGGCCCGGCCATGGACGAGGTCGCCACCACCAGCGAGTTGATGGCCATGCCGCGCCCCAGCATGGCACGCGGATAAGTCAAGCGCACCAGCGCCGCATTGACGCTCATGATGCCCGCTGCACCCATGCCTTGAAACACGCGCGCTGCAATCAGCGTGCTTAGCGAGCTGGCCAGCGTGGCCGCCACCGAGGCAATGACAAACACCGTCATGCCCAGCAGATAGATGCGCCGATAACCCAGACGCTCGCCCAGGGCTGCCAGCGGCAGCAGCAGCACCAGGCCGGCCAGCTGATAGGCGTTGACCACCCAGAGCGTCAGGGCCGAGCTGGCCTGCAGCTCGCGCGCAATGGCGGGCAAGGCCAGATTGACAATGCTGCTGTCCAGCACCGACAGCGTCAGTCCCAGAATGATGACCAGCATGGCGCGGCCACGCGCACCGTCAGGCAGGCCGTCGTAGGCAGGGGAAGCTTGAGCAGTGCTCTCAGTCATGGACGACTCGGTGCACACGGCCCAGCGTGATCCAGGTCAGCGCCACGCCCACCAGGGCGCCTGTCGCCATGCCCACCACCATGGGCAGGGGCTTGCCATTGGAAAAATGCCCCACGATCTGCATGGCCGCAGCGCCGCTCAGCATCTGCAGCGTTCCCAGCAAGGCAGAGGCCGTGCCCGCAATCTCGCCATGCTCTTCCAGGGCCAGCACCGAGGTCGTGGGAATCACCAGGCCCATGAAGGCGCTGGCAATGAAGTACAGCACGATCAGCACCGCCAGCTTCTCGCCGCCCAGCAGGTAATAGAGCAGCAATGCGGCCATGGTCAGGCCCGAAGCAGAAGCCGCAGCCTTGACCACATTGACCAGGCCAAAGCGCTGGCCCAGCCGCCCCGTCAGCTGCGCCGCGCCGATAAAGGCGATGGAGTTCAGCGCAAACGCCATGCTGTACTGAGTGGACGAGAGGCCGTAGTAGTTGATGAGCACAAAGGGCGAGCCCGCCAGATAGACGAAAAAGCCCGCCATGGCGCAGCCGCCGATGAACACCAGGCCCAGGTAGTGCCAGTCACGCAGCAGGACCAGATAGGCCTTGAGCGCACCGACCAGGCTGCTGTCCAGCCGCGCCTCGGCCGTGCGGGTCTCTTCCACGCCACGCCACGTGGCGATCAGACCCAGCACGGCTGCGGCCGCCACCACCCAGAACACGGCACGCCAGCCGGCCAGGGCAATCACGCCGCTGCCGGCCAGGGGTGCCAGAATCGGCGAGACGCTGAACACCAGCATCAGCAGCGACATCATGCGCGCGGCCGCGTGGCCGGTATGCAGATCGCGTACCACGGCACGCGGCACGGCCATGCAGGCCGCAGCGCCCAGACCCTGCACAAAGCGAAACGCCACCAGGGTCTCGATATTCGGGGCCAGCGCGCATCCCACGCTGGCGACGGCAAAAACCGTCAGACCAAAGTACAGCGGCGGCTTGCGGCCCAGCATGTCGGAGACCGGCCCATAGAGCAGCTGGCCCACACCAATGGAGAGAAAGAACGCGGTCAGGCTGGCTTGCACGGCCCCGACCTGGGCATCCAGGCTGGCGCCGATCTGGGGCAAGGCCGGCAGATACATATCGATGGCGAAAGGCCCGATGGCCGACAACAGGCCCAGGATCAGAACCAGACGCAGGGAGACAGAAGCTTGCATAGGGGTGTGATTGTCGTGGTAACTTGATTTATGTGCTGAGCAATTGCCGGTTTCCTGTATGACCTTGCAGGCTCACGCCAGTCCGCCAGTCCGCCAGTCCGCCGGGCAGCGCCTGTGCCTAAGCCCTCAATTACGAGGCTTTAGACCCGGTCATCCAGGCGATGACCGCATGGACAACCAGCACAATGGGCTCAACCACCCTTCCCTGCTCTCGCCGTGACTGCTGCAAGCTTCTTCCCACGTCTGCCCTTTTCGCTGCCCACCGCGCTCGCTGCACTATGCTTGGCGGCTGGACCTACCGGCGCACAGCCCGCACCTGCTGCCCCGGCCTTTCAGCTCTCGCCCGATGCCAGCATGGTGATAGACACGCGCGCCAGGCTGGCCTGGCCGCGCTGCGCCGAGGGCATGAGCTGGAATGGCAAGGCCTGCAGCGGCCAGGCCGAGGTCTTCAGCTACAAGCAGGCCATGAGCCATGCCGCAGAACGCAGCAAAGCCGAAAACCTGCGCTGGCGCCTGCCGCGCGTCAATGAACTCAAACGCCTGCTGGACCGCAGCAGCAAGCCCCAGGGCCTGAACCCGGAACTCTTTCCCAATGCGCCACGCGACTGGCACTGGACGGGTACGGCCGCCGTGAATGCCCAGCGCCTGAACACCTACAACTACGCCCAGGTGGACAAATCCAGCAGCCTCTCCGGCCTCTCGGCCCAGCAGGCCTGGGCGGTCAACACCGAGACACTGCAGGCCGTGCCCGATATGGGCAAGGGCAATGCCTTGCTGCTGCGCCTGGTGCGCCCTGCCACCGAGGCCGAACTCGGCACCCAGGCTCCGGCCGCACCATGAAAAAAGCCTTGCCGCTTTGGCAAGGCTTTTTCAACTCCCGCCGGCTCAGCCAGCGCGCAGCGCTGCCTTGAGGCTCTCGCCCAGTTCGGGCTTGTGCGCAAACGGATCCGTCGGGTTGCGGCCCTGAACCACATCTTCCAGACGCACCTGCACCGAACCCAGGGCCTGCGGGTGGCTGTAGATATAGAACTGGCCCGAGGCCATGGCATCGAACACCTTCTGCGCCACCTCGGTCGCCGTGACCTTGCCCGAGCCCACGGCCTTGTCGGTCATGGCCTGGCCTATCTTCTGGCTGGCCGTCAAAGGCTGCGCCTCCAGGCCCTGGGGACGGTTGCGCTCGCTATGACCTATGCCCGTGGGCACGAAGAAGGGGCAGAGCAGACTGGCACTGACCTGGTCCGAGACCAGGGCCAGGTCCTGGTACAGCGTCTCGGTCAGTGACACCACAGCGTGCTTGCTGACGTTGTAGATGCCCATGTTCGGCGGCGCCAGCAGACCTGCCATGCTGGCGGTGTTGACGATATGGCCTTCGAAGGCGGGATCGGCCTTGGCGGCCTCCAGCATCATGGGCGTGAACAGGCGTACGCCATGGATTACGCCCCAGACATTGACGCCCAGCACCCATTGCCAGTCGGCAACAGTGTTTTCCCAGACCAGGCCGCCCGCGCCGACGCCCGCGTTGTTGAAGACAAAGTGCGGCGCACCAAAGGTTTCCTTGACTTCGGCTGCCAGTCGCTCCATCTGCGCCGCATCCGAGACATCGACCCTGCGCGCCAGCACCTTGGCACCGGCAGCCTTGAGCTCGGTCTCGGCCTTGTCCAGCGCCTCCTGCTGCACATCGACCAGCACCAGATTCATGCCTCTGGCGGCTCCGATGCGCGCGCACTCCAGCCCGAAGCCCGAGCCCGCACCAGTCAGAACCGCCGTCTTTCCCGCGAAATTCGTGATCATTCTTGTCTCCGTATTTATTTGGACGCAGCTCAAATGCGCTTCCACACTCGAAACCGGTGCGGCACAACCAAGGGACAGCAAGCAAGGGCCTATGCCGGCCGCGCCGCCCCGCAGCGAGGCTGTCGCCCCCCTTCCATAGCGCGCAGCGCGTAGAGAAAGGGGGCGCCCGGCTAGGGGAAGGCGCAAAGCGCCTCAGGGGGTTAGAGCAGCTTCACCAGCTGCTTGCCGAAGTTCTTGCCCTTGAGCAGGCCCAGAAACGCGCCGGGCGCGGAGGCCAGACCCTGAGAAATCGTCTCGCGCGGCTTGAGCTTGCCGGCTGCCACCAGACCGCCCAGCTCGGTCAGGGCCTCGCCCCAGACTTCCATGTGCTCGCTGACGATAAAGCCCTCGAGCTTGATGCGGTTGACCAGCAGCAGCGCCGGGTTGGCCAGCGGCAGGGGCTGGCCGTCATAGCCGGCAATCATTCCGCACAGGGCCACACGCGCAAAGGCATTGGTGCGCAGCAGCACGGCGTCGAAGATATAGCCGCCCACGTTCTCGAAATAGCCGTCGATGCCGTTGGGGCAGGCATCCTTCAAGGCCTTGGCCATGGTCTTGACATCGGGGTGCTCGCGGTAATCGATGCAGGCATCAAAGCCCAGCTCATGCACGGCGTAGCGGCATTTCTCGGCACCGCCCGCAATGCCCACCACGCGGCAGCCACGTGCCTTGGCCAGCGCCACAAAGGCGCTGCCCACGGCACCGGTGGCAGCGCTGACGACCATGGTTTCACCGGCCTTGGGGTTGATGATCTTGACCAGGCCATACCAGGCCGTCACGCCCGGCATGCCCACGGCGCCCAGATAGTAGGACAGCGGCACATGGGTGGTGTCGACCTTGCGCAGCGCGCCGGGCACGCTGGGGTCGAGCAGCGAGTATTCCTGCCAGCCGCCCATGCCGACCACCTTGTCGCCGGCCTTGAACTTGGGGTGGCGGCTCTCGACGATCTCGCCTACCGTGCCGCCCTGCATGACCTCGCCCAGCGGCTGGGGCTGGGCATAGCTCTTGGAGTCGTTCATGCGGCCGCGCATATAGGGGTCCAGGCTCAGATAGTGGTGGCGCACCAGCACCTGGCCCTCGCCCACCGTGGGCAGCGGCGACTGCACCAGCTTGAAATTGCTCTCCACCGCCTCGCCCTGGGGGCGATTGTCCAGAAGGATTTGCTGATTGACCGTCATGTTTCGTCTCCTGTTTGAACTTCAGATTTCATAGCTGCAAGCGCTTGACATGCCTCACACTTGAAGCCGATAACACACAAAACAACGATAGGAAAAGCGGTGACCGCTCATAAAAACAGAGCAACCGATCCGTACTCAATCCGTGGGCAGGGCTTGCAATCCGCCTTCGACCGCAGGCCTGCGCTTCATGTACTTGAAGGTGCCCGTGGCATGTACGCAGAGTCGGCCCTGTGCATCGTAGATGCGGCCTTCGGTAAAAGCCATGGTGCCGGTGCGATGCAGCAGCACGCCCTTGCCCACCAGCGGGCCATTGGCCGCCTGCATGAACGAGGTTTTCATCTCGATGGTGACCACGCCCAGATCGAAATCCACGCTGCGCGCAGCCACGGCCATGGTCACATCCATCAGCGTCATCGAGGCTCCGCCATGGGTGATGCCAAAGGAATTCAGATGTTCGGGACGCGGTGTGAAGTGCAGCTCGGACTCACCGTTCTCCATCTTGTGGAGGGTGAAGCCCAGCTCATGCACAAAGGGAATTTCAGGACCAAATGACAACACCGCGAAACCTTTCAGAAGAGTGATGCGCCGCAGACTGCAGCTGCTGAACCGTGAATGTAAGCGCGGCGGACAGCCTCAGAATGCTGCACCGCACAAAAAACATGACTCACTCTTCATCCGCCACTATCAACCACCGACCAGAGCGCTCACGCCGCCATCCACGGCCATCCACTGGCCCGTGATGTGCTTGCCGGCATCGCTGGCATAGAGCAGCGTCAGGCCCTTGAGGTCCTCATCGTCGCCCAGGCGGCGCAGCGGCGCATGGGAGCGCATTTCGTCCTCGCCCAATGTCTCGATCAGCACGGCTGCCATCTTGGTCTTGAAAAAGCCCGGGCAGATGGCGTTGACGGTGATGCCGTGCTCGCCCCACTCGCCGGCCAGCGCGCGCGTGAAATTGATGACTGCACCCTTGGAGGTGTTGTAGGCAATGGTCTTCATGCCCGTGGGATTGCCGCCCAGGCCGGCGATCGAGGCCAGATTGATGATGCGGCCGCTCTTGCGCTCCAGCATGGACAGGCGGGCGATCTGCTGGCTCAGCAGAAAATAGCCGCGCACATTCAGGTTCATCACCTTGTCCCAGGCAGCCGTCGGGTGGTCTTCGGCCGGCGCACCCCAGCTGGCTCCGGCATTGTTGATCAGAATGTCCACATGGCCGAGACGCTGCACGGCCTCCTTGGCCAGGCGCGTGATATCGGCCTCGTCCGAGCAGTCGGCAGCAATCCAGTCGGCCTCTATGCCTGCGGCCTTGAGCTCGGCTGTGGCCTCTTCCAGATCCTTGGCCTTGCGCGAGCTCAGCAGAATCTTCGCGCCGGCCTCGCCCAGCGCATGCGCCATCTGCAGACCCAGGCCACGCGAGCCGCCGGTCACCAGGGCCGTCTTGCCCGAGAGGTCGAAAAGTTGCTGCACCGTACGTGTCATTCTCATGTCTCCTGTTTGTTTTCAAGGTTCAAACCGGGTGCGCAGTGCCTTGCAAGGCCTGCCCGTCAAAAGCTGCATGAATTGTGCGGGCGCCTCAGACGCTGTGTTGTCACCTGCGTGTCGGCGCTGTCCCGCAGGTGGCAGAGCCCGCGCTGGCGCGGCTTGCAGGGTCTGCCAGCTGCAGCAAGGCAAAGCGCATCCGGCGCCTTCAATCGGCAAACAGCGACTGCGTGCCGCCCCAGGCCCCGCCTTCGATCTCCAGCATGCGCAGCTTGGTCAAAGCGCCCTGACCGCCCGAGAAGCCTCCCGGTGCCCGCCCTGCGGCCAGCACGCGATGACAGGGAACAATCGGCGCAAACGGATTCGCACCCAGGGCCTGCCCCACAGCGCGCGCAGCACCGGCCTCACCCAGCGCTGCTGCAACTTCACCATAAGTGCTGGTCCGGCCTGGCGCCAGGGCGCGCGTGAAGGCATAGACCCGGCTGTGAAACGCAGGCACGGCAAACTCATCCAGCGCGATCTGCTGGAGATCGGGCAGACCAGCGGCCGACTCCTGCCCAAAGGCCTGGCGCATATCGCCCAGCACGCCGAAAGCCGCGGCCTCTGCACCGGGCTGCGCCCAGGCCTGTTCGCCCTGAGAACTCAGGCCTGCCAGCAGACACTGCACCCCGGCCATGGCCTGCAGCGCAAAGCCCGGAACCGCGGAGATGGAGGTCACGGCGCCATAGGCCGCAGGCCCGCGCTGCGGCTGCAGCGCATGGCGTTTTGACAGGCCCAGCAGCATGCGCTCCCGGGTCTCGCCCCAGCTGGCCTCGGGCAGTTGCACGGCGCAGATGGCACTGGCAGTCCAGGCCAGACCACAGACACCGATGCGCGTGACAAACAGGGCATGGCCGGGAAACGGCAACGAAGCAGCGTGATTCATGGCCACAGTCTACAAAACGCAGCCAGAGGTGGCTGTTTAAAAATTCCCCAAGAACTGGATACAAAAACAGTTAATTACTGTATATTTAAACAGTCAAAACACTGTGGATATACGGACATGCAAGAAGCCCATTTCACCGTCTCTCTTTGCGACTACCCCGAGCTGCCCGAGGACAAACGCCAGCAGGCCGAGGCACGCTATGCGCGTGTGCTGGCCCGCCAGCTCGGCGGAGAGGAACAGGTCGGACAAGCCCTGTCGCTGGTGCAAGGCCTGGAAGACACCCCGCCCGAAGAAATCACCGACGACGCCAAGCTCACCTTCCAGCGCTGGATGAAAGCGGCCCGCGCCGCGGCCGAGGCCGGCCTGCAAGGCATTGGCGGCACCGAAAGCTGTTTTTTCGATGTGCGGCGCATCTACCACTGAGTGAACGGACGCGGGCGACGCGAGTCCCGAGGCCGTCAGCGCCGGCCCGGGCCGCCAACCATTGCAAGGGACATGTGCCGCCCTGGCCACCGGAGCTCGCTGCAATGCCTACACTGGCGGCTTGTTTGACCGTGTGACTGTTCTCTCTCCATGCAAGCCCTGCTAGCCGCCATTGCCCAGATGCCCTTTCCCACCGATGCCCAGCGCATCTTTCATGGCCGTGGCGGGCGGTATCCGGGCTGCGAGCAGATCTCGCTGGATGCTTTTGCGCCCGTCATCGTGCTGACCAGCTTTGCCCCCATGGAGGAAGCCCAGCTGAGCCAGATCGGTCAGGCGCTGGAGCAGCGCTGGCAGCAGATCGCCCCTGCAGGACTGCCTCTGACCTGGGCCTTCCAGACCCGCGAAAGCGGCGGCAAGGTCGAAACTCGCGTCATGGCCGGCGAGCTGCCCGAGCCGCATGTGGTCACAGAGAACGGCGCCCGCTATCTGATCCATATCGCACGCGGGCAGAACCACGGCCTGTTCCTCGACATGGCCGCCGGCCGCGACTGGGTGCGCCGGCAGGTACTGGCCCATGAGCGGCCCGAGCGCATGAAGGTGCTCAATCTGTTTGCCTATACCTGCGCGTTCTCGGTCGTGGCCAAGCTGGCCGGCGCGGGCCAGGTTCTCAATATGGACATGAGCAAGGGCGCTCTGGCCACGGGTCAGCACAACCATCAGCTCAACGGCGTCAAGGCCGGCGCCAGCTTCGCCGCCCACGATATTTTCAGCAGCTGGGGCAAGATCAACCGCAGCGGACCGTACGACCTGATCGTCGTGGACCCACCCAGCTACCAAAAAGGCAGCTTCATCGCCACCAAGGACTATGCGCGCCTGATGCGCCGCCTGCCCGATCTGCTGGTGCCGGGCGGCCAGGTCCTGCTGTGCCTGAACGCCCCCGAACTCGGCACCGACTTTCTGCGCGAGCAGATGGCGGAAATCGCACCCGAGCTCCAGTTCGTCGAGCGCCTGGCCAACCCGGCCGTATTTGCCGATGTGAACGAAGAGCGCAGCCTCAAGGTCATGGTCTATCGCGCTCCTGCGCTGGCGGCGGACCAGCAGCCATGAGCGAGGGCACAGATCAGGGCCGCAGCCTGCCTCTGCAGCCCATGGACCCGGCTCTGGCACGCACGCTGCAGCGCTTTGCCCGGCTCGATGCGGAGACGCCGACCCCGCAGCTCGACTATGTGCAACGCCGGCGTCTGCTCAGCGAGCTGCAGGCAGGGCTGATTCGCTCCGCCCTGCCCGGCATTTCCAGGGCCGAGCATTTCGTGGCGGCCGAGGGCCGCGAGATCTGCGTGCGCAGCTATCGCAAGCAAGGTGCGGGCAGCGGCCGGACGCTGGTCTGGCTGCATGGCGGCGGCTGGATGGTGGGCGATCTCAACACCCATGACGACCTATGCGAGCATCTGGCCCAATTTAGCGGCCATACCGTGCTGTCCGTGCATTACCGCCGCACCCCCGAGAGCCGCTTTCCCGCGCCGCTGGACGATGTGATGGCCGTGCTGCAGTGGCTGAGCGATATGCGCGGACTGCTGCCTTTTGCGGCTGAGCAGGTCCTGCTCGGAGGCGATAGCGCTGGCGCCCATCTGGCACTGGCTGCGGCGGTGCGCCAGATTCAGCAACCCACCGATGCCTCCCGCATCGCGGGCCTGCTGCTGCTCTACCCGCCGCTTGAGCCCGATCAGGACAATGACAGCATGCGCTGCTTTGCCACGGGCTTCGGGCTCACGCCCGCCGCCATGCAGCGCTACTGGCAGGAACTGGGCAGGCCCGAGGGCCAGGCCTCGCAATGGCTGACGCCGGGCTGCTGCAGCGCAGCCATCGCTGCTTTGCCGCCCACGCTGCTGATGACGGCCAGCCACGATATTCTGCGCGACGAGGCCGAAGCCTTTGCCCATGCAGCCCAGGCCCTGGGCGCACCGCTGCAGCTTTTGCGCGCGCCGGCCATGGTCCACGGCTTTGCGCGCATGCTGGCTGCCAGCCCGGCGGCGCGCCAGCAGGTCGAGCTCGCCTGCTCGGCCTGGGCGGAACTAATAGGCCGCCAACGTCCTCAGAGCAAATAAGCTTTGCTCTCCAGACGGGTAGCGGCACGGCCGTGCAGGTGTACGCTGCACGGCGCCGGGCGCCGCCCCGCGCCTTTCAAACACAGTACCTCGACACTGATGCATCAAGCATCCGACGCTCACCGCCATATCTTTCTTAGTCATGAGTCCAACTTCCGCCACCCCACAACAACTGATGCGCCTGGCCGTGGACCTGGCCCATGCCAACCGCCTCAAGGGCGGCCGCCCGTTCGGCGCCGTGCTCGCCCAGGGAAATGAAGTCGTTGCCACCGGCGTCAACGAAATCATTGCCAGCCACGACCCCAGCACCCATGCCGAAATGCAGGCCATACGCGCGGGCACGCAAAAACGCGCCAACCCCAGCCTGGCAGGCCTGTCCATCTATGCCAGCGGCCACCCCTGCCCCATGTGCCTGGCCGCCCTGGTCATGAATGGCGCCGAACAGGTGTTCTTCGCCTTCGACAACCAAGACGCCGCGCCTTACGGCTTGTCCAGCGAGGGGACATACCAGCGCCTGCGCCTGTCGCTGACGCCGCAGCCGCTGCCCATCACCCGCATCGACACCGGCATCCGCGCGGCCCAGCTCTATGGGGATGAGGCCTGGCCCGTCGCCTGATCCTCGTTGCCGCCAAAACCATAACAACAAACCGGGCTGCCCAGGACGAGCGGCGCGCACACCGGCGCGCCGCAGCGCGGCCAGCCCCTGAGCTTCATGACATCGACATCTTCCCGAACACACCGCGTGCCACCATTGCTGTGGCTGGCCGTGGTGATACTAGTCACCATCAATCTGCGCCCCTTTCTGACGGCTCCGGGCCCCTTGGCACCGACCATACAGCAGGCCACGGGCATGGATTTGCGCAGCTTTTCCTGGCTCACGCTGCTGCCCATGGCGCTGATGGGCATTGGTGGCTGGCTTGCTCCCACGGCATTGCGACGCTGGGGCGCGCGCGCCGCCATTTGCGCCTCGTTGCTGCTGATTGCGCTAGGCTGCGCCCTGCGCCTGACGCCTGCAGGAGCTGCGACCGGCAGTCTGCTGATCGTCACGGCCGGCCTCTGCGGCGCAGGCGTGGCGCTGGCACAAAGCATTCTGCCGGGGCTGATCAAGCGCCAGTCTCCCCACAACGTGGCGCCCATGATGGGCCTGTATTCAGCCGCGCTCATGGGCGGCGGTGCACTCAGCGCCCAGCTCTCGCCCATGGCCATGCAGCTGGGTCTGAGCTGGCAGGCTTCGCTGGCCATCTGGGCCATCCCAGTGCTGCTGGCATTGCCGCTGGCCTGGCATGCGCTGACGCTGATGCACGAGCCCGTTGCCCCTGCACCCTCCGTGCCGCTGGTACAAGCCGACAGCGACACCGGCTGGCTGCTGCGCCGTGGCCGCACCTGGCTGCTGCTGATCAGCTTCGGCCTGATGAACGGCGGTTATGGCTCCACCGTTGCCTGGCTCGCTCCGTTCTATCAAACCCATGGCTGGACGGCCACGCAAAGCGGCTCGCTGCTGGCCATCTTGTCGATTGCGCAGGCCGCATCGGCGTTGGCCATGCCCGCTCTCGCGCGCCGCAGCCTGGACCGTCGCTGCTGGCTCATGCTGGCCTTGCTGCTGCAGATCATCGGCTTTGCCGGCCTCGGGCTCTGGCCCGATGCCATGCCCACACTCAATGCCATCGTGCTGGGTCTGGGTCTGGGCGGCTGCTTTTCGCTCTTCATGCTGGTGGCGCTGGACCATCTGCCATCGCCCACACAGGCCGGTGCCCTCAACTCGCTGATGCAGGGCGGCGGCTTCATCCTCGCCGCACTGGCCCCTCTGGTCATGGCACAGCTGCACCAGATCAGCGACAGCTGGATGACGGGCTGGCTTTATCAGGCCGGCGTCGCCGCGCTGGTCTGCCTGCTGGTGACACGCTTCAACCCCCAGGGCTACCCGCAAGCCATGCAACAGCCTTGAGCACGGCATTGCGATCCCCAAAAAAAGGGCCTGGAAACTTCCAGGCCCTTTTTCCTTTTCGTTTTTGCGCGGACTACTCGTTGACCAGCAGTTGCAGCCCATGCGCCTCGGTCGGCAAGGGTACCTCCCATCGGTGCAACATGCCCAGCAATGCGGCATTGCCGAGCGTGGTGTTGCGCTTGCTGTTACGCGCCAGCAAAGTGGACCTGCTTGCCTCCAGATGCACCAGTTCCACCTGCGCGCCATAGGCCAGGCACAGCTCCAGCGTCTTGCCGCGCATCTGCCTGGACAGATGCGTGGCATTCCAGACAAAAGCGGCCTTGGCACGCAGCAGGCTCTTGGCCTTGTCCACCGCATGATGGGCCGCAGCGCCCTCGTTCTCGCCGTGGCGCAGGCCCAGTTCGGTGCGCGCATCGTCAAACGACACCACGGGCAGGCCCGCATGATGCCGGGCCACCCAGTGGTTCTTGCCCGATGCAGGCAGACCGCACATGACGATGACGCGCGAGCCCGGCTCTTCGTGCAAGGCGTAGTCCGGGTGCAACTCGGCACCGCGGAAATAGCGCACTGCCGTCTCGGCCGAAGCAAAGCTGCGCGGCTTGCGCAAACAGCCCTCTTCCAGCGCAAGCTCCCTGAACAGCTCGATATTCACCAGCACATTGCCCACATCGGGGCAGATGCGTCCGCGAATATCGGCACGGGCCAGCAGCACCAGCAAATGCAGATCGACCTGCCAGGACAGCTCTCTGACCATGAACTCGGGCGAGACGCCTCGGCGCGAATCGGCAAAGGCGAAGAACGGCACCTGATGCACTGCAATCAGGCGGCAGACCGCCTCGCGCCGGGCCACGGGCGCGCCAGCCTCCCAGAGCATGAGCCGCGCATCGAGTGCACCCCGGCGCGAATGGCCGGGCTGCGAGATGCGGCCGTCGTCGGCTATCTGCGTGGTCGAGCACTTGGCGACATCGTGCAGCAGCGCGGCCAGAAAGACTGTCTCGCGCTCCTCGTTGGTGAGCTCTGCATAGTCGCCGTCCTGCAGCAGCTCGGTCACCACCATCTGCGTATGCGTCCAGACATCGCCTTCGGCATGGTAGATCGGATCTTGCGGCGTGGTCTTGGCCAGCTCCAGTTGCGGAAAAGCCTCCAGGCAGGCCGCCCAGTCCACCGCATGGTGAGCGGAATGCGGCACCAGGGCCGCGATCTGTTTCCAGCTCCACATAAATTCTCCTTTCACCGTAGCCTCCTCATGAAAACCACGGTTTTGATAGCTATCAACGCTTGTTGGACAAGCCTCACCAGCTTTTTTGAATCTTGTTGGCAAAAATATCGACGCCTGTGCGCAGACCGTTGGCGACAATGGGCCGCTCGCTGTGGTGCGAGCCCGACTCCAGGATCACCTGCACGAAGTCGGAGCGCACGAACTTGTAGCGCTCCACGGTCTGGCCGTTTTCCTCGACCTTGATATACAGACCTTCGGCCAGCTCGGATCGGTCGGTCTGGCGCCAGGCCAACGGCAGATCCAGCTTCTGTCTTTGCACCTGATCCTCGAACATAGCCTTCCAGCCTGCGCTGCGCCCCAGAGATGGTGTCAGCAATGCCAGCAAATCCTGCATGCGCCTCGGTGCGATGCCCGCGTAGAGCACGGGCACGGACACCACGGGCACACCGTCCAGCAGCGCGTGGCGCTGCGGCGTGTCCAGAAACTGCTGCGCCGAGCGGTCCCAGATGTCGAACTCGCAAAACCAGTGCGGCAAGGCGTCGTAGTACAGAGAATGCTTGGCATACAGCCATTCGCCATACATCACATAGCGATCGTCCAGCAGCGCCATCAGCGCGCTCTCATGAGCTCGGGCCCATTGCTTGTAGGCGTTGAACTGACGCTCGCGCCCGCCCATCTGATCGGCTTGCAGATAGTGGCCGCGCGACTGCAGCAGCAAGCTGCCGTCGGCACCAAAGCTCAGTGCCGCATTGGCGCCGTCCAGCTTTTCCTCGACCACGATATGCCGGCCGGCCAGCGCATCGTAAGGCACGGCATCTGCCTGATCGCCGATCTGCAGCCGCGAGCCACGCAGATGCGGCGTGCGCGGATATTTGAGGATCTCCAGATTGAATAGATGTGGTGAAGTCATGTTGTGCTTTCCTAAAAGGGAATAAGCCACGCGCAAAAAAGGCGCGGCAGACAAATCAAGGACATGGACAGCGCCGCTCTCCGCTGCCATCGGAAAAAGACAGAACCCAAGCAGCCAAGCAAAGGGCCGGCCTGGAGTTCAGAGAGTGGGAGGAGCTTGGAGCCCGAATGCAATTCAGGCCAGAGACGCCAAGCAGGAAGATTGCCGCCCTTCACAGAGCGGGAGTTCCACACCGCAGCGCACACGCGAGAAAGATCAGCGTGTGACGAAGTCGTTTAGCTCAAACGAATACGGCGGGACATGGTGCACCTCGAAAATGAGAGCGAATAGCGCAGGTGGAGCAAGGCTGGCGAGTGTATTTGCTTGCAAGCCCAACTGCCAAGCGCTTGACCGAAACTTGTTGCGCAAAGAACACGAAACGGTTTCACAGAGATGAAACAGAGGCTGGTTACAAATCGTAGTTTTCTTCCTGCACCTGCCAAACTCTCAATGACATCTGCACAGACCTTGCTCCAACCTCTTCTGATTTCCCTGATCGCAGCCGCTGCCCTGGCCGCCTGTGGTGGCGGTGACAACAACACGAACAACACCACACCAGCGCCTGCTCCGATTCCTGAAGTCCCGGCGCCGGCACCCGAGCCCGAGAAGACGCCCACCTCGCTCACGCTGGAGAAAATCGGCAGCTATCAGTCGGGCATTTTTCTGCAGAGCGCCGCCGAAATTACGGCTTTCGATCCCGTCACCAAGCGCGGCTTTGTGGTCAACGCCCAAAAGGGTGCGCTCGACGTGCTGAACATGAGCAACCCCGCCGCACCGCGCATGCTGGCCAGCCTGGATGCCACAAAGCTCTCGCTGGGTGCGGGGGCCTCCATCAACAGCGTGGCCGTGCATGGCGGCCTGGTGGCTGCAGCCGTGCAGGCATCGGTCAAGACGGACAAGGGCATGGTCGTCATCTATGACGCCGACAAGCTCGGCGTGATCGCCGAAGTGCCCGTGGGCGCCCTGCCCGATATGCTGACCTTCACCCCCGACGGCAAGACCATTCTGGTCGCCAACGAGGGCGAGCCCAGCGATGACTACCAGATCGACCCCGAAGGCTCGATCAGCGTGATCGATGTGAGCACGCCCGCCAAGCCCGTGGCGCGCACTGCCGACTTCAAGGCCTTCAACAGCCAGAAGGCGCAGTTGCTGGCCAAGGGCGTGCGCATCTTCGGCCCGACCACAGACGGCCTGGGAACGGCCGCCGTGGCCAATGACCTGGAGCCCGAATACATTGCCGTGGCCCCGGACGGCAAGACGGCCTGGGTGACGCTGCAGGAAAACAATGCGCTGGCCATCGTGGACATCGCCAGCGCCACCGTGACCGATGTGGTGGCTCTGGGCTACAAGGATCATGGCGCGGCCGGCAACGAGCTGGACTTCGCCGACAGCGACGGCAAGAGCCCGGTCATCAACATCACCCAGGCCGCCAATGTGTTTGGCATGTACCAGCCCGACTCCATCGCCGCCTACAAGGCCGCCGACGGTGCGACCTATCTGGTCACTGCCAACGAAGGCGATGCACGCGCCTGGGGTGAAGGCAACAAGAGCTATTTCGGCACGGCCGCCGACAAGACGAGCGGCGCCCCGGCTGCGGCAGGCGATGTGACCAAGGGCTTTGTGGAAGAGTGGCGCATCAAGCACCTGGTGCACAAGGACGGCTTTCTGCGCCGCGCGGGCGACGATCTGCCTGCCCATCTGGCTCAGCTGGCCAGCGGCGCCTATCTGAATGCCAGCAACTTTGCCTGGTGCGGTGCGGTCGGCACAGACCCCAAGACCTGCCGCGACGATGACAAACTGGGCCGCCTCAAGGTCACCTGGACCATGGGCTACCAGACCGACAGTAGCGGCAACCCCGTCAAGGATGGCAAGGGCTACCTGACCTATGACAGGCTATACGCCTATGGTGGCCGCTCCATCTCCATCTGGGATGCCAAGGGCAAGCAGGTCTGGGACTCTGGCGCGGCCATCGAAAAATTCATCGCCAGCCCCGAATGCAAGCTGGGCGCCAGACGTGACATTGCCTGCGCCACCTACTTCAACACCGGTCATGACGAAACGGCCAGGCTCGATGCGCGCAGCAGCGCCAAGGGTCCCGAGCCCGAAGGACTGACCGTGGGCCAGATCGGCACCAAGACCTTTGTCTTTGTGGGCCTGGAACGCATGGGAGGCATTCTGGTGTTCGACATCACCGACCCCAAGGCACCCCAGCAGATCGACTATCTGAACACTCGCGAAAACTGGACCGCCAGCATTGACAGCAAATCCGCGCTGGCAGGCACTGCACTCAGCGATGTGGGCGATCTGGGCCCCGAAGGCCTGCACTTCATTTCTGCCGCCAAGTCACCCAACGGCAAACCCTTGCTGATGGTGGGCAACGAGGTCAGCGGCACCACGGCCATCTACCAGCTCAATCTGCAATATTGAAACCTGCAGACAAGCAATCGCTTTCATGCCAAGCCCCGTCCCCACGGGGCTTTTTGCTATTCAAATCAAGCAAAGACTGCACCGAGGGTTTCTCAATTACGTAACAATAAGCGCCAGCGGTCGGTGTACCGCCTATGGGTTCCCATTCGCCGCAAGCCAGACGCTTGCGACCTACTAAACCGCCGTGTATCCGGACGGCGGTGGCTTTTTGAACGGAGCACTTAATGACGCACTCTTTCGCTCGCCGCCAGGCGCTGCGCGGCTTGGCCGTGGCAGCTCTCGCCTCCTCTTCCCTGCTGTCCGCAGCGCATGCAGACACCCCCGCCGTGCTGCGCGTCTCGGCCATTCCCGACGAGGCACCGACCGAGCTGCAGCGCAAGTTCAAGCCTTTGGGCGAATACCTCTCGCAAGCCACCGGCATGAAGGTGGTGTTCACCCCCGTCTCCGACTACGCGGCCGTGGTCGAGTCCCTGGCCACCAAAAAGCTGGACCTGGCCTGGCTGGGCGGCTTCACCTATGTGCAGGCCAAGATTCGCACCAACGGCACGGCCATCCCCATCGTGCAACGGGCCGAAGATGCGGTCTTCACCAGCAAGTTCATCACGGCCGACCCCGCCATCAAGACGCTGGCCGACCTCAAGGGCAAGACCTTTGCCTTCGGCGCCCCCTCCTCCACCTCGGGCAGCCTGATGCCGCGCTTCTTCCTGCAGCAGGACGGCCTGAATCCCGAAAAAGACTTCAAGACCGTGGCCTACTCGGGCGCGCATGACGCCACCGTGGCCTTTGTGGCCGCAGGCAAGGCCGAGGCCGGCGTGCTCAACACTTCGGTGTGGGACAAGCTGGTCGAATCCAAGAAGGTGGACACGAGCAAGGTGCGCGTGTTCGCCACGACGCCCACCTACTTTGACTACAACTGGACGGTGCGCGGCGACCTGGACCCAGCCATCGTCAAGAAACTGACTGCTGCCTTCCTGGCACTGGACCCCAGCAAGCCAGAGCACAAGGCCATCATGGACCTGCAGCGCGCCTCCAAGTTCATCGCCACCGACTCCAAGAACTACGACGGCATCGAAGCTGCCGCCAAGTCCGCCGGTCTGCTGAAGTAAGAAATTCAGCTTTTTTGACTGCCAACGCTTATTTATCAGGCGTTGGCAGCTATTGTTTTCAGAGTATTCGTCTCATGAGCTTCATGCTGGACGATGTGGGCCTGACCCACAGCAACGGCTTTACCGCCCTGTCCCATATCTCCTTGTCCGCCATCCAGGGCGAGAGCATTGCGCTCATCGGCCCCTCGGGCGCCGGCAAGACTTCGCTGCTCAGCACCATAGGCACAGCCTACCTGCCCACGGCAGGTCGCATGCAGGTGCTGGGCCGGACCGCGTCTGCGCAATCCGCCGCCCGCGAACTCAAGGCTTTGCGCAGCCGCATCGGCACCGTGCACCAGGCCGCCCCCATTCCGCTGCGTCAGCGCGTAGTCACGGCCGTGCTGGCCGGCAAGCTCGGCCAGTGGCCGCTGTGGAAGGCGCTGGCATCGCTGGCCTATCCGCAGGACATTGCGGGCGCGCGCGAGGCCCTGGCCCGCGTGCAGCTCGAGGACAAGCTGTTTGCACGCTGCGACCAGCTCTCCGGCGGCCAGCTGCAGCGCGTGGGCATTGCCCGCGTGCTCTACCAGCAGGCCGAACTGATTCTGGCCGACGAGCCGGTCTCGGCCCTGGACCCTGCACTCTCGCAGGCCACGGTGCAGTTGCTGGTGCGGGAAGCCGCCGCGCGCAAGGCCACGCTGGTGGCCAGCCTGCATGCCGTCGATCTGGCGCTGGCCAACTTTGCCCGCATCGTCGGCGTGCGCGATGGCCGCCTGGCCTTTGACCTGCCGGCCGCGCAGGTCAGCGATGCGCAGTTGCAAGCGCTCTATGCCCATACCGATGGCAGAGCGGCCGACCTGCCCATGCTGCACAACCGCCTGGCTCAGCGCGATCCCGCCAGCATCACGCCCACTCCCATCCAGGTGAACGCATGCCGGTAGACATGCTCGAGCAAGCCCGGCCATCACGCCGCGACCCCTCTGCTCGCGGCCGCCTGAGCGGCCTGATCCTGACCCTGGTCGTGCTCTGGCCCATGCTGCAGACCTCGGGCTTTTCGCTCAAGCCACTATTCGATGCCGATAATCTCAAAGTCATCGGCGGCTTTCTCGCGCAGTTTCTGCCGCCCGAGACCAGTAGGGAGTTTCTGGCCTATCTGGCTCAGGCCACGCTGGAGACCCTGGCCATCGCCACGGCCGGCATGGCGCTGGCCTTTGTGATTGCCGTACCCATGGCCTATCTGTCCACGGGCGCGGCACGCGAGAGAGTCACGCTCAACCCCATCGCCCGCAGCGTGCTCACCATCCTGCGCGGCATTCCCGAGCTGGTCTGGGCTCTGGTGTTCGTGCGTGTCTTCGGCCTGGGCCCGGCAGCCGGTGTGCTGGCCCTGGGCCTGACCTATGGCGGCATGCTGGCCAAGGTCTATGCGGAAATTCTCGAATCCACCGACCCCGCCCCGGCCCGCGCCCTGCGTGCCAGCGGCACCGGCCGTATCCAGGCCCTGCTCTATGGCCTGCTGCCCCAGGCTGCCAAGGAGCTGACCTCCTACACCGTCTACCGCTGGGAATGCGCGGTCCGTGCCTCGGTGGTCATGGGCTTTGTCGGGGCGGGGGGCCTGGGCCAGCTCATGGATCAGGCCATGAAGATGCTCAACGGCGGCGAAGCCGCCAGCATTTTGCTGGCCTTCATGCTGCTGGTGGCGGCGGCCGATCTGCTTTCCTGGTGGCTGCGTCGCGCGCTCGACGCCGCGCCTGCTGCGCGCGCCCAGCCCTTCGGCTGGCGAACCGGCACATTTCTGCTGGCTGCCTGCGCGGCGCTATGGGCCAGTCTGCGGCTTCTGGATATTGATTTCTCTGCGCTGTTCACGGCAGATGCTGCCGCCAGCATGGGCGACTTCGTGCGTGGCTTTTTCCCGCCCGATCTGAGCCAGCCCTGGCTGCTCAAGGTGCTGCAAGGCATCTGGGAGACCCTGGCCATCTCCATAGTCGGCACCTTGCTGGCCGCGATCGCGGGCCTGCTGCTGGCCCTGCCGCGCTGGCGTGCACCATGGAATGTGGTGCTCAACGTGCTGCGCTCCGTGCCCGAGCTGGTCTGGGCCACGATCACCGCGCTGGCCGTGGGCCTGGGCCCGTTTGCCGGTGCGCTGGCCCTGGCCCTGCATACCACCGGCGTGCTGGGCCGCCTGTTTGCCGAGGCCTTGCAGAATGCTCCGGCCGCTCCCGCGAATGCGCTCAAGCTCAGCGGCAGCAATCGCCTGCTGGCATTTTGCTATGGCACCCTCCCTGGCGCAGCGCCGCAGTTGCTGGCATACACGCTGTACCGCTGGGAAATGAATATCCGCATGGCGGCGATTCTGGGCTTTGTGGGTGCCGGCGGTCTGGGCCAGCTGCTGTACTTCGAGCTTTCGCTGTTCCACTATGCCCAGGCCAGCACCGTGATCATGGCCATGCTTTTGCTGAGCATTGCCGTGGACTGGAGCAGCGCCGGCCTGCGCCGCGCCATGCGTTGAGACAGTTGACGCGGCGCCCCGGCACCGAATCAGCTTCATCCGTTCCTCCATCACATCCGCCGCGCAGCCCCCCCAGATGGGCCAACGCGGCCAGCGATCCGGTCTGCATCCAGGTCTCGATGAGAGTTGAAACCTGAATGACTTCAGCCACACCTGGCACCGCTTAGAGCGATGCTGCTTCACACTCCCAGGGGCAGGTCGGCCTTCTTCAGCGTGCGCAGCACAAAGCTGGACTGGCTATGGCGTATGCCCTTGATCTTGTAGAGCTTTTCGCGCAGCAGGCGCTCGTAATCGCGCGTGTCCTTGACAACGATACGCAGCAGATAATCGTACTCGCCCGAAACCAGATGCGCCTCCACTACCTCGGGAATGGTGGCCAGCACCTCGCCGAACTTCTCCAGCGTGTTGTCCGAGTGGCTGTCCAGCGTGACCATGACCAGAACCGAATCGGCCAGTCCCAGCGCCTGCGGGTTCAGACGCACGGTATAGCCCTCGATCACGCCGGCCTCCTCCATCTTCTTGATGCGTGCCCAGCATGGTGATGCACTCAGACCCACGGCCGCGCCAATCTCCTGCAGACTGGCGCGCGCGTTAGCCTGCAATGCAGCAAGAATCTTTTTATCCAGTGTATCCATATCTTGGAATTTACCGCTAAAAATTCAAAAACAGAAAAATTTTCTGTAGCAACACTGTATTTACAGAATTTGAAGCAACATTTTCTGCACTGCAACATGCACACTTGAGTCCATGGAAGCACGTTTACCGACGCAGCAAAACCATTCAACATACCGCGCCGTTTACCGTCAGCATCCGGTTGGTTGATCCGCAATACGCATATGCAACAGGCCGCATCACTTAAGCACAGTGGTGCGGCCTGTTGATATTTGGACTGCTCAATCGCCCCGGCAAACGACAGCGGCATGAAAAAACCCGGCCGGATTTCCATCGGGCCGGGTTTCGGGAGCCGGCCCGGCGCACAAGGCACCTGGCGGACGCTCATGCTGTCTACAGGGCTCGCTGCGGAGCAGCATCGGCTTGTACATGCTTGCGCACCTTGCTGACCAGGCTTTCGCTCACATCCGAAGCCTGGTTGCCCCAGCCCGTGCGCAGGAAGGTGGCCAGTGCGGCCGCCTCACCGTCGGTAAGGCGGTCGGCATAGTCCTGCATCACCAGATGCATGGCACGGCGCTCAGTAGCGGGCGATGAAGCGCCCTTGAGAATCACCGATACCAGCGGGCTGGCATCCTTGCCCAGCACCATGGCATTGCCTTGCAGCTCGGGGAAGATCTCGGGAGCGCCCTTGCCACTGACAAAGTGACAGGCGGCGCAATTGTCGAGATACAGGCGAGCACCCAAAGGCATGTCGGGAGACGCGGATTTCAGCAGCTTGGCCGTGGCCAAGTGCGTGCGCGCACCTCGGTGCTCGATGAGCCCATGGGTCTTCGGGACAGAGCAAGCCAGCATCTTTCTCAAGAGCAAGAACATCTGGCAATTGCATTACGCAAGCAAGGGCATCTGTCGCTGGACGATCTCATAGGGCAGCTCCTGGAGACGGCACCCAAGCTCAGCCGCAGCGCCTTGCATCAATGCCTGCAGCGTCACGGAATCAGTCGACAGCCAGCAATGCAGGTGCCGCGAAGGCGCGGAAAGTTTGAAGAAACGACGCAGGGCTTCGTGTACATCGACAGCGCCGAAATGAAAATCTCCAGCGGCAGACAGCACATGTTTGTTGCAATAGACCGCGTCACAAAGTTTACGCATGTTGCGTTCTTTGACAGGGCCACGAAAGCCAACGCAGCGCAGTTCCTTCGGCAGGTGCTTGTGGCCTTCCCGTACCGCATACATACCGTTCTGACGGACAACGGCATGGCCTCCACAGGGCAAGAACGCTTCAGAGGTGGCGTCACCGACACATGCATCGGTCACATCTTTGAACGCATCTGCAAGTTCAATGGAATCGAGAAACGACATACCAAGCCGTACCACCCTTGGACTAACGGCATGGTCGAGCGCATGAACCGGACCATCAAGGAATCCACGATCAAGGCGTACGAGTACGAGGGCCTGGAGCAGCTACGGGAGCATGTCCAGGCATTGTTCAAAGCTACAACTTCGGCAAGCACTTGAAAGCGCTCAGGTGGAAGACATCATTCCGTGCGATGTGCGAGGCGTGGGAAAAAGATCCAAGTCGCTTTAGACTTCATCCGCACCATCTCACTGTGGGACTGAACATCTAAGCGGGAGCCCGTGGCAATGAAAACCGGAACGTGGTGCCCTGTCCGCCACTCTCGACAAGATGAATGGAGACTCCATGCAGCTCCAGCATCTGATGCACGATTCTCAGGCCCAGGCCACCGTCACGGCGGGCACCACCTACGGTAAATGGACGCCTGAACAAGCCTTCGCGCAACTCTGGCGGGATGCCCGGGCCGGAGTCGCTGATCGTCACCTCCAGCTCTTGGCCCACTGCTCTTATGGCGATCCTGATCGCCCCGCCTTCGGGGGCATAGCGCAAGGCGTTATCCAGCAGATTGCTCAGGACGCGCTCTATCATTCCCAGATCCGCACGAACTGCCGGAAGTTGAGGAGCAAGGTCCGCCTGCAGGGCAATATGACGCGACTCTGCCGCAAGCTCGAACTTCTGAAAAACGTCCTGCACCAGATCAACCAGAGAGAATGATTCGAGCTCCGGTTGCACAAAGCCGTATTCCAGTCTGGCCAGCTCGAACAGGCTTTGGGACAGGGCCCCTACTCTGCGACTCTGGTCCAGCGCAATGCCAAGGTAGCGCCTGCGCTCTGCAGGCTCCAGGCTTGCATCCTTCAGAAGCAAGGTCTCCAGATACCCATGCAAGGATGACAGCGGTGTGCGCAGATCGTGGGAAATATTCGCGATCAACTCCCTGCGCTCCTGATCCTGCCGCGTGAGTGCTTCCCATTGCTCGCTGATGCGCAGCACCATCTGCCGATAGGCAGCGTCCAGCACTGCAATCTCGTCACGGCTGTGATTGGCCACATCCGGGGAGCGTTCCGGCATCTCGGGGGGAGCGCCATGCATGTCAAACTGCCGAACCGACTCGGTCAGACGCCGCAAGGGACGCGTGATCAAGGTGAAGGCGACAAGGCCCGCAGCGAGACAGAGCAGCCCGACCATGCCAATCGACAGCAGTGCCGTCTTCAACACTGCATCTGCCGAGCCTCTGGCAGCAAGAAGATCATGGGCCTCGCCAAGCAACACCACATAGATGAAGCCGACTTGCCGCCCGCTCACGCTCAAAGGGGCCGCACTGAAGACCTTGCGGCCATCGCGGCTGCGCGGATCATCGCCCAGAATCGGCAGCATCTGTCCATCGATGAATCGATGCACCGGCTCAAGATCGACCCGGTCGCGACGCAAACGCCCCTCGGGTGCCGCGTGGCCGGCGATGCGGCCGTCGGGCTCCAGCAGATAGACCTCCACACTCGGGTTCACCATCATCAGCTGGTTGAAAAGATTTCGCACCGCGTTAGGCATCAAGCCATTCGCATCGGTCAGCTGGGCATCGCGGGCAATACTCTCGGCGACATCGCGCGACAAGGCCTGCACCACTTCCAGCTCATGCATGCGGTTGGAGCGAAGCTGCAGCCAGGCCGAGGTACCGCTGCAGACCAGTAGCAACACGGCAAACACGATCGCCAGCCGCTGGGTCAGAGTCAGGTTCATTCGCTCTCTCCAGTTTCAGCGAACTTGTAGCCGCGCCCCCAAACCGTGAGGATCCGCGTCGGCTGTGCTGGATTGAGCTCCACCTTGGCGCGAAGCCGGTTGATATGGGTGTTGACGGTGTGCTCGTAGCCCTCGTGCTGATAGCCCCAGACCGCATTGAGCAGGTCCATGCGCGAGAACACCTTGCCCGACTGGCGGGCAAAGAAATACAGAAGATCGAACTCGCGCGGCGTGAGATCGAGACGACGCCCGCTCAGACTGGCCTCCCGCGCCACCGGGTCCATGACCAGCCCATTGACCGACAGGCTGCCGGATTCCAGGCGCGCACTCTGAGCCAGAGCATCGACCCGGCGCAGCAGAGCCTTCACCCGTGCCACGAGTTCCAGAACGGAAAACGGCTTGGCCAGATAGTCGTCCGCGCCGATCTCCAGCCCCAGAATGCGATGCACCTCACTGGAGCGGGCACTGATGATGATGATCGGCGTGTAGCGGGTCATGGCACGCGCACGCCTGCATATCTCCAAGCCATCCACGCCAGGCAACATCAGATCCAGCACCAGCGCATCCCAGCCACCGCGCTCCAGATGCGCGAGGCCGTCGTCGCCGCGGGCGCAATGCACGACCTCCAGCCCCTCGTCCCGAAGGTGGAGCGAAAGCAGATCGGCGATGTGGGCATCGTCCTCGACCAGCAGAATGCGACGGACGTTAGTCATGGGTAATCAGGTCTCCGGGAGGGACGGTCGATGCAGAACCGCGTACTTTCATATTGTGCTCAAACTGCTCGCGGGGAGTTATCACGTTTTTTTTAACTTTGCGTGAGGACTTCGGGATCGCCACTCCATAAGCTCAATGTCATCGAACCCAGAAAGCCGATGCCATGACCACCCGACGCCATATGCTGCTGGGCGCAGCAGCCTCCGCTGCAGCGCTTGCCACCGGAATCTTCCAGCGCCACGCGACTGCAGCGACAGAGACCTTCGAAGTCAGCTATACCGACGCCCAGTGGCGTGCACGGCTCAGCCCTCAGCAATATGCGGTGCTGCGCCAGGAGGCGACGGAGCCGCCCGGCAGCAGCCCGCTCAACAAGGAGCATCGTCCTGGAACATTTTCCTGCGCAGGCTGTTCCTTGCCCTTGTTTGCCTCCTCCACCAAGTTCGACAGCGGCACCGGCTGGCCCAGCTTCTGGAAGCCGCTGGACAACGCCGTCGCCACCCGCAAGGACCGAAGCTACGGCATGGTGCGTGTCGAAGCGCACTGCCGGCGCTGTGGCGGCCATCTCGGCCATGTCTTCGAAGACGGGCCGCCTCCCACAGGTCTGCGCTATTGCATGAACGGCCTGGCCTTGGCTTTCACGCCCAGGCCGGCCTGAGGAGAAACAGGCCATGCTGCTGATCGTCCTTGCCTATCTGGGTGGTGTGCTGACCATCGTCAGTCCCTGCATCCTGCCCGTGCTGCCTTTTGTGTTCTCTCGCGCGAACCAGCCCTTTGTGCGCAACGGCCTGCCATTGCTGGCAGGCATGGCATTGACCTTTGCGATCGTTGCCTCTCTCGCCGCCGTCGGCGGCGGCTGGGTGGTGGCTGCCAATCAGTATGGCCGCTGGCTGGCACTGGCTCTGGTGGCCGTTTTCGGGCTGACACTGCTGCTACCGCATCTGTCGGAGAGGCTGACCCGCCCATTGGTGACTGCCGGATCGCGCCTGTCCGAGTCGGTGCAGCAAGACGGTACACCGAAGATGGCTTCCTCGGTGTTGCTGGGAATCGCAACAGGGCTGCTATGGGCTCCATGTGCCGGGCCCATCCTGGGACTGATATTGACCGGTGCAGCCCTGCAGGGCGCCAACACCACCTCGACCCTGCTACTTCTGGCCTATGCCGCCGGGGCTGCGACTTCCATGGCTGCGGCTTTGCTGCTCGGCGGACGGGTATTTGCCGCGCTCAAGCGTTCGCTGGGTGCCGGTGAATGGGTACGTCGCGGCCTCGGTGCAGCCATGCTCGCGGGCGTGGCCGCCATCGCCCTGGGGATCGATACCGGCGTACTGGCTCGACTGTCAACGGCATCCACCGGCGGCCTGGAGCAGAAACTGGTCGAGCGCCTGAACCAGCCTCATGGAGAAGACCCCACGACCATGCGCGGCAATCCGGGCACGATGATGCGGGGAGCATCCCAGGCACCCGCTGAGGGAGCCGCCATGATGTCTGCAGGAGCCGCAATGCGCATGAGCGGACCATCGAATAAAGCCCCTGCACTGCCCGATGAAGGCATCGCACCATCGCTGGGCGGGGCAACCCAATGGCTCAACTCCAGGCCTCTGAGCGGGCAAGACCTGCGTGGCAAGGTGGTGCTGGTGGATTTCTGGACCTACTCCTGCATCAACTGCCTGCGCACCCTTCCCTATGTGAAGGCATGGGCAGAAAAATACCGTGATCAAGGCCTGATCGTGGTCGGTGTGCACGCCCCCGAGTTTGCTTTTGAGCGCGACATAGGCAACGTGAGCAAGGCCATGAAAGACCTGGGCATCAACTATCCGGTGGCCGTTGACAACCAGTATGCAATCTGGCGCGCATTCAAGAACCAGTATTGGCCTGCTCACTACTTCATCGATGCCACGGGACGCATCCGCCACCATCACTTTGGCGAAGGCGGCTACGCCGAGTCGGAGCGAGTGATACAACAGCTTCTCCAAGAGGCGGGCAGCTCCCAGTCAACCATGGGCCTGACGGAGGTAGATGCCGGGGGCGTTCAACTGGCCGCCAACATGGATGAGGTCGCGTCCCCCGAAACCTATCTGGGTTATGAGCGTGCCGAGAACTTTCTCTCCACGCCCAAAGCCGTTCCCGACAGGACGGCAACGTATCGAGAACCGGAACGGCCCAGGCTGAACACCTGGGGCCTTGCCGGGCAATGGATGGTTGGACCCGAAAGCGCCTTGCTGACCGGTCCATCAGGCAGCATCGTCTACCGGTTCAAGGCGCGGGACCTGCACCTGGTGCTGAGCCCCGGCCCTGACGGAAAGCCCGTGCGCTTCAAGGTCCGCATTGACGGCAAACCACCCGGCACCGCCCACGGCGTGGACGTGGCCGCCGATGGCAGCGGCACTGTCACCGGCCAGCGGCTTTACCAGCTGGTGCGCCAATCCGGAGTCGTTACCGAGCACACCTTCAGCATCGAGTTCCTGGACAGCGGCGTTTCCGCCTATGCCTTCACTTTTGGATAGCCATATGAACACACGCATCATCTCAGGGCCCGCCTTGAATCGGCGCGGCCTGCTCCAGACACTGGCCGGCAGCATCGTTTTGCTGGGCGGCGAACTGCTCTGGCAACCAATGGCCTTCTCGGCCGAAGAAGCGGTTCGCCTTCCTGCCCCTGTCCTGGACCTCCCGGCCACCGGACCCTCCCCGCAGCGTGCAATCTTTGCCGGCGGCTGCTTCTGGGGAGTACAAGGCGTATTCCAGCACGTCAAGGGCGTGCAACGCGCGGTCTCCGGTTATAGCGGAGGTGCTGCATCCACCGCCTCCTACGAGCTGGTCAGCCGCGGCAACACCGGCCATGCAGAATCGGTCGAGATCACCTTCGATCCGACCCAGGTGAGCTATGGAAAGCTGCTGCAGATATTTTTCTCTGTCGTCCACGATCCCACCCAGCTCAACCGACAGGGTCCGGACACAGGAACTCAGTATCGCTCGGCAATCTTCACGACCAGCCCGGCCCAGCTCAAGACAGCGCAGGCTTACGTCGCGCAGCTCGATGCAGCGCGCCTGTATCCCAAACCCATAGTCACCCGCCTCGAGGACAAGGCCAGCTTCTATCCGGCCGAGCTCTACCACCAGGACTTCTTGACCGAAAACCCGCGCCACCCCTATATCGTCTTCAACGATATTCCCAAGGTGAACAGCCTCAAGCGCCTCTTTCCCGACAGCTACCGCAGCGAACCGGTTCTGGTAAAGAAAACGCGCCCATAGCGACTCCATCTCAGCGATGCTGCGGCAGAGCAGCAATTGTCGGCGCAGCTGATGGCCTGCTGCACGCCCTGACGATCCTGTTGCATCACGGAAGCCCTATGAGTACCATCCTGCCCATCGGCTTCGGTCATGTCCGGCACCACCGCCAGCAGCCTGTGCAGCATGTCTTCGCTCCCCACTCTGCCTCCTCATGCAGCCGCCGCTCAGCCAGCGCACGCAGCAGGACGAGGTACTCAGGCACAGCCAGCGCGGCTGGATCAGCGTCCACGATTGCCACCACGACAAGGTCGTGGGTCAATGCGCTGGCCTGGCTCGAACAACTTCCGCACGGCGAAACCTTCCGCGCGTACTGGACTACCCTCGAACAAGCTTGCCAGCTCAACCTGAGCAACAAGCCCCCAAGTGCTCACGCAAGACCGCGCGGTCATCCAAGAATCATCAGGGCTGAGCCCGCTGCGCGCCTCAGGCCAGGAATTTGGCTCAGCCCTGGCCAGGCAGATTGCAGCATATGCCTCGCCCCTTCGCCTGCCTGACACAGGCCTTCCTCCGACCGGAAGGGCTGCTGCCACGCCGTCCACTTCAAGCTGTAAAGCCTGCGCCAACGGGAGGTACGCAGTACGCACGCAAACAAAAAACCTCTTAGATCAATGACCTAAGAGGTTTTCGTATTTGGTGGGTGATACATGGATCGAACATGTGACCCCTGCCGTGTGAAGGCAGTGCTCTACCGCTGAGCTAATCACCCGATAGGCGTGATTATATCAAGGATTAGCGCTCACATTTTCAAAGTTGCGCCAGGCAGTCTTGCCACCACTGGATTTATCCATCTGCTTGAGCACATCGTCGTGGGATTGCTGCTCCTGCTCATTGGCGCGCAGCACTGGCAACTTGAAGCTGCTCAGGTCCACCGAGGGAACGACAATCGCTCCAGCCGCCGGAGCATCTGCCGGCTCCTCGGTCATGAGCAAGGCATCTTGCCCGCGCGTGAGATTGATGTAGACATCCGCCAGCAGCTCCGCATCCAGCAAAGCACCGTGCAGCGTGCGATTGGAATTGTCGACACCCAGGCGATCGCAGAGCGAGTCCAGCGAGTTGCGCTTGCCCGGGTACATCTCCTTGGCCATGACCAGGGTGTCGAGGACTCCGCCCACGCACTGCTTGAGCGGCGGGCGCTTGGCCAGTTTGAGCTCGTTGTTCAGAAAGCCCAGGTCGAACGGCGCATTGTGGATGATGAGCTCTGCCCCCTGCAGATACTCCCAGATCTCGTCGATCTTTTCCTCAAAGCGCGGCTTGTCCTTGAGGAACTCCGTGGTGATGCCGTGCACGCGCAAGGCATCTGGATGGCTGTCCCGACCCGCATTGAAGTACAGATGCAGATTGTTGCCGGTGAGCTTGCGATTGACCAGCTCCACGCAGCCCAGCTCGATCAGACGATCGCCATCGATGGCCGACAGGCCGGTCGTTTCCGTATCCAGAACAATTTGGCGCGACATTCAATTTCTCCCAATTACCTGCGGCGCTCACATCGCCCAACAATTTCTAAAACAAGCGCGCACCAAAGCCAGGACACCGAGGAAGCGCCGCCGCGCACCGAGGGTGTCGTCCCCCTCCCCTAGCGCGAAGCGCGTAGAGAGAGGGGGAAGGCGCAAAGCGCCTCAGGGGGTGCTTAATGATTCTCTTTGGCGTGATTGATGGAGTACTTGGGGATCTCCACCGTCACATTCTCGCGCGCCAGAATCGCCTGGCAGGACAGGCGCGACTGAGGCTGCAGACCCCAGGCCTTGTCGAGCAGGTCTTCTTCCTCTTCCTCCGCCTCGTTCAGGGAGTTGAAGCCTTCCTTGACGATGACATGGCAGGTCGTGCAGGCGCAGCTCATATCACAGGCATGCTCGATATTGATGCCGTTGTCCAGCATGGCTTCACAGATCGAAGTGCCGACGGGTGCTTCGATCTCTGTCCCGTTGGGGCAGTACTCGGCGTGAGGAAGAATTTTGATGATGGGCATTGTTCTGTTTATGAATTAAATGGTGTTGACACTCTTGCCAGCCAGCGCCTGCTGGATGCTGCGATTCATGCGTTCGGCCGCAAACGACTCGGTTCCCTTGGCCAGGGCCTGTGTTGCGCCCTCCACGACGGCCGGATCATCGCTGGCGACGGCCGCGCGTAGCGCTGTCATCAGGCCGTCGATGCTGTCGCGCTGCTCGGCGCTGAGCACATCCCCATCCACGTCCAGCGCACTCTGCGTGGCCAGCAGCATGCGATCAGCATCCACGCGGGCCTCGACCAGGGCGCGGGCTTTCATGTCTTCCTGGGCCGTGGCAAAACCGTCCTGCAGCATCTGGGCGATCTGGTCGTCGGAAATGCCGTAGGAAGGCTTGACATTGATATGTGCTTCGACGCCGCTGGTCTGCTCCTTGGCGCTGACGGACAGCAGGCCGTCGGCATCGACCGTGAAGGTCACGCGGATGCGCGCCGCGCCGGCAGCCATGGGCGGAATGCCGCGCAACTCGAAACGCGCCAGGCTGCGGCAGTCCGCCACCAGATCGCGCTCGCCTTGCACCACGTGAATGGCCAGAGCGGTCTGACCATCCTTGTAGGTCGTGAAGTCCTGTGCGCGGGCCGTGGGGATGGTCTCGTTGCGCGTGATGATGCGCTCGGACAGGCCGCCCATGGTTTCCACACCCAGCGACAGCGGAATCACGTCCAGCAGCAGCAGGTCGCCGGCGGTATTGTTGCCGGCCAGCTGATTGGCCTGAATGGCAGCGCCCAAGGCCACCACTTCGTCAGGGTTGAGATTGGTCAGCGGCTCGCTGCCGAAGAAGTCGGCCACGGCCTGGCGAATCTGGGGCATGCGGGTGGAGCCGCCGACCATGACCACGCCCTGCACCTCATCGCGGCCCAGGTCTGCATCCTTGAGCGCGCGGCGCACAGCAGCAAGGCTCTTGCTGGTTAAGTGAGCAGTCAGCGCAATGAATTCCTCACGCTTGACATCAAAAGACACTGAACCCGAGGAAATATCAGCGGTAAACGCTACAACTTCTGATTCAGTCAGGGCCTGCTTGCAATGGCGCGCGGCAATACGCCAGGCGGTCTTGTCTGCTGCCGACTCCAGCTGCGTGCCGGTCTTTTCCGCCACCCAGGCCGCCAGCGCGTCATCGTAGTCGTCGCCGCCCAATGCCGAGTCACCACCTGTGGCGATCACTTCGAACACACCCTGTGCAAGACGCAGCACCGAGATATCGAAGGTGCCGCCACCCAGATCGTAGACGGCGTAGACGCCCTCTGCCGCGTTGTCCAGGCCGTAGGCAATGGCTGCTGCCGTGGGTTCGTTGATCAGGCGCAGCAAGTTGATGCCTGCCAGCTTGGCTGCATCCTTGGTGGCCTGGCGCTGAGCATCGTCAAAATACGCAGGCACGGTGATGACTGCACCATAGAGATCGTCGTCGAACGTGTCTTCGGCACGGAAGCGCAAGGTCGCCAGAATTTCGGCACTGATTTCCACGGCCGTCTTGGCGCCGTCCACGGTTTCGACGGAGATGACGCTGCTGTCATCGGTCTTGAAGCGATAAGGCAGCTTCTCGGGCGATTCGATATCGGCCAGGCTTCGCCCCATGAAGCGCTTGGCCGAGCTGATAGTGTTGGCAGCATCCTGCGCCTGCGCGGCCTTGGCATCAAAACCGATCTGTCGGCGGCCCATTTCCATGTAACGCACCACCGATGGCAGCAGCACACGCCCCTGATCGTCGGGCAGGCACTCGGCCACGCCGTTGCGCACTGCAGCGACCAGAGAATGCGTGGTGCCCAGGTCGATACCTACAGCAATGCGTCGCTGGTGGGGATCGGGGGATTGGCCGGGCTCGGAAATCTGCAAAAGCGCCATGAAATTCTTCTTTTGAAACATCAGAGGCCAGCGTGGCTGGCCCGCTCAAGGTGGATACGCTGCGTGCCTAGGGCACAGCGCGTTGCTCTGGCTCTTATTGTCCCAGTTGATCGCGACGGCGATCCACATCTTGCGCAAATCGCGCAACAAACATGAGGGCTCTCACCTGCTGCACGGCAGCGGCGGCATCGCCAGCCTCGTCCAGCAGACGACCGCATTCGCCAAGCATCTGCTTTTTGGCAGCGAGCATCTCGCCCTCCAGAGCATCCAGCTCCTGCTCGCTGGCAGCGTCTTCCAGCGCTTCGCGCCACTCCATCTGCTGCATCAGAAATGCCGCAGGCATGGCCGTGTTGTCTTCGGCCCGCACTGGTGCTCCCGCCAGCTCGCACAGATAGGCCGCGCGCTTGAGCGGATCCTTGAGGCGCTGATAGGCCTCGTTGATGCGCACCGACCATTGCATGGCCACGCGCTGCGCCGCTGCGCCCTGGGCGGCAAAGCGGTCGGGATGTGCTTCACGCTGCAGCTCTTTCCAGCGTGCGTCGATCTGGCTGCGCTCCTGCGCAAACTTGCGCGGCAGGCCAAACAATTCAAAGTCGTCAGATTGCAGATTCATGGCATTAAAAAACCGCCTGCAGCAGCGCTGAGGCGGTTCCGTTCTTACGCTTGGGCGCTACACACGCCAGGGACACCGAGCAAGAGCCGCCTCGCAGCGAAGGTGTCCTCCCCTTGGGGGGGAAGGCGCGAAGCGACTCAGGGGGAAATCAAATCCTGAAGCTCTCACCACAACCGCAGCGATCACGCTCGTTGGGGTTGTGGAACTTGAAGCCTTCGTTCAGGCCTTCGCGCACGAAATCCAGTTCCGTGCCGTCGATATAGGCCAGGCTCTTGGGGTCGATCAGCACCTTGATGCCGTGGTCTTCAAACACCACGTCATCGGGCTGAACCTCGTCCACATACTCCAGCTTGTAGGCCAAGCCGGAACAGCCCGTGGTCTTCACGCCGAGGCGCACGCCAATCCCCTTGCCGCGACGCGAAAGGTAGCGGTTCACATGACGGGCAGCCGCCTCGGTCATTGAGATGGCCATGGCCTTAGGCTTCCGTCGCCGTGCGCTTTGCGCGGTAGTCGTTCACAGCAGCCTTGATGGCGTCTTCAGCCAGGATGGAGCAATGAACCTTGACCGGTGGCAGCGCCAGTTCTTCGGCGATCTGGCTGTTCTTCAGGGCGGCAGCCTCATCCAGCGTCTTGCCCTTGACCCATTCGGTCACCAGCGAAGACGAGGCGATGGCAGAGCCGCAGCCATAGGTCTTGAAGCGTGCATCTTCGATCACGCCAGTGGCGGGATTGACCTTGATCTGCAGCTTCATCACGTCGCCGCAAGCGGGCGCACCCACCATACCCGTGCCCACGGAGTCATCGCTCTTGTCGAACGAGCCCACGTTGCGGGGGTTTTCATAGTGGTCAACAACTTTTTCGGAGTAAGCCATGGTGTCTACCTCTTGAACTCTTTGTAATCTATGCTTAGTGTGCAGCCCATTGAATAGTGCTGAGGTCGATGCCGTCTTTGTACATCTCCCACAGAGGGCTCAGCTCGCGCAGCTTCAGCACGTTTTCGCGGATCGACTTGATCGCGTAGTCAATTTCCTCTTCCGTCGTGAAGCGACCAAAGGTCATGCGCAAGGAGCTGTGTGCCAGCTCATCGCTGCGACCCAGGGCACGCAGCACATAGCTGGGCTCCAGGCTGGCGGATGTGCAGGCGGAACCCGAGGACACGGCCAGACCCTTGATGCCCATGATCAGCGACTCGCCTTCGACGAAGTTGAAGCTCATGTTCAGGTAATGGGGAACACCGTTGTCCATATCGCCGTTCACGAACACCTGCTCCAGATCCTTCAGACCATCGAGCAGACGCTGGCGCAGTGCACGTGCGTGCTCCATATCCTTGGCCATCTCTTCCTTGGCGATGCGGAAGGCTTCGCCCATGCCCACGATCTGGTGGGTTGCCAGCGTGCCGGAACGCATGCCGCGTTCATGACCGCCGCCGTGCATCTGAGCTTCCAGGCGCACGCGCGGCTTGCGGCGCACGTACAGCGCACCGATGCCCTTGGGGCCGTAGGTCTTGTGCGAAGCCAGGCTCATCAGGTCAATGGGCATGGTCTGCATGTTCAGATCCATCTTGCCCGAAGCCTGAGCGGCGTCGACGTGGAAGATGATGCCCTTCTCACGGCACAGGGCGCCAATGGTGTTCAGATCCTGAACCACACCGATCTCGTTGTTCACGGCCATCACGCTGGCGAGGATGGTGTCGGGACGGATCGCGGCCTTGAACACCTCAATGTCCAGCAGACCGTTTTCCTGCACGTCCAGATAGCTGACTTCAAAGCCCTGGCGCTCCAGTTCACGCATGGTGTCCAGCACGGCCTTGTGCTCGGTCTTCACGGTGATCAGGTGCTTGCCCTTGCCCTGGTAGAAATGCGCTGCACCCTTGATGGCCAGGTTGTCGGACTCGGTCGCGCCGCTGGTCCAGACGATTTCACGCGGGTCGGCGCCAATCAGATCGGCGACCTGCTTGCGGGCCTTCTCGACGGCTTCTTCGGCTTCCCAGCCCCAGGCATGGCTGCGCGATGCGGCATTGCCAAAATGTTCACGCAGCCAGGGAATCATGGCGTCCGCCACGCGGGGGTCCACCGGAGTGGTTGCACCGTAGTCGAGATAAATGGGAAAGTGCGGGGTCATGTCCATGACTGGCTCGTCTTGTTTTTGGCTGACAAATCGTGAGGAATCGATGCACCTTGTGGTGCCATCAGGGCGAAGAAACATGCCGCACAGCCATGCATGTATCCAGGCCCTGACTATCGGAGTCGGGCTTCATGCCGATCTGGTTGCCGCCCGAGCACTGCTCAAGCGGCCCCGGATCAGGATTTCGCGAAGGCGTTACCCAGGGCGAACACCGAGTTCGGTGCATTCACACGGATGGGCTTGACCACGGGTGCTGTGGAGATGGCGCGGCGCACCACGGGCTTGTCCTCGATCTGGATGCCCTTGGCCAGTTGCTCGTCCACCAGCTTTTGCAGAGTGACGGAGTCCAGGAATTCCACCATGCGCTGATTCAGTGCAGCCCACAGCTCATGGGTCATGCAGCGGCCGGCTTCGCCCAGACAGTTTTCCTTGCCACCGCACTGGGTCGCATCAATAGGTTCATCCACCGAGACGATGATGTCAGCCACGGTGATGTCCGTTGCCTTACGGGCCAGCGTGTAGCCGCCACCGGGGCCACGGGTGGATTCCACCAGTTCGTGGCGACGCAGCTTGCCAAACAACTGTTCCAGATAGGACAGCGAAATCTGCTGACGCTGGCTGATGGCAGCCAGGGTCACAGGGCCATTGTTCTGGCGCAGTGCCAGGTCGATCATCGCGGTGACCGCAAAGCGGCCTTTGGTCGTAAGACGCATACGAGCTCCTTCAGTCAGGATTGTTCGTTACAGAAACGCACGCCCGGTCACAGTACCTAGACGAGCACAGTCTCCGCCCTTACTCCGTCCTGTGATTAGGTTCAGAGCCCTTCTGTGAGGGAAGTTTGTTGTTGAGTGTTTGAGGCGAGTATATCACATTCCCCATCAATTTTGTCGGGTAACAGCGTGCACTCACGTAATAACCCCGAGATTTGCGAAGAAATATTCCTACGGTGCCGCCCCGAACAATTGCTGCTTGAGAAGCGAAAGCTGGTCTCGCACACGCGCTGCCTGCTCGAATTCCAGGTTCCTGGCGTGCTCCAGCATTTGCTTCTCCAGACGCTTGATCTCCTTGGCGATGTCTTTCTCCGACATATCCTCGACACGTGCCTGTTGTAGAGCCTGCTCCTGCAGACGCTCGGCCTCTTTGCCGCTTTTTTCGCTGTAGACGCCATCAATCAGGTCTTTCACCCTCTTGACAATCTGTTTTGGCACGATTCCGTTGGCTTCATTGAAAGCCATCTGTTTTTCGCGGCGTCTTTCGGTTTCGCCGATGGCTTTCTTCATGGACTCCGTGATGCGGTCCGCGTACAGAATCGCCTTGCCGTTGACGTTGCGCGCCGCACGACCGATGGTCTGGATCAGGCTGCGTTCGGCACGCAGAAAACCTTCCTTGTCGGCATCCAGAATCGCCACCAGCGAGACCTCGGGAATATCCAGGCCTTCGCGCAGCAGGTTGATGCCGACCAGCACGTCGAAGGCTCCCAGACGCAGGTCGCGGATGATTTCCACGCGCTCCACCGTATCCACGTCGGAGTGCAGATAGCGCACCTTCACGCCGTTGTCGGTCAGGTATTCGGTCAGCTGCTCGGCCATGCGCTTGGTCAGCGTGGTGATGAGCACGCGCTCCTCCAGCTCCACGCGCTGGCGGATCTCCTGCAGCACGTCATCCACCTGATGGATGGCCGGCCGCACTTCGATTTCGGGATCGACCAGGCCCGTGGGGCGCACCACCTGCTCCACCACCTGCCCGGCATGAGTCTTTTCATATTCGGCGGGCGTGGCCGAGACAAACACCACCTGGCGCATGCGCTGCTCGAACTCCTCGAACTTGAGCGGCCGGTTGTCCAGCGCCGACGGCAGGCGGAAGCCATATTCCACCAGCGTGGTCTTGCGCGCCCGGTCGCCGTTGTACATGGCGTTGAGCTGGCCGATCATCTGATGGCTCTCGTCAAGGAACATAATGGCGTCGCGCGGCAGATAGTCGGTCAGCGTGCTGGGCGGATCGCCGGGCTTGGAGGCCGAGAGATGGCGCGTGTAGTTCTCGATGCCCTTGCAGTGCCCCACTTCGCTGAGCATTTCCAGATCGAAGCGCGTGCGCTGCTCCAGGCGCTGCGCCTCCACCAGCTTGCCCATGCCCACAAGCTGCTTGAGGCGCTCGGCCAGCTCTTCCTTGATGGTCTCCACGGCCGCCAGCACCTTGTCGCGCGGCGTCACATAGTGGCTGCTGGGATAGATGGTGAAGCGGGGAATGTTCTGGCGCACCCGGCCCGTGAGCGGATCGAACAGCTGCAGGCTCTCGACCTCGTCGTCGAACAGCTCGATGCGCACGGCCAGCTCAGAATGCTCGGCCGGGAACACATCGATGGTGTCGCCGCGCACGCGGAAGGTGCCGCGCGAGAAATCCTGGTCGTTGCGCTGGTACTGCATGCGGATCAGCTGCGCGATCGCGTCGCGCTGGTTGAGCGTGTCGCCCGCGCGCAGCGTCATGATCATGCGGTGGTAGCTCTCGGGCTCGCCGATGCCGTAGATGGCCGAGACCGTGGCCACGATCACCACATCGCGCCGCTCCATGATGCTCTTGGTGCAGGACAGGCGCATCTGCTCGATGTGCTCGTTGATGGCGCTGTCCTTTTCGATGAACAGGTCGCGCTGGGGCACATAGGCTTCGGGCTGGTAGTAGTCGTAGTAGCTGACGAAGTACTCGACCGCGTTTTTCGGGAAAAACTCCCTGAACTCCGAGTACAGCTGTGCCGCCAGCGTCTTGTTGGGCGCAAACACGATGGCGGGCTTGCCCAGACGCGCGATCACGTTGGCCATGGTGAAGGTCTTGCCCGAACCGGTCACGCCCAGCAGCGTCTGGAAAGACTCGCCGTCATTGACGCCTTCGACCAGTTTTTCGATGGCCGCAGGCTGATCGCCCGCCGGAGGATAGGGCTGGAACAGCTCGAACGGCGAGTCCGGGTATTGCACGAAACGGCCTTGCGGCTCGGCATTCATATTTTGTTCTTGCATGATCTCATGTCCATGACGCATAGGGTAAGCGCGGAGTAGAATGGCAGCCCAACCCTCAAGCCTAACCTAGGCTGATGCGTTTTTTCGAGCACCGGGCAATGCCCTGCCCGTCTAACGCGCTCGGAGCAGTAGCTGGGGGTGACCTGACTTATTTCCATCCCTCAAGGATTTTTTCATGTCTCTGTTTACCGCCGTCGAAATGGCCCCCCGCGACCCCATCCTGGGTCTGAACGAGCAATTCAACGCTGACTCCAACCCCAACAAAGTGAACCTGGGCGTGGGCGTGTACTTCGACGACAACGGCAAGCTGCCCCTGCTGGAGTGCGTGCAGGCCGCCGAGAAGGCCATGATGGAAAAGCCTACCGCGCGCGGCTATCTGCCCATCGACGGTATTGCCGCCTATGACAACGGCGTCAAGGCCCTGGTGTTCGGTGCCGAGTCCGACGTGGTCAAGTCCGGCCGCGTTGCCACCGTGCAAGCCATCGGCGGCACCGGCGGCCTGAAGATCGGCGCCGACTTCCTCAAGAAGCTCAACCCCAACGCCAAGGTCCTGATCTCCAACCCCAGCTGGGAAAACCACAAGGCCATCTTCACCAACGCTGGTTTTGAAGTCGGCACCTACGCTTACTACGATGCAGCGACCCGCTCCATCGACTTCGCCGGCATGCTGGCCGACCTGAACGCTGCCGCTGCCGGCACCGTGGTCGTGCTGCACGCCTGCTGCCACAACCCCACCGGCTACGACATCACCGCCGCTCAGTGGGATGAAGTGATCGCCGTCGTCAAGGCCAAGGGCCTGGTCGCCTTCCTGGACATGGCCTACCAGGGCTTTGGCCACGGCATCGCCGAAGACGGCGCCGTGATCGGCAAGTTCGTGGCTGCCGGCCTGAACATCTTTGTCTCGACTTCCTTCTCCAAGAGCTTCAGCCTGTACGGCGAGCGCGTGGGCGCCCTGTCCGTGGTGGCCTCCGACAAGGAAGAAGCCGCTCGCGTGCTGTCGCAGCTGAAGATCGTCATCCGCACCAACTACTCCAACCCTCCCACACATGGCGGCGCCGTCGTGGCAGCCGTGCTGAACAACCCCGAGCTGCACGCTCTGTGGGAAAAGGAGCTGGGCGAGATGCGCGTGCGCATCAAGGCCATGCGCCAGAAGCTGGTCGACGGCCTGAAGGCTGCCGGCGTGACCCAGGACATGTCCTTCATCACCACCCAGATCGGCATGTTCTCGTACTCCGGCCTGCCCAAGGACCAGATGGTGCGCCTGCGCTCCGAGTTCGGCGTGTACGGCACCGACACCGGCCGCATGTGCGTGGCTGCGCTGAACAGCAAGAACATCGACTATGTCTGCAAGGCCATCGCCGCCGTGATCTAAGCTCACGATTCAGGGCCTGGTCCCTGAAAACCAAAGAGCAACGGACTTTTAATCCGTTGCTCTTTTTTTATGGCTGCTTCAGTGCCCACCTATTAGTTGATAGCTGCCAGCGCTCTTCTCATATTGTTTTCAGGAAGGAAATCATCTGAAAACCTTGTAAACCAAGCGCAGCAAGCTAGCAAAATCTTGATCAGGCGTTCAATCCCCAGATGGCCGAGCGCATGGACAGTGCCGCATACTGGTAGGCCGTGTTGAACACGCGCGGCGCTTCGCCCTCCTGCACGGCCCCTGCCGCATACAGCAGAGGCAGATAGTGGTCGTGCGTGGGATGGGCCAGGCGGGCCTGTGGCCCCCAGTCCAGAAAGGTGCTCAGATCCGCCAGATTGCCGCTGTCCAGCCGCTGCTGCACTTCGGTGTCGAACTGGATCGTCCAGTCATAGGCCTGGTTGTCGCTGGCACCGCGCTGCATGGCGCGCAGGTTGTGCACGATATTGCCGCTGCCCACGATGAGCACGCCGCGGTCGCGCAGCGCGCGCAGCTGGCGGCCCATCTCGAAATGCTTTTCGGGCGCCAGTCCATAGGGCATGCTCAGCTGCATGACGGGAATGCTGGCCTCGGGAAACATGGGCAGCAACACCGACCAGGTGCCATGGTCAAAACCCCATTTCTGGTCCAGCAGCAAGGCCGATCCGTCCAGCGGCGAATGCAGCTCGGCCGCCAGCTGTCTGGCCACCTCGGGCGCGCCGGGCGCCGGATATTGCTGGTCGAACAGCTCTTGCGGAAAGCCGCCAAAGTCATGAATCGTGCGCGGCTGGGCCATGCCGGTCAGCGCCCAGTCGGACTCGGTCAGCCAGTGAGCCGAAACGCAGAGAATCAGCTGCGGCTCAATGCCTTTGGCCGTCAGCTCCTGGCCCAGCGCCTTCCAGCTCTGGCGCCAGTGCGTGTCCTCGATCACATTCATGGGACTGCCGTGGCCGAGAAACATCACCGGCATGCGCGGCGAAGGCTTGAGCTGCTGCAACAGCTGCTCGGGCAACAGGGAAGAAGAAGTGGAGTTCATGGAAAAAGCCTTCCAGCCCCCGCCGGCGGCCAGCATGGAGGCTGCGCCCAGGGACAAAAGCGTACGTCTACGCATCTCGGTCAATCGAACACGCCCCTAGGGGCGTTTTTTACAGATAGGACAAGCTTGCCACATCGCAGCAGCGCCCGAAAGCATCGCCACCGCAACAGACTGTCCTGAAAGTGCCAGTGCCGGGGCCAGGCTTGCACTACAACAGCAGTTGCACAAGCACGACTTACGCAAATCAGACTCAAGCAAGGGCTTCGCCTCAAGGAAACCATCCTGATGCCACCCTGGCTTGCACAAGTCCAGACAAGGAAGACTCCCACTCATGCCAAGCACCGCCATTCAACCCCTGCAAGGAATTCGCATACTCAGCCTGGCTCTGAACCTGCCCGGCCCCGCCGCACTGTGGCGCTGCGCCGGCATGGGAGCCGATTGCCGCAAGCTAGAGCCTCTGGCACCCGGCGCAGGCCGCAGCGCCGACCCCATGGGCCTCTACTGCCCAGATGCCTACGCGCAGATGCATGACAAAGTGCAAACCCTGCAGGCCGATCTCAAGACCGCCGCAGGCCAGGCCAGCCTGCATGAGCAACTGGCGCAAACCGATGTGCTGCTGACCTCGTTTCGTCCCTCGGCACTGAGCAAGCTGGGCCTGGGCTGGGAAACCCTGCAGCAGCGCTACCCCCGACTGTCGCTGGTGCGCGTGGTCGGCAGCGCGGGCAAGCTGGCCGATGTCCCCGGCCATGACCTCACCTATCAGGCCGAAGCGGGCCTCGTGCACAGCACCGCCCTGCCCCCCAGCCTGTTTGCCGATATGGCGGGGGCGCTGATGGCCAGCGAAGCCGTGCTCCAGGCCGTGCTCGTCAGCAGCCGCAGCGGGCGCGGCATAGTGCGCGAGGTCGGCCTGGCCCAGGCGGCGCAGTGGCTGGCCCTGCCCTGGCACTGGGGCCTGACCCAGCCCGCAGGCGATGTCGGCGGCGCCCATGCGGGCTACCGCATCTATCCCTGTGCCGACGGCATCGTGGCCGTGGCCGCGCTGGAGCCCCACTTTGCACAGCGCCTGTGCGAAGCGGCGGACCTGCTGTTCAGCCACCCAACCGATATGCGTAAGCCAGAGATCCATCAGGGCGTGGCCCGGTTTCTGGCCGCACGCAGCTGCGCTGAGCTGATGCAGCTGGCCCAGGACAGGGACATTCCACTGCACGCCCTGCCCGCCTAAGCGGTCAGAGCCTGCCAGCGCAATCTGCAGCCAGCCTCAGGTGGGCCGCTTTTCAAACGCGTATTTCTCGGTATCGACCTCGCCCTGGCCTTGCAGCGCATAGCGGTCGCCGGCAATGGCTTCGGGCTTGAAGATGTCATCGAGCTCAGCCAGCAGCTCGGCGTCGAGATGGACGCGGCCACCGCGAATGTCTTCGTGCAGATGCTCCACGCTGGTGGTGCCGGGCAAGGCGATCACATGCTCGCCCTGGTGCAGCACCCAGGCGATGGCCAATTCGGCCAGCGTGCAGCCGGCCTTGTCCGCCACGGCCTGCATGGGCGCCAGCAGGCGCAGGTTCTGCGCATAGGCCTCGCCGGCAAAGCGCGGCATGGTGGCGCGGATATCGCCCTTGACCAGGTTGTCCACCTGCTGCAGCTTGCCGCTGAAAAAGGCGCGGCCCATGGGACTGAAAGCCACATAGGCAATGCCCAGCTCCTTGCAGGCGGCGAGCGTGCCCAGCTCCGCATTGCGCGACCACAGCGAATATTCGCTTTGCAGCGCGGCAATCGGGTGCTCCTTGTGCGCGCGGCGCAGCGCATCGGCCCCCACTTCCGACAGGCCCAGAGCGCGAACCTTGCCCTCTTCCTTCAGGCGCGCCATCTCGCCCACCGACTCCTCGATGGGCACGTTCCTGTCCCAGCGATGCAGATAGTAGAGATCGATCACATCGGTGCCCAGGCGCTTGAGACTGTCTTCGCAGTTCTGGCGCAGGGTTTTGGGGCGACCGTCGATGACGCGGCGCATCACGCCGTCTTCGCCGCGCACGCCGGCCATGCCGCATTTGCTGGCCAGGGTGATGTGGTTGCGATGAGGCTTGAGCACGGGGCCGATCAGCGATTCGCTGGCGCCAAAACCATAGAGCGCGGCAGTGTCGAACAGCGTAACGCCCGCGTCCAGTGCCGCATGCAGCACGGCGTGCGATTGCTCGGCAGAGACGGGGTTGCCGTAGGCATGGCAGAAGTTCATGCAGCCCAGCGCGACATTGGCGACGCTGAATGGGCCGACTTTGCGGTTTTCCATTAACTTTCCTTATGCATCCAAAGGCCTTCAACCGAACCAAGCGCGATCGCAGGCCGCTATACAAGCTGGAGCAATATTATTCCAGCAGCAGCCTTCCGGTTCGTGTATGGCCGATGCCAAGCCCAAATAATGTCCGCATCAAAATCTGTGCTCGTCAGGCTCCTGCCCGGCACTGCCTCACTGCAGCACCAGGCACAGGCGCAGAGGCGGGGCCGCATGCGCCACCTGTGCACCAAGGGCTCAGACTTTTGAGATACAGCGATCGACAATGGCGGACAGCTGCGACAGCGCTGGCACATCCAGAAACCCCGCCGCCGCATAGGCCGGATTCGGGTAGTCGTAATAGCCCTTGCCCGCCAGCATGCCGGTGCGCCCCTTGTCCATCAACTGGGTCTTGACGTATTCGGCATTGGCCAGTTGCTGCGCATCGCCCTGCAGCCGGCCCCAGTAGGAGGACACGTCGTAGCAAGTCTTCATGCCCACAATGTCCATCATGCCGAACGGCCCCATGCGGGCACCGCGGTTGGCAATCAGGAAAGTGCGGTCCACGTCCTCGGGCGTGGCGATGCCCTGGGTCACCAGCGTCTGGGCCGCCTTGAGCAGTGCGGGGAACCAGGTGTTGATGACATAGCCGTTGTGCTCCACGGCGATGGGAATCGGCACCATGCCGGTCTCGATGCCGAAGCGGGTGACGGTCTCCAGCGTGGCCCGGGCCGTCGCCGCGTGCGGCATGATTTCCACGACATTGGCCGACCAGATGTAGTTGGCGTAGTGCAGCGCACAGAATTTCTCGGGCCGGCCCGTGGCCGCCGCGAAATCGCTGGGCAAAAAGGTGGACGAGTTGGTGGCGACCACGGTGTGGGCCTGAAGCAGCGGCGCCATAAGCTGGTAGACGCTGGTCTTGACATCCGGGATCTCCGGCACGGCCTCGATGACCAGATCGGCCTTGGCCACGGCCCGTCCCATGTCCGTGGTAAAGCTCAGGCGCTGGCGCGTGGCTTCGATGTCGGCATCGCTCGCACCGAGTTCCGTCAGATAGATGGCTGCGTACTGCGCCTGTGCGGCGCGGCAGCGCTCCAGCGCATCTTCCGAGATGTCGTAGACGGCAACGGTTTTGCCCTTGAACGCACTGTGCCAGGCGATCTGACCGCCCAGCACACCCGAACCGAGGACGGTGAGGTGATTCACATGGGTCATCGCGGGCCTCCTCAGTGGGCTCTTGTTTTGAGCAGCGCAGCAAAGCGCTCGATGCTGTGCGTGATGACAGCCTGCGCGCCGGGCGACCAGCGGCCCATGTCGAAGAAGCCGTGGATCATGCCTGCACCTTCAATCAGCTCGGCCTGGCCGCCTGCAGCACGCAGCGCCTCGGCATAGGCCGCGCCCTGATCACGCAGCGGATCGAACTCGGCATTCACGATCACAGCGGACGGCAGGTTTGCCAGACTCTTGGCCTGCAGCGGTGCCAGGCGCGGATCCAGCGCATCGGGGGAGGTGCCGGCGTAATGGTTGTAGAACCAGGCCATGGTCTCGGCCTCCAGGAAATAGCCCTTGGCGTTCTGCTCGGCGCTGGCGTACTCGGCGGCAGCGTGGTCTACCGCAGGGTAGATGAGAAATTGCGCAGCCAGAGGAATGCCCGCATCGCGCAGCTGCTGCGTCACCACGGCGCAGAAGTTGCCGCCAGCGCTATCGCCGGCCACGGCCACGGTGGCGTTGCCCCCCAGCTCATACGCATTGGCGACCACCCATCTGGCGGCAGCCACGGCATCCTCGATGCCTGCGGGGAAGGGATGCTCGGGGGCAAGCCGGTAGTCCACCGACACCACCACGGCCTGCGCGCCACGGCAGATCTCGCGGCACATGTTGTCATGGGTGTCCAGGTTGCCGATGACATAGCCTCCGCCGTGGAAATAGACCACGGAGGGAAAAGGCCCAGCGCCCTCGGGCCGATAGATGCGCGCGGCCACAGGGCCTGCGCCGCCGGGCACGGTGATGTCCTGAACGCTGGCCACGGGCACGATCTGCTCCGGTGTGAGCGAGCCACGGGTCAGCGCCAGATAGCCTGCGCGGCCTTCTTCGGGCGTGCCATCGGCGGTGGCTTTCCTGTTGGCAGCGGCCAGTTGCTGCAGGACGCCGGCCAGGTGTGGATCGAGAGCCATGGATGAAGTCTCCTGTCGTTATAAAGAGTGAGGGAACGGATACAGGGGCGGACCTAGCGATAGGCCAAGGCAGCGTCCTGCAGCGATGCGGCGGTCAGAACCACGCGCTCTTCGGCGTACTCCAGGTCATGCCTCCAGGGCTGGCGGTCGCCCTGGCCGAACATGGCATCCTGCGCACGCAGCACATAGCCGGCGTTGAAGTTGTCGGCCTCTATCCATGACAGGCGCTGCATACCGACATCGGCTGCAGCCACCGTGGGCCGCACCTCGGCATGGCCTTGCTCGTGCATATGGGCAAGCAGGCGGCACACCCAGTCGCACACCAGGTCGCAGCGCAGCGTCCAACTGGAGCGGAAATAGCCCTGGGTGTAGGCCATATTGGGCATGCCCTCGATCATCACGCCCCGGTAGGAGATGCGCTCGCGAAAATCCACCGGCGCGCCATCCACGCTGAACGCAATGCCGCCGAAAAGCTTGAGATTGAAGCCCGTGGCAGTAACGATGATGTCGGCGTCCAGATGCCCGCCGCCCTTCAGCTGGATGCCGCTGGCGTCGAAGTTCTCTATGGTGTCCGTCACCACCGAGGCCTTGCCCTCTCGCATGGCCTGGAAGAAGTCGCCGTTGGGCACCACGGCAATGCGCTGCTGCCAGGGGCGGTAGCTGGGGTTGAAGTGCCTGTCGATGTCAAAGCCCTCGGGCAGATGGGAGCGGATCTCGCCAAGCAGGAAAGCGCGCATCGCTTCGGGGTGTTGCCTCGAGGTCTGCACGATCTCGTCGGTGCGCGCGATGAAGGCGCGGCGCATGATCTCGTGGTACCAGTCCTCGGGCAGGTTCAAAGGCTTGAGCAGCGGCACCAGCGGATGCTCGGACGCGGGCAGGAAAAAGGTGGGTGAGCGCTGCAGCATGGTCACATGGCCCGCATCCGGCGCCAGGCTGGGGATCAGCGTGGCCGCCGTGGCGCCCGAGCCTATGACCACGATGCGCTTGCCCGCGTAATCCAGGTCCTGCGGCCAGTGCTGCGGGTGAATGACCTGGCCCTTGAAGTCCTTGAGCGTCGGCCACTCGGGCGTATAGCCCTGGCCGTGGTCGTAATAGCCGGCACAGACCCAGAGAAAACCCGTGGTGAAGGTCTGCACCTCGTCCGAGCCGCTGTGGGTGACTTCCAGTGTCCAGAGCCTGTCTTCACAGGACCATCGGGCCGATTGCACCTTGTGGCCGTAGCGGATCAGCGGGGCCAGATCGTTCTCCTTAATGGTCTCGGCCAGGTAGTGGCGAATCTCGTCCGCCGTGGCGATGGCATTGCCCGTCCAGGGCTTGAAGCCATAGCCATAGGTGAACAGGTCGCTGTCCGAGCGCGCCCCCGGGTAGCGGTGCGTCCACCATGTGCCGCCGAAGCCCTCCATGGCTTCGAGGATGGCGAGGCTGCGGTCCGCGAACTGCTCGCGCAGATGACGGGCCGCACCAATGCCGGAAATACCGGCGCCGATGATGAGAAAGTCAAAATGCTGTGCCATACCGGGTGTCTCCTGCTTGTCTGCTGGGGCGTGAGCCGACAGGAATGAGCAGGGATCACGGCCTTGAGGTGAAGCTCCAGCCTGGGCCCGACTTGCGTCAATCGTGTCTGTCACGCAGCCATGCTAGGTCTAGCCCTCTGGCAAAACTTGTGTTTGCGCGACAGGATTTTGATGTTGAACGACATGCAGTACATACCCCGATGCCTGCCAAACACGCTGATTCCGCCGTCATGACCAGTGTCCGCGCCGCCGCGCTCGCGGGCTTTGAAGACCTGGTGCGCGCACAGGGCGGCGACCCCGCCGCCATCCTGCGCGCCTGCGGCCTGGTGCCGGAAGATCTGGCCGACCCCGAGCGCTACCTGCCCAGCCACGCCGTGGCCCTGGTCATAGAGGAAGCCGCCTGCGTGCTGGGCGTGCACGATTTCGGGCTGCGCCTGTGCGCGCAGCAAGGTGTCGAAACCCTGGGCCTGCTGGGGCTGGTCATACAGTCCGCGCCCACCGTGCGCGAGGGCATGATGCAGGGCGGAAAGTACGTCCACTTCCACAACCCCACCCTGAGCTACAGAACCTTCATGGCGCCTGACGAGGGGCTGGAATGCGTGGAAGTGCTGTCACGCCTGCCCTCCCACGCCTCCATGCCCCAGGGCACGGAAATCTGCGTGGCCTATATGTGCCGCCTGATCCATGTGCTGTCCGAAGGCGCGCTGCGCCCCGCGGCCATCCATCTGCGCCATGCCCCCGTGGGCAGCAGCGCGCAATACCAACGGCACCTGGGCCAGTTGCCGCGTTTTCGCTCCAGCTTTGACGGCATTGCCATCGACCCGCTGGCCTGGCGTCAGCCCATGCCTAGACACAACCGGCTGCTGCAGCAGTTTGTCGAACGTTTCCTGTTGGGAGCAGCGCCGGGCAGGGATACCGGCGTGACAGACCAGGTGCGCAGCGCGCTGGCCAATCTGGTCCGCATGGGCATGGCCGACCTGCCCTCGGTGGCACGCGCCCTGAGCCAGCACCCGCGCACCCTGCAGCGACGCCTGCAGGCGGAAGGCTCAGCCTTCGAAGAACTGCGCGATAGCGCGCGCAAGACCTGGGTAGCGCAATTGCTTGCGCAGCCCGACCTGCGTCTTGGTCATATCGCGCAATTGCTGGGGTATTCAGACCAGGCTGTGCTCACCCGAGCGTGCCAGCGCTGGTTTGGCCAATCCCCCCGTCAGCTCCGCCATGGTTTCCGGGACGCATAGCCCCGCTATAGGGTATAGGGCCTGAATTCGGCCACACAGGAATGTGACTACGACTTCCTCTCGCAGCGACAGAGACTTTGCGCGATGAAACAAGCCCCCGCAGCCACAGGCTGCGGGGGCTTTCGTGCGGAGATGCGCCAGGCAATCAGTCCGCGCTGATCAATCCGCGTTCAGTTGCTGCTCCAGATCGTGCAAGACCTTGTAGCAGTTGAACACCTGCTGCACGCTGGAGTTGGGTTCGCGGCCTTCGCGGATGGCTGCGAAGAATTCGCGGTCCTGCAGCTCGATGCCGTTCATGGACACGTCAACCTGAGACACGTCGATCTTCTCGTCCTTGCCGGTGTACAGATCGTCGTAGCGCGCAAGGTAGGTGCCGGTGTCACCGATGTAGCGGAAGAAGGTGCCCAGAGGGCCGTCGTTGTTGAACGACAGGCTCAGCGTGCAGATCGCGCCGTTGGCGGCCTTGAGCTGGATGCTCATGTCCATGGCGATGCCCAGATCCTTGTGGATGGGGCCTTGCACGGCGTTGGCCTTGACGATGGGGCTGCCGGCCTGGTAGGCGAACAGGTCCACGGTGTGGGCAGCATGGTGCCACAGCAGGTGGTCGGTCCAGCTGCGGGCCTGGCCCAGCGCATTCATATTAGTGCGGCGGAAGAAGTAGGTCTGCACATCCATCTGCTGGATGTTGAACTCGCCGGCCTCGATCTTCTTGTGCACCCACTGGTGGCTGGGATTGAAGCGGCGGGTATGGCCCACCATGGCCACCAGACCGGTCTGCTTTTGCAGCTCGGCCACTTCCTGGGCGTCCTTCAGAGCATCGGCCAGAGGAATCTCGACCTGCACATGCTTGCCGGCCTTCATGCAGGCAATGGCCTGCTCGGCGTGCATCTGCGTGGGCGTGCACAGGATCACGGCATCGACTTCGGGCAGCGCCAGGCTTTCGGCCAGATCGGTTGCCACGTGCTTGATGCCGTATTTGTCGGCCACTTCCTTGGTCTGGTCAAAACGGCGACCGACCAGGGAGACGACTTCCACGCCGTCGATGTTCTTGATGCCGTCCAGGTGCTTGATGCCGAAGGCACCTGCGCCAGCCAGCGCTACTTTGATGGTCTTGCTCATGATTGGGATCTCCGTAGAGCCGCCTCAAGGAGGCGAAGCCCCCCACAGGGGGGCAGTGAATACGCGAAGCAGCGAACGTGGTGAAACGTTTACTGATTCTCGAGGATCAGATGGCCCACTGCGGTGTTCGATGCGGGCACATGGTAGAAGCGGTGCGCCACCTTGGGCAGCGGTGCGGGGCCGTCCACATCAGACATGGCGCCGCGCGCGATCAGCCACATCACCAGCTCGATGCCTTCCGAGCCGGCTTCGCGCACGTAGTCGATATGTGGCATCTGCGCCAGACCGTGGGGGTTCTCGACCAGCAGGTCCAGGAACTGGTTGTCCCATTCCTTGTTGATCAGGCCAGCGCGCGCACCCTGCAACTGGTGGCTCATGCCGCCCGTGCCCCAGATATGCACATTGATGTCCTGGTCGTAGCTCTCCACGGCCTTGCGGATGGCGCGGCCCAGGTTGAAGCAGCGCTGGCCGGTGGGCACGGGATACTGCACCACGTTCACAGCGAAGGGGATCACCGGGCAGGGCCAGGAGCCGGTCTTGGGGTCCTGCTCGCCGCACATCAGCGACAGCGGCACCGTGAGGCCGTGGTCCACGTCCATCTTGTTGACGATGGTCAGGTCGAAGTCCTGCTGAATCACGGACTGGGCAATGTGGCTGGCCAGATCGGGATGGCCGACCACCTTGGGCACGGGGCGCGGGCCCCAGCCTTCGTCGGCGGGCTGAAATTCCGCAGCCGTGCCGATGGCGAAGGTGGGAATGCAGTCCAGGCTGAAGGCCGTGGCGTGGTCGTTGTAGACCAAGAAGATCACATCGGGCTTGTTGTCCTTCATCCACTGGCGCGAGAAGTCATAGCCCTTGAACAGAGGCGCCCAATAGGCTTCCTGGGTCTTGCCCATGTCCATGGCGGCGCCGATGGCAGGCACATGCGAGGTGAAAACGGATGCGGTGATGCGTGCCATGTCTTAGTTGCCTTCCTTGTTCTGGTTGCCTGCGCTGCCCTGGGGTTGATGGTGTGCCTGCGCATCACCGTCCTCGCCCACATAGCGGTTGCCTTCGGCAGAGCGGCCGCCGCCCATCATCATGGCGCGGTACTCTTCTTCGGTCATACCGGTCATGGAGCCAGCCATCTGCTGGAAGCTCTTGCCGTCGGTGGCGCCGATCTTGGCCAGGAAGTAGATATTGCCGCCGGTGCGCATGCACCAGTTCAGATCGCGCGCCAGCACGGCCTGCTTCTGCTCCTCGGTCATCGCCCACTCGTCGAGATAGGCACGCTCGTCGGCGCGAAAGCGCTCGCGGTTCTCGGCCTTCATCAGACTCATGCAGAACTGGTTGAGCCAGTAGCCCTTGCGGGACTGCTCGGCATCGAAAATGATGGTGCCGGGCACGTCCAGATACGGTTTTTCCAAAGCCATAAATTCTCCTCGTTACGGATGGCGCAGCCCATGCGACAAGGCTGCGGCCTGTTTCCGGGTGTATGTGTCGCCGGAACTCCGTCAGACCTCTTCGGGCCAGTACAGACGCATGGGGTTGTCCACCAGCAGCTTTTGCTGCAACTCTGCGGTGGGAGCGATATGAGGAATGAAGTCCACCAGCAGGCCGTCGTCGGGCATATGGTCCTTCAGGTTGGGGTGCGGCCAGTCCGTGCCCCAGAGCACGCGATCGGGGAACTCCTCGACCACGCGGCGCGCGAAAGGCACCACGTCCTGGTAGGCATTCTGCTCACCATGAAGGGCCTTGGGGCCGGTGACGGACAGGCGCTCTGGGCAGGAAACCTTGCTCCACACGTTCTGGTGCTCGCGCATGAACTTCAGGAACAGCGCGAACTCTTCGCTGTCCACGCCCTTGGTCACGTCGGGGCGGCCCATATGGTCGACCACCACGGTGGTGGGCAGCGCAGTGAAGAAGTCCCACAGCTCGGGCAGATCCACGGCTTCGAAATAAATCACCACATGCCAGCCCAGCTTGGCGATGCGGCCGGCGATCTCCATCAGCTCGTCCTTGGGCGTGAAGTCCACCAGGCGCTTGACGAAGTTGAAGCGCACGCCGCGCACGCCGGCGTCATGCAGCTCCTGCAGTTCGGCATCGCTGATAGAGCGCTTGACCGTGGCCACGCCACGGGCCTTGCCGCCCGAGGACTTGCAGGCATCGACCATGGCACGGTTGTCCGCACCGTGGCAGGTGGCCTGCACCACCACATTGCGCGCAAAACCCAGGTGGTCGCGCAGTGCATACAGCTGGGCCTTGCTGGCGTCGCAGGGGGTGTACTTGCGCTCGGGGGCGAAGGGGAACTCGTTGCCGGGGCCGAACACATGGCAGTGCGCATCCACAGCGCCGGCAGGCAGCTTGAACTGGGGCTTGCTGGGGTTGGCATACCAGTCCAGCCAGCCGGGGGTCTTTTCAAATTGGCTCATATCAATCCAGTCCTTATCTTGAAAAAGTGATCAGATCACCATCAAATCCTTGCCCACTACGGCATCGCCCTTGAAATGCTGGCGCACATCGGACAGCAGCATTTCGTCGGTGATGCTGGGGTCGTCGCCCGGCACGATGTGCGAGAGCACCAGCTTCTTAACGCCGGCAGCCGCAGCGATGCGGCCCACATCCACCGAGGTGGTGTGGCAGGCCAGCAGATGCTCCTTGAGCGTGGCGGCATTGGGCACGCGCTTGACCATGGCGTCCACGGCGGGCACATAGATCACCTCGTGCACCAGCACATCGGCGCCCTTGGCCAGCTCGGCCACGGCCGGGCAGTAGGTCGTGTCGCCCGAGAAGACCACCGAGCGGTCCTTGGTGTCGAAGCGCAGCGCAAAGGAGTCCGCGATGGGCGGATGAATATTGCGCACCGCCGTCACCTTGACCTTGTCGTTCTCCAGAATCACGCCGGGCTTGGAGAACTCGTGCGTTTTCACCATCTTGCGCAGATCGGGCTTGCTCTCGTCGGGGATGCGGATATCGATGTCGAACTTCATGGATTCCATGAAGGCCTTGGTCATCGCATCCAGCGTCGGCGGCCCCCAGACATCGACCTGGTTGCGCAGGCCGGCAGCCCAGGCCGAATACAGCAAGGGGCCGTACTCCAGGTTGTGGTCCGAGTGCATATGCGTGATGAACACCTTGCTCAGACGCGGCAGCGCAATGCCGGCCTTGACCAGCTGGGCCGCCACGCCATAGGCGCAATCGACGACGAACGGCTCGCCGTCGATCAGCAGCACGCTGGCCGGGTTGGAGCGCTCGCCGCCCACGCGCGGGCCACCCTTGGTGCCCAGCAGCACGAGCTGCGTGCCCTTGTTCCCGGCAGCGGCCTTGACAGCCTGCGCCAGCGCATTGCCGGCAGTGCCCAGACCCAGTGCGCCGGCGCCAGCCAGACTGGCCGCTGCGGCGAGGCAGTGACGGCGCGAGAGGTTCACGGAAGATTTGAAGGAAGAGAACATGCGGTTGCTCCTGTTGTAATGATTTTTGAGGACCGATGTTCCGATTAGTCGATGTACTTGAGACCAGCCTTTTCCAGGGGCTCGCGCATCTTGTACATATCCAGGCCCAGAACGCCCGAAGCCAGCTTGGCGCGCTTTTCGCCTTCGAAGCTTTCGCGCTTCTGGGCAGCGGCCAGCACTTCCACGGCACGCGCGGCGGGCACGCAGACCACGCCGTCGTCGTCGGCCACGATCACGTCACCGGGCGTGACCAGCATGCCGGCGCAGACGATGGGGATGTTGACCGAGCCCAGGGTGGCCTTGATCGTGCCCTTGGAAGAGATGGCCTTGCTCCAGACCGGGAAGTCCATCTCCTGCAGCGTCTTCACGTCGCGCACGCCGGCATCGATGATCAGCGCGCGTGCGCCGCGCGCCTGGAAGCTGGTGGCCAGCAGGTCGCCGAAGTAGCCGTCGGAGCACTCGGCGGTGACGGCAGCAACCACGATGTCGCCGGGCTGAATCTGTTCGGCAGCGACATGCATCATCCAGTTGTCGCCGGGCTGCAGCAGCACCGTGACGGCGGTGCCAGAGACCTGCTTGCCGGCGTAGATGGGGCGCATATAGGGCTTGAGCAGGCCGACGCGGCCCATGGCCTCGTGCACGGTGGCGGAGCCCAGGGCGGCCAGGCCGTCAGCAGCAGCGCGGTCGGCGCGCTGGATATTGCGGTAGACAACTCCCAGTTCGTACATGGAAATACCTCTTTGCTTTGACGTTATTGAATCCAAAAAGTGAGCTGGTAGCGCTTGTCATTCATCAGATATGAATAGTTTTCTTATTGAAAACCTTTCAGACCGTACGCCAGCAGCTCTCTTTTTTGAGAAGTTACAGACCCTTGGCCTTGAGTGCCTTGTCCAGGCGCGTGAACACGCGGCGAGCATTGCCTTCATAGACGGCGTGCTTTTCATCGGCCGTCAGGTTCTGCGTGGCTTCGATGTAGCGCTTGGTGTCGTCGTAGTAGTGACCGGTCTGCGGATCGATGCCGCGCACGGCGCCGATCATTTCGCTGGCGAACAGAATGTTCTTGGTGGGAATCACTTCCGTCAGCAGATTGATACCGGGCTGGTGATACACGCAGGTGTCGAAGTAGATGTTGTTGAGCAGATGCTCTTCCAGCAGCGGCTTCTTCATCTCCTGCGCCAGACCGCGGAAACGGCCCCAGTGGTAAGGCACGGCGCCGCCGCCATGGGGGATCAGGAACTTCAGGGTCGGGAAGTCCTTGAACAGATCCGAAGTCAGGCACTGCATGAATGCCGTGGTGTCGGCATTCAGATAGTGGCTGCCCGTGGTGTGAAAGCATGAATTGCAGCTGGTGGAGACGTGGATCATCGCGGGGATGTCGTACTCCACCATCTTTTCGTAGATGGGGTACCAGCTCTTGTGGGACAGCGGGGGCGAAGTCCAGTGGCCGCCCGAGGGATCGGGGTTCAAGTTGATGCCCACGTTGCCGTATTGCTCCACGCATTTGACCAGCTCGGGAATGCAGGTCGCAGGGTCCACGCCGGGCGACTGGGGCAGCATGGCGGCGGGAATGAAGTGGTCGGGGAACAGCTCGCTGACGCGGAAGCACAGCTCGTTGCAGATGGCTGCCCAGGTGCTCGATGTCTGGAAGTCACCGATGTGGTGCGCCATGAACGAGGCACGGGGGCTGAAGATGGTCAGATCGGAACCACGCTCCTTCATCAGGCGCAGCTGGTTGGTCTCGATGGTCTCGCGGATTTCATCGTCGCTGATCTTCAGATCGGCCACCGACGGGGTCTTGCTCGGGTCCTTGAGGCCTGCGATCTGCAGATCGCGCCATGCGCCCAGAGCCGCAGGCGCCGTGGTGTAGTGACCGTGTACGTCAATGATCATCTTCAAGCTCCGTTAAAAAATAATTCGTCTATCAAAAAGTTCAGTGCGCGCCGCCCAGGCCCAGCATGGAGGTGCGCGGTGCGCCGCCGGCATAGCGGTTCTTGACCAGCAGCGCCAGCGCGGCGATGACGCCGGGAATGGCAACCACCATGAAGACCTGCGGCAGCTCCAGGTGACGGCGCGACAGCTCGGCCACCAGGAAAGAGCCTGCAATGCCGCCAAAGCGGCCGATGCCCAGCATCCAGGACACGCCACTGGCGCGGCATTCCGTGGGGTAGTACTCGGCAGCCAGCGCCTGCATGGACGACTGTGCCGCATTCATCAGCAAACCGGCAATGAATACCGAAGCCACCAGCATGCCCACGCCGCCGCCGAGCACCTGGCCGATGAAGGCCACGCCCAGGCTCGTCAGGAAGTAGCCCGTCGCGATGATCAGATTGGCATTCCAGCGGTCCATCAGCAAACCGACGAAGATCGCGCCCACGCCGCCGAGCTGGAACAGCGCGGCAATCACGGCCGCCTGGCTGGCGGGCACGCCTGCTTCCTTGAACAGCACAGGCATCCAGTTGACCAGGCCATAGACGATCACCAGGCCCATGAAATACGTCACCCACAGGGCCAGCGTGCCGACCAGATATTTCTGCGAGAACACCAGACGCAGGCCCTGAGGACCCTGCTGTGCCTGGGCAGCCGCCTCGCCGCCGTCGTTCAGCACAAAACGCGCTGCATTGCGGGTGCCAGCGGCGATGCGCACCATCACCTTGCGCACGCGGTCTGCCGAGTAGTTCTTGAGCACCATGAAGCGCACCGACTCGGGCAGCATCACGATCATCAGCACGGCCAGGATCAGGGGCACCACACCGCCCACGATCAGCAGGCTGCGCCAGCCGAAATGCGGAATCATCCAGGCCGCGATAAAGCCGCCGAAGGCCGAGCCGATGGGGAAGCCGCAGAACATGCAGTTGGTGATGAAGGAACGCTTGCTGTCAGGGCAGTATTCGTTCATCAGCGTGATGGCGTTGGGCATGGCAGCGCCAAGACCCAGGCCGGTGATGAAGCGCCAGATGGTCAGGCCTTGCAGATCGTGCACCAGACCGGAAGCAATCGATGCACCGCCCATCACCACCGAGGCGATGATCAGCACGGTCTTGCGGCCCACGCGGTCCGCCAGCGGACCCGCACCCAGCGCGCCGAACGCCAGGCCGAACAGGGCCGCGCTCAGCACCGGGCCCAGATGGGACTTGTCGATGCCCCATTCGCCAAGCAGCGAAGGCGCGATGAAGCCGATGGCGGCGGTATCAAAACCGTCGAGCAGAACAATCAAAAAACAGAGGAAGAAAATCCCCCACTGGAAGCGTGAAAACGGGCTCTCGTTGAGCACGGTCTGCACATTGACGACCGCAGGGCCGGTGTTCTGTTTGCTAGTTTGCGAAGTCATATTTGGAATCTCAGTTGCCTCTCTTTGTCGCCTCTATCTCCTGTCTCGCGGCTGGCGCCAAAGCCTCAAAGGCATCTGGTACGTCCGTCACGAAAGGGCTATGACTGCCCTTTTGCTGGATGGGGTGTCAGTGCCAGGCCCCCGCCTGGACACGAATCAATTCAAGCGGGCTCCATGCCCTGGCGGCGCTTGGCCGCTTCGGCTTCAGGCGAAGCCATGAAGGCCAGCAGACGCTGCACGGCATCCGCATGTGCCGAGCCCGTCACAACGCCGGCAGAAAATACCGTATCGATGGCAATCGCGGCAGGCAGGCCGCCCACGATCTGTATGCCCGCAACATGGATCAGCTCGCTCAGTTGCTGAAAGCCCAGCGCAACTTCGCCCGAAGCAATCATGGAGCCCACGGGAACGCCGGGCCGGGCCTGCACGATGCGGGGCTTGATCTCGTCGGCAATGCCCCAGCGCTCGAACAGCTTTTGCAGTGCCACACCGCTGGGGCCGGTGGAATAGCCAATGCTGGGCGCGGCCAGCACGGCAGCGCGCACGGCCTCTTCAGAACTGATATCGGGCTGCTCCGCAGCAGCAGGCACGGCCACGGCAGTACTGGAGAGCACCAAGTCCACCTTGCTGCCTGCAACCACACGGCCGGCGGCCTGCAGCTTGTCGATGGCGTTGGAGGCCAGGAAGACCACATCAAAGGCCTCTTCACCGGACTGCACACGCTGCGCGGCATCCACACCGCCCACGGATTCGATCTGCACCGGCTCGCCGCCCTGGGCCTGCCAGGCTGCAACCAGATCCGCCAGGACCTGGCGGGTTGCCATGGAAGAAATGCCATTGAGTGCTGCGCTCATGCCGGAAGACTCCTGAAGTGGATGCCATGGCTGCCCCGCGATCTCGAATGCCGCGTCCCGGCCATCGAGGCCTTTCAAGCCACTCCCGTCACGCTGCGGGCAGACTGCACCGGCAGGACGGGGCGCTCGACAGGGCGTGCATCAGGGCAACCATCTAGTCAAAACGAATGAGACTATTGTCGGCAGCCCCGCGCCCTCCCACTAGGCAAGCCCTCCGCTAGCAGCTATGCCGCAAAGGCATAGCAAAGTGCTTGCTCATAACACGTATAAATACCTACAAACAAAGCGCAAAGCCAATAAAAGGAAAAGGCTGAATGCTATTTTTTTAATAGCAATCAGCCTTTATTGCTGCGCATAAGCAACAGTGAATTTAGTGGTTAACCCCTAATTCAGTCATCATGGCGTCCATGCCCACGCCCGTGACCATGACCACGCCCCCGGTCATCGCGATCATGCCTGTCCCAGTCACGTCGATCGCGGCGATCGTCTCTGTCCCAGTGCCTATGATCCCGGCGGTCGTCATGCCAGTCGCGTCGCTCGTGGTGGTGGCGCGGCGGAGGTCCTGCACGCCAATGGGGTGGCGGATTGCGCAGGAAATAGACCGGCTGGCCGCAGGCGTGGTAGCGGCCGCAGTAGCGGCGCCAGTTGCGCGAATGGCCGGGCGGCACCCACATATAGATGGGCTGCACCTGCGGCACTACCGGGCCGCCCCACATTGGCTGGGCATACAGCAGCGGCGGTGGTGCATTACCGATATTGACCTGACCGTAAACCCCGGGCGCCAGCTGGCCTGAGATGGAGCCGCTGATATAGGCCTGTGCCTGGGCGGCACCCGCTGCGCAAACCAGCGCCAAGGCTGCCAGGCTGCGGATGAGTGAAGTGCGATTGGACATATGTCTCCATGCTCGATATAGATCACCGTGGGCCGGCGAGATCGCGCTTCGTCCCGGAAACGCTTAAGTCCTTAACGCGCCAGAGCCGAATCTCGCTGACCCGGACCGTGCATGAAGCGTAATGAGGCGTAATGAGCTCATCCGGCTCATGGGCTGGATGGCCTGGCAGCCCCGTCACCTGATCGTCTGGCCCTGCAGACCTTTTTTCAGAATCAGGTCCACCACGGGCTGCTCACGCTTGTTGGCACGCATGCAGTGATCCTTCTGGAAGCGATCGGTGATCCGGATGACCCAACGCGCCCAACGCTTGTTCTCGCGCTCGCGCCAGGCATGCGATGAAACGCTTTCCCAGGCATAGCCATTGAGCACTGCCGCATTGACAAAATGGTCCAGCGCCCGCACTCCGGCCCTGCCCCGCTCCGTCTTGCCGAACAGACCGACCCAGCAAAGAATCAGCCAGCCCACGACCGCCAGCGGGACGACTGCACACATCAGCGCAAAACCTGCCAGGCGCTCCTTCATGCAGCCTCTCTCTTGCGCAAATTGATGCGTACGCCATTTTCGGAGCGAATCGTCAGCCGCCCCACGGGCTGCGGCACATGGCCTGCCGCCGGCAGGATTTCATAGCGCTGCAGCAGACAGGCCAGAATCAAGACCGCCTCCTGCAAGGCAAATGCAGCTCCCAGGCACACGCGCGGACCCATGCTGAAAGGCATGTAGGCGTGTTTGATGGCTTCCTTGTCCTCCTCACGGTCAAAGCGATCCGGGTCGAAGGCATCGGGGTTCTTCCACCATTTTCGGTGGCGCTGCAGCAGCCAGGGCGCCACCACCACCGTGCTGCGCTCCTTCAGCTGCTTGCCCCTGATAGGGCAGGACTGAACATTCTCCCGGGCGAAGAAGCCCACAGGGGGAAACAGACGCAAGGTCTCCCGAAAGATATTCCAGACCTGAGAGAATCTCTTCATGTCTGCCTGCTGCGGCAGACGATCGCCAACCACCTCCACCACTTGCTCGTAGGCACGCTGCTGTATATCGGGTGACTGGGCCAGAAGATAGCTGGCCCAGGTCAGCGCGCTGGCCGAAGTTTCATGCCCTGCCAGAAACAGCATGGCGACCTGATTGACCAACTCTTCCTCGTTGAAAGGCTCGCCGGTGTTCGGATCCTTGGCCTGCATGAAGGCGGCAAGAATATCCTCCTGCTCCTCGGCCTCCCCCTTCAAATGCGCTTCATAGCGCGGCTTGATCATGGCGTGCAGCAAGCCACGAATCTCCCTGGCCGCCTGGTTGCTCTGCCAGCGATACCAGGGCATGGTCAACCAGCGAGCACCGAACAGCGCTGGCAGCATGAGCTTGGGTGCCAGTGACTGATAGCGGGCAAATGCCTCGAAGATGCGATGCGCATCCGGCCCCTGCATGGGCTTGGAGAAAATCGTGCGGAAAATGATGTCGGCCGTGACATGGGTCATCTCGATCTCGATGTCGTACGGCTGCGCCTCCTCCACGGCATCCAGGCGCTCCAGCATGGATTGCGCGGCTCCCAGCATGCGCGGGAAAGCGACGTTCACGCGCGCCTGGGCAAACGCGGGGTTCATCATGGTGCGCTGACGCTGCCACTGCTCGCCATTGGTCGTGAAGATGCTGTCTCCCAGCAAAGGCTCCAGCGATTCATGCAGCAGATGGCTTTTGGGAAACTGCTGCGCCTCGCTCTGCATGACTCTCTTGACCTCTTTGATGTCATTGAGCATGTAGAGATCCACGCCGGGCAGATGAACCTCACCCATCTGCATGCTGTAGCTGCGCTCGAACAGGGCGTCCATCCAGGAGCGCCGCGCATGCCAGAACATGCGCAGCTTCGATGTCTGTTCGGGGTGGGGCTTGGGATAAACGGGACAGAAACGACTCATCGCACCAATTTCCTCTCTATGTAGTCACGCATCGGACCGGCGCTGGTGAGCAACTCGAAATAATCATAGGCACCGGCAACTTCGCCGGCCATCAGATACTGAAAATGCATGCGCATCTTGTTCCTGCGCAACCAACGGTAGGTTGTCGGCAAAAACAGCTTGTGAAAGCGCGGGGAGCATATCGCTTGCGGATTGAATCCCCACTGCGGCCGGCGCTTGCTGGAATCAGCAACGGAGTTGACGGCCGAGGCCTCATCCTTACGCCCATCTTCGCGCAACGACAGCCCCACTACATCGCACATGCCGAAACACACGCTATCGCTGGGAGAAGAAATATCGGCCCAGTACACCGCTTCGTCCATGGCGACCTCACGCAAGGTTTGCCGCAACGCGCCAGCGCCGGGAAACAGCCCGAACAACGGAATGCAATTGCCCAGGGTGACCAAGCTCACCAGCGGCTTGCGAGAAGCGTGTGAGGATAACGGATCTTCAGCCAGCTTACGGCGAAGCGCCTGTGTCAGCTTCAGAGCCTGCACACTGCCGACACTGAAGCCGACCACGACCACCTCGCGCCAGCGCTGCTGCTGCATGGCCTGCGCCACCTCGGCGGCCATCGCCTCGATACGCGTATCCAGTACGGGGAATTCTTTCTTGGAGCTGGCATGGGCAAAGTTCAAAATTCTCAAAAGCCAGCTGATATGCAGATACCGGTCCAGCACAAAGCCGCCCCAGCAAGCGGCAGCAAGCACCGCAAGCATCAGTGCGAATGCGCCCGCTTTCGGCAAACCGTCCCATAGATTAACGAGCAAGAATCCCATGCCGATTCCGGCCAGCAGCACCAGCAGCACATAAAACAGCGGGTACATCAGCGCCCACAAAGTAAAACGCGCCTGCTCTCGCACAGGTTTGAGCCACTGCCTCAGATTCCAGATGGAAACATAGGTGCCCACTGCTTGGCGGAAAACCTCTGCCCGGCTCGAAGGCCAGTGCAGGCGGACCTGATCATGCCAGTCAAAGAAAACAAAATCGGCAGATGCAGTGTTTTCGGAATCCCTCTGAGAAACCCGCCATTGAGAATGCAATGATTTTTCTTGTGCGGCCTCACCCTCAGTCCACTTCTCTCTGCTGCCAATCGCGTATTTTTGATCCGTGGAAGCCACCGGCTGCTTTTGCGACTCGGCGCGCATCAAATGGTGATAATGCCTTGCACCGCGCGGATCAAAGCCGCCCATGAAGATCACCAGGCGCTCGCAATCACTTGCCTTCCCAAAAGACTCGAATGAGATATTCTTTTCTCTGCTAGTCATTGCACTCCGGGAAACAGGCCCCTCTCCATACCAAGGCTTATTCGACAGAGGCGACCCCCTGCAGCATAGAAGGCATGGCATTGGCCTGATTTTCCTGCCGGGAAACGAATACCGGCTCCACAGCCTCTTCCGGCCAAAGCAAGGGATCCACCGACGAACCGCCTCCCCACAGACGCTGAGCCATCTGGCCATCCAGCGCGGCCCCGCAACGCCATGAGACAGCCGAAAGCCGGCGATAGAAGCTGCCATTGATCTGCGTGCACTCTATCAAGGCCCTGCGAAAGCGCGAGAGCATATCCTGATCAGGAATGGCCTGATGGGCCCGAAACCAGAAATCCCGCATCTTGCCCTGAAAGGTCAAGCCTTCCAGATCATACAAGGCGTTGCCGCAGACCTTGACAGGGGCACCATGACCCAAAGCTGAAAGACCGGTCGTGCTATTGACCAGCACCACCCCCTTGGCATTCTTGAGCAACGATGGCAGATGCTGGTCATGGATATATAAGACCTTGCCCTGCAAACCATGACGCCTTGCCAACAGGCTGATGATATTGGCGTAGTTCCGGTGCCCCCGGTCCATGGGGTGGTGCTTGAACACCACCACGTCATCCGCAATCGACTTTCCACCTTCGGGCACGCCATTCGTGCGCTCCAGCGCCTGGGCCCTGGAAAATGAATGCAAAACGTGATTGATGAAATCTGTCACGAAATCATAGTTCGAGTGAACCACGATCTGGGCGTCGTTATAGACCTGCAAGGGCGCCAGAAAGAATTTCTTGCGCAAATCTCCAAGCAGCAGATTCTCAATTTCCTTTTCCGTGCGGCGATACCAGAATTTGCGCAGATAACTCAGCCACCACCAAGGCGCATCGCGCACGGTCATGCTTCTGTGATGCAGGGAGTTATTCCAGAACCACTGCCCCAGCCAGGCAGCGAAGAAATACAGCATGCCCCACATGGCCGAATGCCAGAATGAGTTCCCGACCTTCTTCCATGACTCCGTCACCGGTCCATTCGGATGAGAACGCTGTGGCTCAGTCTCTTGATGCGCCCTCTGTTTAAGCCATATGGCCAGTCTCTTTTCAAAATGAGAATGCCCGTTGACGCCCATGGGCTCAAAGGTGATGTGGTCGGGCCGCAGATAGCCTTCTTCAAACACGCCGAAGGCGCAACCCAGACGCTCCGTCATGGAGCGCACGCACGCATGCACAGGCCGGCAATCGCCGAACAGCAGCACCGCGTCAATCCGGTGCCTGATGATGAAGGCCTCCAGAACCTCGGGCCACTGTGCCAGTTCCCCCTTAAACGAATGGGCCTTGCGCGGATAGAACAGCCAATCCCCTGCATTGAAGTTGAACTTGAAAACAGTCGCCCCCACCGAGCGCAAGTCCTTGGCCAGGTTCCAGAAAAAAGGCCCTACCGGGCCTTGTAGCAGCAAAACACGTTTAGACGCAAATCCACTCTTGTTCTTCATGCGTTAGGAACTGCGGGCTGTCAGGCCGCTTGGTATCTTTATGGAGGCGTCATGAAATATGACCGCCCTATTTTAGGGGTTTCACCGAGAGAAACCTGTGCACATCACGGCACGTTGACAACAAATCGATGAAAAACAATTGCAAAAAAAGGTAAGTATCATCAATCCGACAAAATCGACTGAAGCAATACCCTGGATTTGCGCCATTGCCGCCTCAACCAGCCGGACTTCAGGCCCTGCAAACTGCCCGACTGCTCCAGGGCGGTACGTTGCTCAAGCAAGCGCCTGAGCACCGCTTCGCAGCTTGTGTAGCCTCTGAGCACCGGATCCCAGTACAAGGGATAGTGCAGCAGCGCCCCGGCAACCAGCTCATCCAGAGACAGCGAGCGGCTGCGGCGAGGCACGGGCAGACAGTCCTGCGTGAGGCCCCAACCGGCGTAGAACGGCCGCCCATGTACCACCACCTGCTTGTTGCGCAGCAAGGCATCAAAGCCGGTCAACGAGGTCATGGTCACCACCACGTCGCAAGCCTCGATACAGCTCACCACCGAAGCGTCTTGCTCCATGTGGTCGGCATACAGTAAAGCCTGAGCCGGCTCGACACGCCCCTTGCGATTGCCGCTGCTCACATCAGGGTGCGGCTTGAAGACAATGAAAGCATCGGGGAATGCAGAGCGTGCGGCCTGGAGCAGACCAAGATTTGTGCAAACACCCTCGGCGTCGCAACCAAAGCGAATGGATGCATCGTCCTCTACCTGACCCGGCACCAGCACCACTTGCCGACCGTCCTTCGGACGGTCCTTGTGGAACCAGTCCACCGGGCAATTGGGCTCCAGGTTGTACTTGGTGATGCCGTGCTCGACGATGAAGGCGCGCACATTGCGCGCACGCTCCAGGTCCTGCGCCGTGAATGCCCGGGAATTGAGCAGATCCTCCAGCTCCGAAGGCTGGCCCGGATCGAAATAAATGCCCTTGGCATCCAGCACAAAGGACTGCGGCGGGATCAGGTCGGAACCCAGCCCCACGGAGCGCACAAAGCCGTCCTCCATGCGAAGCAGGCGCACGCCCGATGCCGCAGCCAGTTCCTGCACTCCTTCGGGCGGAACACGGCCCCAGCAGACCAGACAGTCATCTCTTTCGGGCTTCAGCGCGGCAGCGGCATCCGCGCTGCGCGCGTGAACAACTCGCTTTGCATGCAAGGACAGCATCTGCCGAAAATTCCAGGCACGCCAGCGCGGAAAACCTACGCAAATCATCCGACCCGAGTAACGCTCGGCCATCTCCCGCTGCCTATCCAGCCAGACCGTCACATCTGCGATGGAGCCCAACTGCCTTGTTTCAGGATTCAGATATCGGGTGTAGTGCATATAGCCAGCGGCAAACAACTCGTCCACCGAGCGCCTGCACCCGGCCCGGCGCCCCATGGCTGCATGCTGCGGCTGGCGATCATCCGTCACACCCCAGCCCGCGTACCAGGGCACACCAAAGCAGACCACCGGCTTGCTGGCAAGCAAGGCCTCAAAGCCCATGGTCGAACTGACCACATAGACCTTGTCCATCTGAGCGATCAGGCTCATCGGGTTGACCGCATCACGCAACACCACCGTACGGGCATCGGGCTGCACGAGCGTCAGATAGCCGCCCTTGCGGCCCGAAGTCACTTCAGGGTGGGTCTTGATATAGACCGTGGCCTGCGGATTCTCGTCCAGCGCTGCCGCCAGCATGGCTTCAAACGTAGCGGCATCCGCCCCACCCTTGGCCACACTCATATCTCCAGCCGTCTGGTCCACCACCAGAACCCGCTGAACATCATCAGCGCGCAATACCCCTGCGGGCAGATCCGATGCATGGTTGTATTTGCTAAGGCCCGCTGAAAGCAGCTTCTCACGGGCCTGCCGCACCAGCGCTGCATCTGGTACCAGCACATCGGCATCGCTGCTCAGCAGTTGCTCCAATGCACTGGGTCGCGTGCAATCGTAGTAAATGCCTGCATCATCAACCACCAATGACAGCGGCGGAAAATGCTCTCCCGTGCCGAAGGAACGCAGAAAGCCATCCTCCAGCGCCACATAAGGCAAACCATGCTTGCCTGCATAGGCCACAGCCTTCCTGGTGGTAGGGCGCAGACCCCAGCCGGCTACCACATCAACCGGGGCAGCGCGCCACGCGCGCAAGCGCACTGGCGTCGCCTTTAGCAACACCGCAAGCAGAGGAATGCGAAATATTCCTCTCGAAAAAATGCCAATTCTTTCCGACACCAGGCTCTCACATAAAAGCGGGTTTACTGTTTGCCGCCGGCGCGCTGCATCTGTTGCTGGACCTGATCCTGCACGGCCCTGACCTGCTCTGGCTTGACACAGATTTCCTCAGGCGCGGCGAAGAGGCGGCCTGCAGACAAAGTCTCCAGATCCAGGGGCAGGCTAGGTGCCTTGCCGTGGCGCAAACAATCCAGATGCCAGTTCGCCCAAGCCTCCCAGTAAGCCAGCCGCTGCGGTGAAACACCCGCATCCGAATAGCCTGTGTCTTCTGCGGTCATCAGCGACCCCACACGGTGCGAACCCAATGCCAGCGGCTTCGCAATGCGTTTGACGGCGGCTTTTCCAAATACCAGCCGCAGCCGCGCATGAAACTCGCTGTCCGCTCCCGTTCTCACGCAGTCCCAGGCACCCATGCGCTGCAACACCAGCTCACGCCGGAACATCGGTGAAGAGGGATTCAGCCGCATCAAGGTATGCACGGGACGGGCATAGAAAACGCCATCATCCTGCATACGCACCCAATGCGAAGTTGTTGCTACCAGCGAAGCGTCTTCCAACAATGGGCGCACCTGCATTTCGATCTTCAGCGGGTGCGACCAATCGTCAGAATCGTGGCATGTCACAAACTCTCCACGTGCAAGCTGCAGACCCATGCTCTTGGCCAGGTAAGTACCGCCATTCGTTTGCAGCCGCAGCAGCTTCACGCGTGCGTCCTTTTGCGCCCACCTCTCCACCAACTCGGGGGTATCGTCAGTGCTGGCATCATCCACCACGATGATCTCCAGATTGCGATAGGTCTGATTCAACAGGGACTCGATCGCCACCGATGCTCTCGCGCCGGTCTGGAACGTCGTCATCAAGACCGAAACCAAAGGGCCATCCGCCGCTGCCGGCAAGTCGGGCAATTTCACATTGCATGGGCCGGGTGCCTCATGCGGGTTGCGTAGTGCCAACGGCGGCAGGCCATAAGCAGCAAAAAAAAGATTGAGCCGTTCCAGTTGCTGCTCAGGCCGATCTGGGCTCGCCATCGTCTGATAGAGAAACAACTCTGGATAGCGCGCTGCCTGACCGCTGCTTCGGGCATCAGCCAACAACGCACACGCTCGCTGAGTCTGGTTTGTGCGCAACAAAAGCGCAGCATGCAGAGCTGGAGATGCGGCCTCTTGCACAGACTCCAGCAATTGCAGAGCCTCTACAGGCATGAAAGGCGCCAAGGCATCGGCCAATGCGACGCGCAAGCGTGCCGGAGTCCCCCGCCATTGCGCCGCCGCCAGCATCTTGCGCGCGCGGTCATGCTGGCCGCATGCGGCCAGAGAAACCACGGCAGGCATGACATGGCGCCTGCGACCCGGCTGCAGCGGCAGTGCCGCCACCGTGGCATACATGCCCATCCGGTAATACGCCCAGGGCAACCAGCTATTAAGCCCATTCAAAGAGCTAGTTCCAGCCTCGGCCAGGGCTCGGGCAAAATCGCCGCGCAGCAGATGCAGGAAACCACGCAAGGCCTTCATCAGACTTGCTCCGTTTCCGGGCAGCAATACGCCAGCAATCCCGCCGTGGAAGCATCAAGCCCCGACAGATCGCCGGAGTCCATGCGCGCGCGCAAGTCCCTGGCCAGCGTCTTGCCCAGCTCCACCCCCCACTGGTCAAAGCTGTTGATACCCCATACCGTGCCTGCCACAAACACCCGATGCTCATGCAGGGCCAGCAAGGCACCCAGCGACTCGGGAGTCAATGCATCCAGCAACATGAAGGTACTAGGGCGATTGCCCGGAAAATCCTGATGCCCGGCCAGTTGCCCAGGCCCTGCCTTGCTTCCCTGCATCAGCGCCTGAGCCTGGGCCAGTGCATTGGCCAGCAAGGCCTCCTGATGCTCGGGCAAGCCGTGGGCCGCCGTGCGAGCGGCAATGAACTCCACCGGAATACGCTGGGTTCCCTGGTGCAACCACTGAAAGAAAGCATGCTGACCATTGCTGCCGGGCTCACCCCAAACCATGCCGGTTGTTGGATAGCCCACAGGCGTGCCATCTGCACGCACCTGCTTGCCATTGCTCTCCATCTCGAGCTGCTGCAGATAAGCCGGCAGTCGGCGCAAACCATGGTGATACGGCGCAACGCAGCGCCCCGGCATACGCAGAAAACTGCCGTACCACACATCCAGCAAACCAAGCCATACCGGCGCATTGCGCTCCAGCGGTGCCTGGGCAAAGTGCGCATCCATCTCCGCTGCACCGGCCAGTAAACGCTCGAAAACCGCCGGCCCAACGGCCAGAGCCACTGGCAATCCAACGGCAGACCAGATGGAAAAGCGCCCGCCAATTCCCTCCGGGATATGCAGCGTCTGCGTAAAGCCGTTCTGACGGGCAATATCCTCGCGCGAAGACACGGCAACAAAGTGATCCGGCCAATGCAGATCACCAGCCGCACATACCCAGGCCTTGGCCGATGCCATATTGCGCTGTGTCTCGGCCGTGGACCAGGACTTGGAAGCCACGATGAACAATGTCCGCTCGGGCTCCAGCCCTTGAAGCGCCTGCTGCAGATCATGGCCGTCCATATTGGACACCACGTGCACACGCGGCCCGCCTTGACACCAGGGTTGCAGTGCCTGCAGCAGCAACTCTGGCCCCAAGCCCGAGCCGCCAATGCCGATATGCACCACATCCGTAAAACGAGCCTGTTCACGCAACTGCTGCGCCAAAGTCAGCATGGCGCGCAGGCCGACGTGGCATTCTTCCTCCGGCATGGAGCAGCTCTGCGGCGCCAAAGGAGCACGCAAGCGCACATGCAAGGCCGGGCGCTGCTCGGTCTCGTTCACCACGGCCCCGGCATACAAAGCATCGCGCCGCTGCGCCAAACCGGCCTCCCTGGCCAATTGCAGCAAGGCCTCCAGCACAGCCTCATCCCACAAGGACTTGGAGCAATCCAGCAAAACATGAGGTGCCTGCAAGCTCAAACACTCAAACCGGCCAGGGCTGCCCAGTGCCTGTTGCAGATTCAGCGTTTGCTCGCAAACGGCAGCCCTGGATCTCAGCGCCTGCCAAATGGGTGTATCCACACTCAAAACTTCATCCTTGTCAAATCACATTTTGCAGGCCTTGCCTGCATTAGCTCTTGAAAAAGTAGCCTTCTGCGCACGTCCCAAAATGGTTTCAAACGATTTGTTATATGAAACCCATCAAGCACGAACGCCAGTAGCTATGCTTTTAGAGCAAGCGACACAACCCTGAGGAAACGCAGCCCGAAGCGTAAACAGCAAAACGGCTGCCGTCGTACTTCGGACCGGATCGTAAGGATTGCGCTAACGCTTTCTAGTCTCGCAGCGACTGAAGCAGCGCCTCGAACTGTTCCCCCACCTCAGGGTGCTTGCGTGCCATGGCCAGCGTGGCTTCCAGGTAGCCGATCTTGGAGCCGCAGTCATAGCGCTTGCCCTGATAGCGGTAGGCCAGCACCTGCTCTTCCTTCATCAGTTCGGCAATCCCGTCGGTAAGCTGGATCTCTCCACCAGCGCCCCGACCCAGGCGCGCCAGATGATGGAAGATACGCGGCGTAAGCACATAGCGCCCCACCACGGCCAGCGTGGAAGGCGCTTCTTCAGGCTTTGGCTTTTCCACAATCGCATGCACGGCCTCCAGGCCTTCCTTGAGAGGCTTGCTATCCACGATGCCGTAGCTGCGCGTGTCTTCGCGCGGCACTTGCTGCACACCCAGCACCGAGCACTTGTAGTAGTCGTACACGTCCACCATCTGGCGCATCACCGCCGGCTCGCCATCCAGCAAATCATCAGCCAGCAACACGGCAAACGGCTCATTGCCCACTACAGGCTGTGCACACAGCACGGCATGACCGAGACCCAAGGCCTCAGCCTGGCGAATGAAGACGCACTTCATGTCTGAAGGCATCAGGCTGCGCACATAGTTGAGCATCTCGGTCTTGCCGCGACGCTCCAGCTCATTTTCCAGCTCGTAGGCCTTGTCGAAATGGTCTTCGATGCTGCGCTTGCTTCTGCCTGTCACGAACACCATTTCCTTGATGCCCGCAGCCAGGGCTTCTTCCACCGCATACTGAATCAGCGGCTTATCAACCACTGGCAGCATCTCCTTGGGGCTAGCCTTGGTGGCAGGTAGAAAACGGGTTCCCATGCCCGCGACCGGGAAAACTGCTTTTGTGACCTTCATCGTTGCAAACCTTTAATGAACAAATGACGGCTCACGCATCGCCACCAAACAAATCACGTGTATAGACCTTGTGCGGCACGTCGACCAGCTCATCCACCACGCGGTTAGCCACAATCACATCAGCAATCTGCTTGAACTCCGACAAATCCTTGACAACCCGAGAGTGGAAGAAATCGGGAGCATCGAGCACAGGCTCATACACCACCACCTCGACACCCTTGGCCTTGAGGCGCTTCATCACCCCCTGGACGGAAGAAGCACGGAAATTGTCCGAGCCTGCCTTCATCACCAGGCGGTAGATACCCACCACTTTGGGACTGCGCTTCAGGATATCGTCCGCCACAAAATCCTTGCGGGTGCGGTTCGACTCCACAATCGCATGCATCAGGCTCTGCGGAACATCGGCATAGTTGGCCAGCAACTGCTTGGTGTCCTTGGGCAGGCAATAACCGCCGTAACCAAACGATGGGTTGTTGTAGTGCCCGCCAATGCGCGAGTCGAGACTGACGCCTTCAATGATCTGGCGCGTATCGAGCCCATGCACAGCCGCATAGGTATCCAGTTCATTGAAATACGCGACGCGCATGGCCAGATAGGTATTGGCAAACAGCTTGATGGCCTCGGCCTCGGTGCTGTCCGTCAGCAATACCTGCACATCCTTTTTGATGGCTCCCTCGCACAGCAGATCGGCAAACTGCTGACCGCGCTCGGAACGCTCCCCCACCACGATGCGGCTGGGATGCAGGTTGTCATACAGCGCTTTGCCTTCACGCAGAAACTCCGGCGAAAAAATAATGTTCTCGCAACCGAGCTGCTCTTTCAAACGCTTGGTAAAGCCCACAGGCACTGTCGACTTGATCACCATCACCGCATCCGGATTGATGGCCATCACCTCTCGTGCCACCGACTCCACTGACTTGGTATTGAAGTACTGCGTTTGAGGGTCGTAATCCGTAGGCGTGGCGATGATGACAAAGTCCGCACCAATATAGGCATCCTGCTTATTTAGCGTGGCACGGAAGTTCAGCTTCTTTTCTGCCAGGAAACTCTGAATCTCGGCATCCACAATAGGAGACTTCCTGTCATTGAGCAGAGCTACTTTACGCTCGTCAATATCAAGCGCCACAACCTCATGATGCTGCGCCAGCAACATGGCATTGGAAAGGCCAACATACCCTGTACCTGCAATTGAAATTTTCATAAAATCAGAAGATTAGTTTTTCAACTCGTTAATAGAAAAGTCATCGAAATATGCACACTCCACTTTATATTGCCCATCTGCCGTTCTGGGTGCCCACTCAGGTGAATGTCCTCCAAAAAAAGTACTAAATAAAAATTTTTGAATTAACCCATCTCGTCCCTCAACAGATCTAAATTTAATCCCTTCATGTCTGATGACCTCATTCCCATCGACAAAAACATAAATTTTTCCGTTTTCTTGACTAGCGGGCTCGTTCAATATGACGTTCATTCTAATTTTATAGTATCGACCAGGTTCAAACCTAAAATCTCCTGCCTTTTTTGTATCACCATACTTTCTCGGCATATTTTGATGATACACATATGTCATCAACTGCCCACCTTTATAAAACTCTAATCGCGCACTCCAACCTAGCGGTGTAGTTTTCTCGCCGCCTGCAACAGGATTTAAAGGTCCGAGCCCCAAAAGCTTGCCTCCTTTTGCGAAGTCAAAATTTTCACAAAATCTAACTGCAAAAGAAAGCGAATAGGCCAACCCAGGATTCTCTAAATTTTCTCTAAGCACTATCCGCTGACTTCCAATCTCATTGCCTATATATTTAATCTTTATCGCATTAGACCCATCGATACCCTGCCCAGGAACTAATTTTATCAATTTATGTCGAGCAAGGTCGCTACCTATTTTCGTAAGATCATTATCAAAATTCTCAACCCATGCATAAGCAGAATTTTGACAAATAACAAAAAATATTATAAAAATTACCTGTTTTACAAACACATTCCTCATAGCCCTCGAAAAATGAAAAATACACTCAGAACATCTAGCTGCAATTTTCCTCCTAACAGCGCGCAAGCGTAAACCATCAAAAAACTTTAAACTTTCCATTTTATATAACTCCTGTTAAAAGTATCTAGCTTCTTGACATATAAGAAAATCTCTATCGCCTGCTCGCTTAAGCCCCTTGTTAATCAACTAAAAGTTCTTTTAGAATTTCAGACACCATTTCTTTTCTTTCTGGTCCATGGCCAGCTGAATCTTCATAGATCCACGTTTTAAATTGAGATGAAAAATTCTTCTCTCTTGATAAATCCAAAAAAGGAAGATAGTGATTCTTGTAATGAAAAAAATCCTTGACATTCTGAATTAGAAAGTATTCAGAGCTAGCCACAGGCGGCCTCAAGCAATTAAAATTCTCGCCATTCTCAAGAATAGCAACTCCTTTACCGCCCTCACCTGGGAAAGCGACCTGAAAATACTCATTCACATGACGCTCATGATATTTCAAAATATCAGTTTGTGGATTAATAGCAACAGCAGTGACATTTTCCATCCTACCGGCCAGCCGTAAACTTGCGTACCCCCCCGCAGAAGATCCCCAAGAAAATAATTTTTTTAATTTCCTACTTCTTAATACATCAAGTATTAAGGCATCAACTGCCGACTCGACATCATACCCCCTCCCACCTGCATACCATCCAATAGATATATTTTCGTTTTGCTCAAGCAACGGATCGGAAATATAGAGACAATTCCCCGGAAACTCAGAAGCCCAACTAATTCTCTGAAAATGCGGGTAAGCCTTCGATCTATCAGCAGCACCATTAAAGAAAACAAATAGATTATCAGACTCTTTATCTATCAGAGAGTATTTGATAGAAACATTTGATTTATTAAATACTTTTGCTAAGGCTTTCATATTTTTATATATAGGCTTATATAAATATCATGGGATCTATGAGGAAAATAAAATTCCACATAAACCCCAAATTAATTATATAAATTTATTAAATGTAAATTCCCGAAAAATCCAGACCTTCTTTTAAGTTGTGCAGCTTAGAGATGAATTCATCATCCTCTATCTTCCAAGTATGCTGTGCAGAGTCCGAATATCGCATATGAACAAAGTTAAAAGGGTCTGTCGATAGGATTTTTACCTTCTTTTCCAAAACTGACTTAATGAATAATGAATCAGTCCCCTGCCTCACTTTTTCAAACTGAATATCTCCTGTCCTCCGTCTATCCCAGACCAAAGTCCCACCGTGAACCCTTTTTACCATCCTATAATGCTTGCCGGGAAAGCGTATACCTGTTTTATTGATACTTTCAACATAACAAAAATAACTCCCCTTACCCACAACACCGGCATCTGAATACTTCAGAGCAAGTAAAGCATCTGAAATATATGATGGCCCATAATAATCGTCATCATCTATTTTGGCGACGATAGGCATATCGGCATTCTCTAGAGCCAAATTTAAACCGTCAGCCAGCACGGTATTTTCCGAGGGAACGTTAAGAATTTTCAGTTCAAATCGGGAGGAGAATGCGTTTCTTATTTCAAGCTCATCAAACCCTTCGCCGTGCATAACAAATATAATTTGTATTTTTTTAGCAACTTGCTCGTTCATCAGCTTTGAGATTTGCTGTAAGAAATGAGGGCGCTTCGAAACAATAATTACGGAAATTCCATCTGCCTCAACTTTCAATGAGGATCGAAGACCTATTTTATTAAAAATCTCAACTAAACGATGACGGTAAGTGTGATGTGTATGAACTAGGCGAATCGCTTTGACTCCCCTACTCAATGCATTCATCTCATTATTTAGAATATATTCAATTTTTTCAGCCGCATCATTTTTAGAATTAACAACTTCAACTATATCTGAAAATTTTCCTTTAAATGCAGGTGAGGGATTGGATATAATTGGTGTTCCACATGCAGAAAGCTCATAAATTCTACGAGCGACCATTGTTGGAGAGTCCTCAACCGAATTCACGTTGATCATCAAAGAGTATTTTTTATAAACTCTTTCAGAAATTTCAGAATAAGGCACCGCCTCAATAACTGCAGAATTATATTCTGCCGGAAATTTTAGTTTTGCGTCATGCGAGGACGCATATCTATCGTAAATATCCAATATCCCATTTTCCATAGGATAATCAAACATTGTCTCCAGCCAGCGGGCCCGAGCCGGGTATTTTGTGCCATTCCAACTTCCGGCAAATGCAACTTTACTTATTCTGTCTTTATTAATAACGGGGTTATGAAGTGTCGGTTGAGCGGCGAAAGGCAACACAAAAACTCTATCATGCCCCAATTCATTTTTATATCTTGGAATACAGCCTTCATCCGTGGTGAAAACAAAATCGAAGTACTTTGCTGCCTCAATAAATACGTCAAAATTAACAGGGTCTTCTTTATTCCAGAAAACTGTCGGAATACCTTTTTCTTTACAGAAATCCAAAGCAGCTTTCAGATCACTTCCATGCTTTCCGTGAAATTTTGTTAGCGCATACGACCAAGTTTCAGCATTTCCTCTCCAAGCTGATTCAGAAAATAGAAAATCAAAATCACCGGACTCAATTTGTTCTTTCCAATTCTTTCTATCTAAACGCTCCAAATCTAAATCAGGCGAAAAACAGGTCTCCGAAAACTCATCCAAAAGCGTTAAAGCCTTTATCGACTTTTTTCTCTTACCCTTCAATGCGATATTTTTTTTACAAAGATCTAAATTATATTTAAAGAGCTGCTCACCAAAAATATTAGAAAGTTTTTCGTACAACTTCAAAGAAGTCTCATAATTTCCATTTAAATACGCAGAAAATGCTTTTTTAGTAAGCAGCTCATTCATATAATTTACTCCTAATTAACCCAGAAGGCCCACAGCGTCAATTATATTTTGACATTCACGTATATGATTTTTATCTCGCAAAAATTCCTTATGCTTAACGAGAATACAAATCACGTCTGCCTCCCTCATGGCAACACCCAATTCCCTATAAAGAAATCCATTTTCCATCACTTGATGATGCTCATCAATGTTTGGTTCAACAACTAATGTCGTGCATCCGATCTTTTGTATATTCTTCGAAATTTGAACTGCAGGGCTTTCTCGCAAATCATCAATATCAGGCTTAAATGCTAATCCCAAGCAAGCGATCTTTATGTCTTTGAGGCTTCTTGATGGATTATGTTTTAATACATCGGTGATTGCGCCTTTGACTTTATCCAGCACCCACTCAGGTTTATGATCATTTACTTCGCGAGCAGTGCGAATAAGGCGAGCCTGCTCTGGATTACTCGCAACAATAAACCATGGGTCCACTGCAATGCAGTGACCACCAACGCCTGCACCTGGCTGCAGAATGTTGACACGTGGATGGCGATTGGCAAGTGCAATTAGCTCCCAAACATTAATATCTAACTGGTCGCAAATCATCGACAGTTCATTGGCAAACGCGATATTCACATCGCGAAAGCTATTTTCTGTTAATTTGCACATTTCCGCTGTACGAGCATTGGTAATGATGCAATCACCTTCTACAAAAGTCTTGTACAAGGCTACGGCCATTTCACTTGCTTTCTTAGTCATGCCGCCGATAACGCGATCGTTGGTGACGAGTTCACGCACTACGTGCCCAGGGAGCACACGTTCAGGGCAATGGGCTACTTGCACATCAGCGCTCTCACCCACCTGCTGCGGGAAAGTGAGATCAGGACGCGCCTCTGCTAACCAAGCTGCCATTTGCTCCGTGGCACCCACAGGCGAGGTTGATTCAAGTACTACCAAATTGCCTTTTCGCAGAATTGGAGCAATCGACTTTGCTGCAGCTTCAATGTAGCTCAAATCAGGTTGATGATTATCCTTAAAAGGTGTTGGTACAGCAATCAAAAATGCGTCGGCAGTTTCAGGCTTTGTAGTTGCACGCAGCCAACCTTCAGTAACAGCAGCATGTACTAGAATGTCAAGTTCTGGCTCAACAATGTGAATTTTGCCTTGGTTAATCGTATCCACTGCATGCTGGCTGACGTCCACACCAATTACTTTTTTCTTGCGAGATGCAAACAAAGTGGCGGTAGGTAGGCCGATATAGCCCAAGCCAATCATTGAGATGGTTTCAAACATACTGACAGTTTCCAAATAAAGAAATGGAGAGAAAGAAAAGGAATTAAGCGAAAGCTTGCAATAGCTGGGAAATGCGTGTTCCTGCCTGGCCGTCACCATAAGGGTTATGGGCGCGAGCCATGGCTTGGTAAGCAACAGAACTATCTAGAAGTTCCGTCGCTTGCTGCACAATAGTTTCAGTATTAGTGCCAACCAACTTGACTGTGCCAGCATCCACTGCTTCAGGACGCTCCGTAGTATCGCGCATGACCAGTACAGGCTTACCCAAAGATGGGGCCTCCTCCTGTACACCGCCAGAATCGGTAATCAACAAAGTGCAACGATCCATGAGATACACGAAGGGCAGATAGTCTTGCGGCTCTATCAGTACCACATTGGGGACATTGCCCAAAATGCGGCGCACTGGCTCCTGCACCTGAGGATTCAAATGAACTGGGTACACAATCTGCACGTCGCTACGCTGCGCAAGCTGAGCCAGCGCATGGCAAATATTTTCAAAGCCCTGACCAAAGTTTTCACGGCGGTGGCCAGTCACCAGAATCAGGCGTTTGGCAGGGTCTATGAAACCAAATTGTTCAGCAAAACGCTGCTGCAATGCTGTGTCGGTACGTACACGCTGCACGACATCAAGCAAAGCATCAATCACGGTATTACCTGTGACATGAATAGTATGAGGCGCCACACCTTCAGCCAGTAAATTGGCTTGTGCCTTAGGAGTGGGAGCAAAGTGAATGTCTGCAATCGCCCCTGTCAGGCAGCGGTTCATTTCCTCAGGCCATGGAGCATATTTGTTATGTGTGCGCAGACCCGCCTCCACATGGCCCACCTTGATCTTGGCGTAATATGCCGACAAGCTGGCGGCCATGGTGGTGGTGGTATCACCATGCACCAAAATAATATCGGGCTGCCACTGTTTATATACGTCCCGCATACCCAGTAAGACATTGCTCGTAATGTCGGAAAGATCTTGACCCGGCTTCATCAGATCCAAATCGAAATCTGGTTGAATATTGAAAATATCCAAAACCTGATCCAACATTTGGCGATGCTGGGCTGTTACACAGACTTTTGCATCCAATGCAGTATTCGCGGCCAAAGCCTTAACCACAGGTGCCATTTTTATGGCCTCGGGCCTGGTCCCAAAAACAGTAAGCACTTTCATTTATTTCCCCATTATTAAACCTGCATATTGATGAATAATTTTTTCACCAACGTAACTTTTATTGTAATATTTTTCTATATGTTGGCTAATGAGCCTGCTGCTTAGAGCATATTTTTTATTAGACGGTGTATAGCATTCATTTAAAAAATCAATTACTTCTTCAAAAGAAGAAGCTAAATTATGTGAACCATACCCCCCAAAGTTACTATAAGCAGCATCGGTGAAATTTTTCCAGTTTTTCACCAACATAAAACCCTCTCGGCCGGAGAATACTGTAGAGCAGCCACTAGCCAGAGATTCAATCCCACTTCTACCTGCTGCAATTACAAAATGAGTTTTATGAAGCAATCTCGCTAAAGACTTCCTATTCAGCCAACCCATATACTCTATATGTTCATCATTATCGAATGTTCTTTTACTAAATTCTTTCAAATCAATCAGCAAAGGTCCATCACCGGCCACTCTCCATTTAAATAATGGAATTTCCTTGGCAGCCTGCTTTTCCCATATTTTTTTTAGAAGATCTATACCATCTTTTTTATCAACATCTACTCTCCCAACAAAAGATGCGCAGAAATTTTCACCCTTTAATTCATCGTTTCCAAACTCCAAAACATCTACTCCATTTGGAATAAAAATTATTTTAGATTTAGCATTTGGAATCTTACTCAGTAAGTTATCTCTTATAAATTGCGAAACAACGACAACAAGATCGACCTTCTCAATATAACCAGAAATACCATCATCCCATCTTCCATGTACAGTCATAACGAGTGGACAATTGGCCATTTCAGCCAGTCTTATACCCACCTTCCTACTTGGCCCTGGATGACAATGAACTAGATCATAGCCCGTTAAGCAATCATGAATGGCTTTTTCAAATCCAATAATCTCATAATCAACCTGAATAACGCGAATTCCGCTAGCAAGAAGTTCCTCACCGAAATCTGATTTCGGACAAATAACAACGGGCTCACCAGAAGACTCTAGGATCGAATTTACCGTATCTCTCACATTTTCATGAAGACCACCACCCAAAAGATTTCGGAACCAAAGAACTATTAATATTCTTTTTCCCGAAAGTAGCTTATTTTTCCCTTTAACATTATTTTCTTTCTCTGAAAGAATAATATCTTTCTTTTGAAAGTGATTTTTCACAGAAATTACTTCTGCTTTTTCTTGAAAATATTCATCATTAGAAAGAATTGCTTTTTCAAAGAAGTACAACGCCCTCTTACTATCACCCACAAAATTAGCTGAACGACTGAGACTAATGTAGCTACCAGAGATCAACAATCTCCCAACCAGCTCTTTGCTCGCTCCCCACCTCATCGACATATCGATAAGTTTTCTTGCTTTGGTAATATTTCCGATCTGATAAAGAGCAACTGCAACCAAAATAGCCAGTTCAGCTCGATTCAGACTATTTCTTAGCAATCCCTCCTTTAATTGAGAAAGATTTTCCCAATCTCCACGCCGCCACTGAGCACGACTAACCTCCAACAACTCTGAAAGAATTTCGCTGTTTTCACCAGTGACTCGCGCCATTCTATTTATTGATCTTGCTGTTGGAATATTTCTACGCACAATTACTCCCCGTTCCAACGCGATAAGATATCTTTAGTCATTTCTATATGACATTCTGCTTGATCCAATTCGAGCTGAATTTTTTCTCTATTTTTTTTATCTATCTTTATCTCATGCAATTCAAATTGAAGTCTTATAAGCTCTTTTTGTTTAATTAATAATTTTTCTGTCGCTATCTTCAATTGCGTATCTGCATCATTCTTAGCTTGAACGAGTTTTTGAATTTTTTCTTCATAAGCCAAGTTCAACTTAACCCCCTCATCCTTACTCTGGCTAAGTAGTGCAACTTGATGTACTCGCTCTTGCTCCTGCCTTTCAATTGCTCTCTTTGCATGAGTCAGTTGCTCGATCTGAATCTGACGCTCCTGCGCCAGATTTCTTTGATGATCATGCGCCTTTCCAACCTGCTCCAATTGCTGGACCCGCTCCTTCAACTGCTTTTCAGCCGCAATAATAGCCTGTGTCAGTTGCTCGATCTGCACCTGCCGCTCCTGCGCCAATTCGCTTTGCCGATCACGCATCTTGCCTAATTGCTCCAATTGCTGGGCCCACTCCTGTGATTGCTTTTCGGCCACAGCCTTGGCTTTAGTCAGTTGCTCGACCTGAACCCTACGCTCCTGCGATAACTGAACCTGCTCATCACTCAGCTTTTTGAGATGCTCAATTTCCTGAGCTCGCTCCTGCAACTGCATCTCGGCAGCAGCCATAGCCTGTTGCAGTTGCTTGGCCTGTTCCTGAAGCCCCTGTGCCAGCTTGACCTGCTCGTCACGCGCCTTGCCGAGCGGCTCTAGCTGCTGACCTAGTTCCTCGGATAGCTTTTCGGCAGCAGCTTTGACCAGAATCAGTTGCTCGATCTGTGCCTGACGCTCCTGCGCCAACTTAGCCTGTTCGTCATGCGCCTTGCCAAGTTGCTCCAGTTGCTGGGCTCGTTCCTGCGATTGCTTGTCAACAGCGGCCTTGGCCTGAGTCAGCTGCTCGATCTGAGCCAAACGATCTTGCGCCAGTTTGGCTTGCTCATCACGCGCCTTGCCAAGCTGCTCCAGTTGCTGCGCCCGCTCCTGCAAGTGCTTGTTAGCAGCGGCCTTGGTCCGAGTCAGTTGCTCTATCTGCGCTTGATGCTCCTGCACCCGCTTGGCTTGCTCATCACGCACCTTGCCGAGCTGCTCCAACTGCTGAACTCGCTCTTGCGATTGCGTCTCCACAATCAGCTTGGCCTGAGTCAGTCGCTCAATCTGCGCCTGGAACTCCTGCAACAACTTTGCCTGCTCTTCGCCATCGAGACGCAGCTTTTGGCATTCGCTGTGATGTGTTTGCACCTGGGCATGCAAGGCCGCCCGTGCATCTCTCACAAACAACGCATACCCGATGCCTGGATGGCGAGTGGCCTCGAGTGCAACCTGCACCATGCCTTTTTGCTGAAGAAGTTCTGCCACTTCTTCCAGACTTGCGCCAACAGGCACTGATTGAAGTTCCCCAAGCAAGACTCTTGCAATGACTACATCGACCAGATCCAGCTTGCTGGACGCGCGCAGCAGCTCCCCTGCTGGCAGGCAGTCAATAATCAGCCAATGTCGTTCACCGAGTGGCCGCTCGGCCTCTTCACCCAGATCACCATACACCGTGTCCAGGGTAATGGCGCTCAGCTCTCTAATCTCTTCGGTTTGAAGATTCGGCCAAAGATTCAAGAGCGACTGGGGCTCCAACAGGCCACTTTCCTGCTGGCTGCTGGTGACAAAAAAGGAAGCCGTACCTGGTTGTGCTCCAACCAAGGCATTGTGTATTTCGCAGTGTCGAACACGTTCGCCCAACGCGTTCAATGTGCGCTGCAGCATCGCATACTGCAAGGGCTCCGCTTCTATCAATGTCACCCTGGACTTGCCGGCTTGATGTACCAGCCATTGCGCCCAAACGCCTTTGCCGTTGCCTGCCCCCACCAGGGCAATATGTCCTGAGGGCATTAGTACATTCAAATGCTCCAGCCAGGGGATGATGGTATTCATTGGGCTACTCATAAAAATTCTGCCATTTCAGCCACACTCAGCGGCTCCGATTTGTGCATGCAAAACTTCAGTGCGACTGGCGCTCTTTTCTGAATGCCTTCACTTCCGCGTACAGGCTCCAAGGCAGGGAAATACGGCCGCCCAGTGTTTTCGTATTGCTCAACAGACGTGCTCCCAAGCGGTAAGAAAGATGCTGCTTGATCAACTCAGCCTCATGCGCATCCTGATATTGGGCAATAGGGGGCAACTTCAGATCTTTACGTGCTGCTTGGTCCTGCCTAAAACGCTTGGTCTCGGCACTCAAGGCAAATGGCATATTTAACCAGCCGCCAATACTGCGCGATTGCCTGATCATCGTGGAGCCCAGGCGATAAGAGAGCTGCTGCTTCACGCGATCCGCCGCACCGTAATACACCGGTGGCTGCGGCTTCCGCGCGGCTTTGAGCTTGCTGTTTTCTAGGAAGTGGCGCTCCAACTCTTCCTGCACTTTGTGCAATTGGGTCAGCAGCAGTTTGTTTTCTTTTTCCAGATCAATAGCGGCAGAAGCCTTCGCGCCTTGAGCCTGCAATTGTCTTTTCAGCTGTTCTTCGCTTCGCTGCAGTTGCACGGTTTTGTCCTGTGCGGCTTTCAGCTCTGCCTTGACTCTTGGTAATTCGGCTAGAGTCTTTTCCTCCTGCTGAGCCTTGGCCTTACGGCTTATCAGCTCCTGCTGCACCTTCTGCAGTTGCTCCTGCAACGTCTCCTTTTCCCGCCCAACGGCTTCTTGCAAGGCCGCGTTCTTTTCCTTCGCAGCTTTCAGATCGGTCTTGACTTTGTTCAGCTCCGTCAAAGCCTTTTCCTGCTGGATGGCTTGCTGATAGCGGCGTTCAAGCTCTTCCTGCACTTTGTGCAGTTGCTTCAGCAGCAACTGGCTTTCCTCTCCACTTGAATGCAGTTCAGTGACCTTGATTGCTAGCAGGCGCTCCTGCTCCTCTGCACTCTGCTTTGCTTTGACAAGTAAGGTCTGCTTTTCCCGCCCATCAGCTTGCAAGGCGGTGGTCTTTTCCTGCGCAGCTTTCAGATCGGTCTTGACTTTGTGCAGCTCTGCCAAGGCCTTTTCTTGCTGCATAGCCTGCAGATAACGGCTTTCCAGCTCCTCCTGCACTTTGTGCAATTGCTTCAGCAGCAGTTGATTTTCCTGTCCACTGGACTGCAGTTCAGTGACTTTGGCGGCCAGCAGGCGCTCCTGCTCCTGTGCTCTCTGCCGTGCTTTGGCACCGGCCTGATTCAACTGCTCAATCTGCCTCTCACGCTGCTGCACTTGCTGGGCTTGTTCGTCCAGCTCTTTACCCAATTGCTGCAGGCGCTGGGCATGCGCCTGCATGGCAGCCTGTTGCGCGACAAAAGCCGACCAGGCCTGATATCCACGATTGGCCTGCACGCTTGATGCGACCAACTGCCTCCCTGTCTGCGGCTGGCTGCGCTGCGGCAGCGATGCGGCAGCCTGCAACTGCTCATAAAGCTCAATAGCCTGCGGATAGTCTTCCAACAGTTGCTGCGCAAGCCATTGAGCCAGAGGATTGCAATCAAGAGCTTGCTTTTGCTTGCCCACCGGGCCAGCGCTGACCTGTATGAGGTCATTCCCCAGACCCTGGCTATCGTGATCAGCTAACGATTGCGCCTCTTCGATGGGCAATCGAAGTTGGGCATCGACATGCAAGCTGAGCTGCTGCAAATAGCTTTGCGCAGATGCCTTTACCTGCGCTGCGTGAACAAGCAGGCTGCGTTCAGGATTGCGCAAATGAAAATGCAGCAGCGCGGAGTTATAGGCAAGCCAACCATTGACTCTGGCCTCCTGCTCTTGCGGATTCGCGTCAGCATGCTCCATGGCCTGGCGTGTAAACACGCTTTGCGGCTCATCAAACACCAGAACGAACACCGTCTGAGGATCTTGTGACTTCCAGTAATCCAGCAGATAGACTGCCTGTGCATCAGCCCAGCCCCACAAAGGCTGCTCCACATTGGCCAGCATCAAGTCCAGTGCCAGACCCTGCCAGACCGGCGCCACCTCGATCTGCGCAAGCTGATCGGCAACACACACATGCTGCACCGGAACAGCACCATGCACTTTGACCAGCGTTTCACTGATCTGTGCCGGCACAAAGCCTTCGCGCCTGGATGGCTTGGCCTCGGCCATGCCACAGTCCAGCAGCAACTCCTCCACACTCTCAAAACCCGACTGAGGGTGCCCCACCACAATAATTTTTTTCATAGCTCTTCAACGATTCAAAAAAATCAAAGACCAAACACAACCTTCGCACCAATGGCGATCTGGTACATGATTTGAGTGATGTCCTTCCAGAACTGGCGTTTTTTCTCGTCTACCTTGGGCAACACCAGCACCTGATCGCCGGCCTTGAGTCGGGTGTTTTCAAAAAGCTTGCCTGTATCGACCTGCTCGAACGCGCCATCCCTGTGCGCGACAACCACACGGGCAGCATCCGCTGTCTGGGTGAAACCGCCAGCGCGATCGATATAGTCCTTGAGGCTCAGAGAGCTGTCGAATGCCACAGCATTGGGGAATAGCACCTCCCCGCTGACCAGCACCAGACCGTCCTTACGCGGTATGCGAATGACATCGCCGTTTTCCAGCAACATATTGTCGCGCTGCGCCGCCTGCGCAATTTGCACCTGGCCAGTGGGCTCCACCTTCTTGGCTCGCTCCACCCATTGCAGGGTCAGATCGGCTTCTTCCTTGCGCAGTCGGGCCTCTTCGCTGCTGCCGCTGCGCGCCGTAAGCAGCGCCGTTTCCAGGCTTCGCAAGCTGGTAGCCAGCATCTCTTTCTGGCGATCCTTCACACTCTGGCGGAAGAGTTGAATGCTTTCAGGCTCTGCGTCTGTCGAGGTCTGAATGTTCTGCATCAGAGAGCCCAGACGGGTGCCATAGGGCAGCACATACTCCTGGGAATTCATGTGCTCGCCTTCGACGCGCACGGTAATGGTGCCTGGCTTCTTGTCCGCAGTGAATTCCAGCTCATCGCCGTTTTGCAGCACCAATGCATTGGCATCCTGCAGGGGGTAATATTCCGTGTTTTTGACTGTACCTGTATTGCGTGCAATCCGCACATGGGTTGCCTGGGCCTGTGGCTTGGCCAATTGCATCAACTCAGCCACTGTTTCGGAGCCACGGGAAAACTCGAAGCGCTTGGCATTGTTCACAAGACCCGAAACGCGCACCCGGTTGGCAATGGGCGGGACAAAAATCACATCTCCATCATTGAGTTGCAGCAGCGGCAACTGGCCTTTGAGCAGAAAGTCATAAAGATTGAAAGTGGCACGCACGGAGCTACCGCGCTTGACCTGAACGGTCAGAAAACTGCCTCGCTCGGGGTCGATGCCGCCCGCTTGGTCCAGATAGTTGAGCAAGCTGTCCATGCTGGTGCCGTTGTACAGGCCCGGACGCATGACATTGCCACCAACAAAGATGCGCACCGGCTGGGCTGCAGCCAGGCTGGCATAGCTGTATACGTTGGCGCGGAACACACGGCGTACTGCGGCCTCTACCTGCTGCTGAAGATTCTTGTTGGCAATGCCAAGCACCTTGATGGGACCGACCTGAGGCAGGAAGATATTTCCCTGTGGGTCGACAGCGGCCACGCTGTCAAAGGTAAAACCACCCCAAAGCCGCAAATGGATACGGTCACCCACCGTCACCAAATAATCGGGGTTGAACTGCGTCGCACCGGCACGCGCAAAGTTGCCGGTAAACAGGTTGGCGCCAAATACATCGCTACTAAGGTTTGCCGTGTAGTCGGCTGTCTGGGGTGCTTGCGGCAACACAGGGGCCTGCATGGGAACTGTAGAAGTTCCGCGACTTGCCGAAGCATCACTGGAAGCTCCGCTAGAAGGGGTCAATCCCAGCGCCTGATTGATCTGGAAAGGATCAACACTGGACGCCGATGTGTCCTGCCTCGAACTGGCTTGAGAGATCTGTGCCTGAGCCGGTACCAAACCAGTCAGCAGCACCGCGACTGCCGAACTGATACAGGTATGCGCGATAAAACGTTGCATGATGAAACTCGAAAAATTCAAAACAATCAGTCGCGGTGGTCGCGCACGATAGAAGCCAGCAATTGCACCAACCCGGCCAGCAGCAAGGCACCAAGAATAAAGGTGGCAATGTTATAGAGGCGGCGAGGCCGCATCGGGTACTCAGGCATAGACGGGCTTTGCAGCACCAGTACTTTCTTCAAGGTTCGCGTTGCTTCTACCCGGCCCTTCTCCAGTGCAACCAAAGCGCTCTTGTAAGCGTCTTGTTGGAACTGAGCCTCCAGTTCCAGGCGCTGATACTCTTCTACCGTCTTGTTCAGCGATTGCCCTTTAGCACTGGTCAAACGGGCTTTTTCCGTTTTGATTTGCTTCTCCACAGCCTGAATCTGCAGATCCACTTCAACGACTGCAGGAGCTGTAGGAGCCAGATAACCCAATAACGCAGTCTTGCGCGCACTAAGTTCGGTCAACTGCTCATCCAGCTTGTTGACTACGCCGGCAATGTTCTCGGCGGCAGACTGGGGCGAAATCAGACCCTTGGCATTCTGGAAGGACAGTACGCGCTGACGCGCGTTCAGCGCATGCTCACCGCGCTCCTTGACCTGCTTCTCAAGAAAGTTCACCTGCTCCTGGGCCAATTGGTGGCCCAACGTATTCATATAACGCTCGCCCTCATGCACCAGTGCGCTGGTGATCTTCCGGGCCATTTCAGCGTCATAAGCCTGGGCCTGAATGACCAGTACACCGGCATATTCGTCATATTCCACGCTGATGCGCGAGAGAAAATGCCTATGAAAGAACTCCAGCGATGCATCATGGAAGAACATGCGAGAAAGAATGTCGTGATCGTGGCTGCTGTAGTGCTCGCGTAGATTCAGATCCTTATCCAGTTGCAGCAGCATATCGACGGAGAGCAATCTATCGCGCAGCAACATCTGGTCTGCACGCGAGATTCCATCGCCACCAGCCAGCAGCGACCCGAAATCCAAGGCCTGCGATGCTGCCATATCGGTTCGCTGGATCAGCACATGGGCTTCTGAAACATAGCGATCGGAAGCAATTACCCCCCAGTAAAATGCCGCCAATAAAGATGCGCATAGTGCAACAGCCAATGCCTTCATACGCCAAATGACTCGAAGCATTCCCGTAAAACGTTCTTTATTTAATAACTCAGTCATTTTGAAATACTATCTTTATAATTTTTCAGCGCGTCTTCAATATCATCAAACCAATGTGCTTGACCTTCGTGCAGCCATATTCCAGCTTGACAAAATTGGCGTAATGTTCCATCGCTGTGCGACACCATAATCAAGCCCGAACGATCGGCAATGTGCCGAAACGCTTCAGAGGCTTTTTTCTTGAATGAAGCATCGCCGGCAGATGTTGCCTCATCCGATATATAGACATCAAAATCAAATGCCAGAGACAGCCCAAATTGCAGGCGTGATTTCATCCCAGAAGAATAAGTGCGAACGGGATCATCGAAGGATGAGCCCAATTCGGCAAAGTCTTGTATATAGGAAATTTTCTCAGCCATGGCATGTGGGGAATCAAATCCATGCAAGCGAGAAACAAACTTGGCATTCTGGCGGCCTGTCAAAGAACCTTGTAGGCCGCCGCCATACCCCATGGGCCATGACACTCGACAACGCCGCTCCACTGTTCCTCGCGTAGGCGCATCGATCCCACCAATCAGGTTGAGCAACGTAGATTTGCCGGCACCATTACGACCAACCAGGCCCACACTGACTTTGGACGGAATGCTGATATTGACCCCTTTGAGAATCCAGCGCCCCACACCATGAGGGGTCTGGTAGCGTTTATGCACATCATTGACAATAATCATTTCGCTCTCAAACTCCGAGCAAACCGAACCTGCAAAGCCAGACCGAAGAAAATTGAAACTACCGCAAACCAATAAAGATACTTGAAATTGGCTTCCGGAGCAGCGTGATAGACAGGAAAAAAGCTGGACCTCAGCAATTCAAGCCCATGCGCGAATGGATTATAGAAAGCCCACTCTCTATATTGAACCGGGATCGCTGATAGCGGAAATATCGCACCCGACAAAAAATACAAAGGCCGAAACAGGAACATCATCAGATTCCCAGCCTCAGGAACCAAGTCACCTAGAACGGACAGGATGAGCCCAACCCCTAAAGCACCGAGCATCAATCCAATAAAGGAAAGCATAGCCTCCATCGGTGATTCCGGAATAACAAAGTGCCCCAAAAAAGCCAAAATACCAAGAAGCACAACCAATATCAAAAGGCCCAATACTGCCTCGAGGCACGCTCGAACAATCACGGTATCAATGGGGCGAACCTGGCGATAGGCAAATAATGACTTGTTGGCATCAACCGCCCCCATGGCACGCTGAAAGACATTCTGCACAGTGAGATAGCTAGTCAGCCCCAGGACTAGCCAGACAGCCACATCTGCGCCAGCCACGGAGCGTGCGCGCACAACCGTGTAAAGAAGCAACATGAGGCCTGCATGCAACACCGGCTCCAGCACGATGAGCACCCAGGCGCCGCGCGTAGCGCTCAGCCGCGCAACGGCCTCGCGCAGGAAAAGTGCATTCCATACCGCAAAAGTAACGGAAAGTGAACTACGTGGTGCGGTGATCTCACCAGAAGACGGGGCTGAGTCCAAAATAAATCCTCGTTCTTTTGGACTCAAGACGCACTGAAATCCAATCGACTGATTGTAAATGAAAACATAAGCAAAACCCTATTACAACCAGCCAACTCACCCGTTTCACATTCAATTACATTATAAATAATCTATCAACAAGATCAAATCAATTTATTTTAACTATTTGATTATTTCAATATTAAAGGTGGTCAACTAAAATTTTTTCAATCTGAAGAATACGTTAGCGCATGAATATGCTATTCATCTCTCGCGCCGATTTCCGATAAATATCAGTCGAGAATAAAAAACCTAGCTTCCTGGTATTTTTCCATTAACAAATATGATTATCGAATATTCAAAAAATAATATCCAACAACGCCAGGTACACCGCAGAGCCATCTTGATGCCTCTCCAGGTACACCCCCCAGAGAATCGACAATAGACTGCAAACCAAGACCCCAGACAGTCAATAATGAGAGCCTACTGTGCATTCGGGATGAACTTCCGGCAGAGCACAAGCATCTCTATCACTACCGCAGCAACAACAGTGCTGCTTGCCGTCTGGATTGACATGAACACCACTCAAGAAACAGCCTCCCCTGCGACCCCGCGTCTGACTTCTCTCTCCCACGGTGGCGGCTGCGGCTGCAAGATTGCGCCCGGCGTGCTGTCGGAGTTGCTGGCCAAAAGCAATCTGCCCAAGCAGTTTTTCCCCGACCTGCTGGTAGGCACAGAGACCGCAGACGACGCGGCCGTTTACAAGATCAATGACGAGCAGGCCATCGTGGCGACGACGGACTTTTTCATGCCCATCGTCGACGACCCCTATGACTTTGGCCGCATTGCCGCCACCAACGCGCTGTCCGATATCTATGCCATGGGCGGCACGCCGCTGATGGCGCTGGCCATTGTGGGCATGCCCATCAATGTGCTGCCGCACGATGTGATTGCCAAGATTCTGGAAGGCGGCGAATCGGTCTGCCGCGATGCCGGCATTCCTCTGGCAGGCGGGCACTCGATTGATTCGGTGGAGCCCATCTACGGCCTGGTCGGCATCGGCATCGTCAACCCCAAGCAGATGAAGCGCAATGCCGATGCCAAGGACGGCGATGTGCTGATTCTGGGCAAGCCCCTGGGCGTGGGCATTCTCTCAGCGGCGCTCAAGAAGAATCTGCTGGACGATGCAGGCTACCGTGCCATGGTGGATGCAACCACCAAGCTCAACCGCCCCGGCGCCGAGCTTGCCAAGCTTGACGGCGTGCACGCTCTGACCGACGTGACCGGTTTTGGCCTGCTGGGCCACGGCCTGGAGCTGGCCCGTGGCGCCCAGCTCAGCGCACGCATTGAAAGCGCCAAGCTCCCCGTGCTGCCCGGTGTTCAGGCGCTTGCAGAGCAAGGCATTTTCACGGGCGCATCGGGGCGCAACTGGGCATCCTATGGTGAGCACATCCAGTTGGCATCGACCGTGACAGACGCTCAGAAAGCGCTGCTGACCGACCCTCAGACCTCTGGCGGCCTGCTTGTTTCCTGTGCGGCAGATGCTGTCCAGCAGGTACTCAAGGTCTTTGCCGACAGCGGCTTTGGCGATGCTGCAGTGATTGGCCGCATGGAGGCAGGCGCGCCCAAGGTCTTTGTGGACTGAGCGCACCAGGTGGTCGAGAAGGAGCGCAGCCCTGCTCTCCTTCCTCCACAGAATGCAAAACGCCCGGCTCAAACCGGGCGTTTTGCATATCAGCGTCAGATTGTGACTCTGGGCTTCTAAGCCTCTCCCACAACCTCGGCCGTGGTGCGGCGGTCGATCTTGCGGCTCAGCACCACCGAGGTATAGGTCTGCTGGATGCCGTCGATCAGGCCGATACGGTCGAGCAGCGCATCCAGTTTCTCATTGCTCTCGCAGCGCACAAACACCATGTAGTCGTACTGTCCGCTAACGGCCGACACCTCTTCCACCTCGGTGAAGCGGTTGAGCGCCTGCATCACCGAAGTTGCCGTCTTGGGCTGAACACGGATACCGCAATAGGCGCGCACGGCAGACTGCTCCATGCGCGAGCCAAGGCGAACGCCATAGCCGGCGATCACGCCCTCCTGCTCCAGCTTGGCGATGCGAGCGACCACCGTGGTCCGAGCCAGATTCATCTGCCGAGCCAAATGCGCGGTCGAGGCACGCGCGTTGGTCTGCAGCAGGCGCAGCAGCTGGCGGTCCGTTTCATCCAGTCGATATTCCATACCTTGTCTATCCAAATCTTGCCGTGCACTTACGCAAACGCTGCGTTAAACACAAACCCCAAGAACTCTCTGCCACCACCTGCAGCCATGCCTTGCGCCGAGCGACTTCTGTTGCTGTTCGCCCTCAGCCAAACGCGTGGAGCGAACCTCAGCGACACCTAACAGCCAATCATTGTGTCAGCTAACCCAGCCTGGTAGTGAGCTTGTCTTTTCAGATGGCAAATATGTATACATTTGTTTCAATCAGGCAAGATATATCAACATATCTGCACTTGCCTGCGCTTGTGACCATGGCAAGGGTGCACTGCGGTACATCAGAGTGGACCCGGCCGAAACCAGATCTCTGTTGCGAGTGAGCAGTCAAACTCGTTCACAAGGACCCAAGCGCGCTCGTCGAGTAACAGCGACACAAAAGAGCGAAGAGTCTAATGGTTGTTTTCCCGCACCCATCGATGCCACCGACGATACGGCGAAAACACTCGGTAAGTTTGGCTGGTTTGCTGCAAATATCTGCAAAAGGTAAGTGCTTACCCTAGGTCACCCCTTGACCTGGTGCGTCGCTTTCGGCAAAGCCTGAGCCACCAGACTGCAAGCAGCCTCCAATCACCGACAACTGCGCCTTGTGCTGCTCAGCAAGGCTGGATGCGCAACAGCGCAACCTGAGTGCCCCAATCGCGCATGACTGAAAGCTTTGGGCTCGCTCGCTTGCATGCATGCACCCCAAGCTCACAAACAAAAAACCCTGCTCATTGCAATGAGCAGGGTTTTGGATTTTGGCAGGGGAGGAAGGATTCGAACCTTCGCATGCTGGAATCAAAATCCAGTGCCTTAACCAGCTTGGCGACTCCCCTACGATGAAACGAATTCTACAACGACTTTTCGCTATAAATTTCGAAGTAGTCCAAAAATGTGCAATTGCACATGGAATAGGTTTGCAGCCTTCCTGGCGTCAAGCCAGCTCAGTCGCTGGCTGCCTATTCCACGACGACAGCCGTGCCGCTGGCCGATACCATGAGCATGCCATTGCCCTGACCCAGCACCTCGAAATCAAGGTCCACGCCAACCACCGCATTGGCACCCGCCTCGGCGGCGCGTTGCTCCAGTTCCTTGAGGGCAATTTCACGCGCTTTTTGCAGCTCGCGTTCGTAGGTTCCAGAACGCCCGCCCACGATGTCGCGAATTCCGGCAAAGAAGTCCTTGAACACATTGGCGCCCAGAATGGCCTCGCCTGCCACCACGCCGCAATAACGGGTGATGCGTTTGCCTTCGATGGAGGGAGTGGTTGTGACGATCATGCTTTGCTTTCTTAAAAATCAGCGCAAGGAGACAGGCAGCCATACGCTCTGGTCATAGCGCTGCGCGCGGCAGAGGCAGATACAGGCCTGACCTTGCCGCAGGCGCCGAGTCATCCGGTCGAATCAGTATATGCGTGCAATCCGCGCTGTTATCAAGACGATGGCGGCTGCGTCCATCGGCGCTCAGGGCGTCTCATGACTGACTCCCAACGGGTCTGGCAGCGCAGATCAGCCTCCATGCAGCGCAAGATGCAGGGTCCAATCAGAAGTCAGGCCGCCCCTCATGAAGCGCAAGACGCCATCAAAAATCATGCATCCGGCAATAGCAGCTTCTGCATGCCTTGCACGGCATCGCGCAGAAAGCTCCAGGTCGTGGCTATGCGCGGAATCTGGCGCGACTCCACGGGCATGCTCATCCAGAAGGTGCGAGTGAAACAGGCCTGCTCGGGCAGCACGCGGCTCAGTATCGGGTCCTTGTCGGCCACAAATGCCGGCAGCACGGCCAGACCGGCACCGGCACGCACGGCCTCGTATTGAGCGGTAATGCTGGTGCTGCGCAGCGCAAAACGCTCGGGCCGGTGCAAGGTATCCAGCAATTGCAGCTCGCGCGTGAACAGCAGATCGTCCACATAGTGCACAAAGCTGTGATGGCGCAGATCCTCGGTTCTGGCCACCAAGGGCTTGCGCGCCAGATATTCACGCTGGCCGTAAAGATAGAGCCGGTAGTCGGTCAGCTTGGTGACCACGACCGAGCCGCGCTTTGGCCGCTCCAGCGAGATGACGATATCGGCCTCGCGGCTGGACAGATGCAGCATGCGCGGCAGCGCCAGCAGGTCCACGCTGAGCAGCGGATAGCGCAACGTGAGCCTGGCGAGCTCGGAGGCCAGCATCTGCGTGCCAAAGCCTTCGGTAGCCCCCACCCGCACCAGCCCGGCCAGCCCCTCGGCGGTCGCTGCATGCGCCAGAGGCCCCCGCTCCAGCCCGTCCACCGCGCTTTGCATGGTGTTGGTCACTTCCTGCAACTGCCGCCCGGCCTCGGTCAGCCGCCACTGGCCGCCTTCGCGCGCAAACAGCACGGCACCGAGCTGCTTTTCCAGCGCCTGAATGCGCCGCGACACCGTGGTGTGCTCGACACCCATGCGCCGCGCAGCCGCCGCCATGCTGCCGCTGCGAGCCAGTTCGCCAAAAAAACGCAGATGGTCCCAGTCCAATGTCTTTCCTTGCGATCTCGGTTCGTGGTTCAGTCGTTCACGCTGTCCTGCACCTTGCCCGTGAGGCCCTTGACCGCCTTGACGGCAGCACTGCGCTTGCGCTCGGCACTGCGCTGGGCCACCGCACTCGGGGCGCGCGCGAACTCGTCGTTCTCGTGGATCAGCAGCGACAGCATTTCCATGAACTGTGCCCGTTTGTCGTCAGGAAGAGGCTCCAGCATGCGGCGCTGGGCGCGCAGCACCGAAGGCTCGGCTGCCACCAGCAAGCTGCGCCCCTCTTCGGTCAGGCTCAGCAAACGCACGCGTCGATCGGCAGGGCTGGCATTGCGCGCCATCAGGCCGCGCGCTTCCAGGCGGTCGATCACGCTGCCTATGGTGGAGGTATCAAAGCCGATATTGCGTGCCAGCGTGCGCTGGTCGATGCCCGGCTGACGCAGCACGGCCGACAGGGCCGCGTACTGCACGGGCGTCACGCCGAATTCCTCGGTCTCTTCCATGAACACGGCTACGGCGATCTGCTGCAGCCTGCGGATGTGATAGCCGGGATAGTTTTCTAGTTCTGCGGGTTGGTATTGCATGTCTTGAGGGCCGGTGCCTGGCCCGCCCTGCCGTGCGGCAGTTGAAGGGCCATGACTGAAAGACCCCGATATTCGCACGACTGCCGCCCCGATTCGAGCCAGGCCTGCTACCGGGTTTAACCCAATCATCGCTGATGCAGATCAACATTATGCTAATCATCAGTGTGCTGTTGATTTGATTCACAGCCTCTCTTTGCCCCCATCTCAGGCCGCAAGCCGACAGACAAGGCAGCAACGCACTGCCAAGCAGATACCAAAGAAAGAGACAAACCATGAGCCTTGTGCAAGCCCAGCCCTCACCGGTAAAGCTCACGGCCCTTGAAGCCCCCGGCCAACCCGAGCCCACAGCTGCTCTTGAGCAGCTGTACCGAGGCTTCGAGCAGGAAATGCTGGTGCCGCTGTGGACGGAGATCGGCGGCCTGATGCCTGCCCACCCAAAAAGCCAGGCAGCCGCTCATCTGTGGCGTTGGGAAAATCTGCTCAAGCTGGCGGATGAAGCCGGTCGCATCGTCCCTGTGGGCCGGGGCGGCGAGCGCCGCGCGATTGCCCTGGCCAATCCGGCGCTGGGCGGCCGCCCGTTTGCCACGCCCACGCTATGGGCTGCCATCCAGTACCTGATGCCCGGCGAAGATGCGCCCGAGCACCGTCACACCCAGCATGCCTTCCGCTTTGTGGTCGAAGGCGAAGGCGTGTGGACCGTGGTCAACGGCGACTCGATCCGCATGTCGCGCGGCGACTTTCTACCCCAGGGCGGCTGGAACTGGCACGCCCACCACAATGCGGCCAGCCAGCCCATGGCCTGGATAGACGGGCTGGATATTCCGTTTGCCTACTACACCGAGTCCCAGTTCTTCGAGCATGGCCGCCTGCATCTGGACCCCGAGGAGCGTGCCACGCCCGAGTTCTCGCGCTCCGAGCGCCTCTGGGGCCATCCCGGGCTGAGCCCTGTGGCGCATATGCAGAACAGCCCGAGCACGCCTTTGCTGGCCTACCGCTGGGTGGATACCGACCGCGCGCTGAGCGAGCAACTGGCGCTCGAAGCCGAAGGCCATGCCGCCACCGTCAGCCCCGGCCATGCCGCCGTGCGCTACACCAACCCCAGCAATGGCCGCGACGTGCTGCCCACCATTCGCTGCGAAATGCACCGCGTGGCTTGTGGCGCCAGCACCCGGCCAAAGCGCGAAGTGGGCTCTGCCGTCTTCCAGGTCTTTGACGGCCAGGGAACGGTGACTGTGGGCGAGCGCCAATGGCAGGTGCGGCGCGGCGATATGTTTGTCGTGCCCTCCTGGCAGCTGTTCAGCGCGCAATGCGATGCCGACCAACCGCAGCTGGATCTGTTCCGTTTTGCCGATACGCCGATTTTCGAGGCCGTCCACGCGTACAGGGCGGATACCCCCTGAGCCGCTTCGTGTCTTCCCCCTCAAAGGGGACGACAGCCTTTGCTGCAGGGCGGCGGGGCCGCCTAGGCCCTTGCTGGCTGCCTCACATATAGAACGCGTCTTTTTCAAGCACCTAGTCACCGATACCCATCAGGAATCACACATGACCCAAGCCAACTACAACGACAACTATCTCTGGGCACCATCCCCCGTGCAATCCCTGCCCGTGCGCGGCAGCGAGCAACGCCTGCCCGTCAACCGCCTGTTCTTTGTGGGCCGCAACTACCACGCCCATGCGCTGGAGATGGGCCGCCCCGTGGACAAAAGCACAGAGCGTCCCTTCTACTTCACCAAGGCCCCGCAGACGCTGACCGAATCGGGCGCCACCGTGGCCTATCCACCCGAGACCAGCAACTACCACTTCGAGATGGAGCTGGTCGTGGCCATCGGCAAACCGGGCTTTCGCATTCCTGCCGACCAAGCCCATGAACATATCTACGGTTATGCCTGCGGCCTCGATATGACGCGCCGCGATCTGCAGTTGGTGGCACGCGACAAGGGCCGCCCCTGGGACTTGGGCAAGGATGTGGAGCAGTCCTCCATCGCCAGCGAAATCGTGCCCATGGCCGGCAAGGTGATCGAGTCCGGCCTCATCGAGCTGAGCGTCAACGGTCAGGTCAAGCAGCAGTCCGATGTGAACAAGCTGATCTGGAACATCCGCGAAATCATTGCCGACCTGTCGCTGTTCTATCACCTGCAAGCCGGTGATCTGGTCTACACGGGCACGCCCGAAGGCGTGGGCGCCGTGCTGCCTGGCGACCGGATCACAGGCCGTGTGGAAGGCGTGGGCGAGATTGCCCTGAGCGTGGGCCAGCCCGAGTAAGGCGCGCAGACCATGAAGCTCTACAGCTTTTTTCGCAGCGGCACCTCGCACCGTCTGCGCATCGCCCTCAATCTCAAGGGCCTCGCGCCCGACTACCTCCCTGTCGATCTGCGCGTGGACGAGCAGGCCGAAGCGCCTTTCAAGCGCATCAACCCGCAAGGCCTGGTGCCCGCGCTGGTGCTGGACAGCGGAGAGACGCTGATCCAGTCGCCCGCCATCATCGAATGGCTGGAAGAGCGCTACCCCACGCCTGCACTGCTGCCTGCCGACCCCGAGGCACGCGCCCATGTGCGCGCCCTGGCGGCCATCGTGGGCTGTGATGTACACCCCATCAACAACCGCCGCATCCTGCAGACGCTGCGCCAGCAGTTCGGTGCCGACGAGGCTGCCATCAACGCCTGGTGCACCACCTGGATCACGGCCGGCTTTGACGCCATCGAAGCCTTGCTGGCCCGGGATGGCACACGCGGCAGCTTTTGCTTTGGCGCAGCACCGAGCCTGGCCGATGTCTATCTGATTCCGCAGGTCGAGAGCGCACGCCGCTTTGGCGTGGATCAGGCCCGCTGGCCGTTGATCAGCGCCGTAGATGCTGCCTGCAGCGCCCTGCCCGCCTTTGCCCAGGCAGCGCCTCTGGCCCAGCCCGACGCTCCGCAATAGACCCGCCACTGCAGCCGCCCCGGACGCGGCTGCCCAGCAACGCTTTGCAGTCCCTAAAAACACCCACCGGAGACAAACTGTGAAATACGAGCAAAATCAGCACCAAAGCCAATCCATAACTACGCAAACAGCTATCAAAACAATAGTTTCCGCAGCGGCGCTGCTGGTCGCAGCCGGCCAGGCGCTGGCCCAGGGTGATGCCTCCAGCTATCCCAACCGCCCGGTGACCGTGGTCACGGCTTTTGCCGTGGGCAGCGGCCCAGATGCCGTGCTGCGCATCGTTGGCGAAAAGCTGGCCCAGCGCTGGAAGCAGGGCGTGACCGTGGACAACCGCCCCGGTGGCGGCGGCTTTGTCGCCATCGAGTACGCGCGCCGCGCCAAGCCCGACGGCTATACCCTGCTGCAACTGGACAGCGAACATATCTCGGCCCTGCCCTATCTCTACAAGAACAAGAACTTCAACACGCTGAGCCACTTCGACCCCGTGGCCCCGCTGTTCCTGACCCCTTTCTTTGTGGCCGTACCCACGAATTCGCCGTGGAAGAACATGGGCGATCTGATCAAGTCCGCCAAGGCCGAGCCCGGCAAGGTCAGCTACGGCTCCTGGGGCGTGGGCAGTCCCGGCCACCTGGGCGGCGAATGGCTGGACTATCTGACGGGCAGCCAGATGACCCATGTGCCTTACCGCGAGGTCAGCCAGCTGTTCACCTCGGTGGCCAACGGCGACCCGAGCTGGAGCTTTGCCAGCCTGCCCTCCAGCCAGGGCATCTACAAAAGCGGCAAGATTCGCTATCTGGCCGTGGCCGCACCCAAGCGCATTGCGCAAATGCCGGACGTGCCCACGGTCGCCGAAGCCGGCGGCCCAGCCGAGCTGGATGTGAACTCCTTTGTCTCCCTGCTCAGCCCCAAGGGCGTGGATGCCGCCGTGCGCGACAAGATCCGCAGCGATGTGGTGGCCGTGCTGCAGGACCCGCAGGTCAAAGAGAAGTTCTCCACCTTCGCCTTCCAGCCCATGAGCTTCACCGTGCCCGAGATGCAGCAATTTGCCAAGAAGAAGTCCGAGCAATACAAACTGCTGATTGAAAAAGCCCAGATCAGCCTGGATTGAGAGCCACCTTCGGCCATCAAATAGATCACGGCACAGGCATACGCCCGCAACCGGCAAAGCCCCGTCAGCACAGGCTGCACGGGGCTTTTTTCATTGACGCGACGACCTGCCTCGCTCCGGATCAAGAAGGCCGCACATAGACAGCAGAGCTCCAAAGGCGTGCAGAAAACGACCTCGACCCGGGGTTACACTTGCTACGAGGCGTTTCTCCGGACTTTCATCCCACCTCTAGAACGCCCGCATGCCATGAGCCCCCGCTGATAAGCGTCAGGGCGGTGCGGCAGCTTCCCGCCCAAGCCGCAGCGCCGCCTGCCTGCCAGGGCCTCCATGCTGTTTTCACGTGACTTCACGTGATTCAGCCCCTTTAAATCGTTATAAAAAGATGAACAATTCCATCAAGACTGCCATCGCTTTTTTGCTGCTGCCGAGCTGTACATCCGCACCCTGGTCAATCACGACGAGCAGGCCATCAGCCAGCTCAATGACTATCTGCGCCCGGACCGCCTGCGCTCGGGCCGCAGCGCGGACTACGCCAACGCCGCCGAACTCAAGCAAGCCGACAAGGACTTCCCACGTGAAGTCACCGACGTGGCCCTGCCCCTGTTCCCCGAGACACAGCGCAGCGCCCTGCGTGCGCCCGTGGAAAGCCTGATGAGCACGGTGCAAAAGGCGCGCCAGCAATCGCAGTGCAAGACCGTCTCGGCCACCAAGCCCAAGCTCGACAAGCATGGCGTGCTCAATACCGATGTGAAGTTCAGCTGCCAGTTGGTCAAGACCCCCGAGACCTGGGCCGAGGGCATTCAACGCATGGTGCGCAACAAGCTCAGCCTGGATCAGGTGCAGGGCGAACTCAAGAAGCTGCAAGCTGCATACTCAGCCCCCGCCAGCTACACCTACGAGGGCGTACTTTCCCTGGGCATGGTGCCCAAGGACAAGGACAAGGCCTGGCGCAACGACTTCGCGAGCGAAGCCTTTGACGAGATGTTCAGCGAGCTCTAAGAGCACCTGAGAACGGCAAAAGGGCCCGGGTGGGCCCTTTTGCATTTTGCCGCCGCAGGTACTGCAGCCATGCCTGCACGACAAGCTCCAAAGCGCTGGCAGACATAGCATCCACTTGTGCACATTTGCACACCCTATGTGCAGTGTTTGCTATTGCTACAGCAAATCCGCACACATACCATGAGGAACGAATTCACCAACGGAGACACCTCATGAACGCACCGACTTCCGCCAAGGTTCTGGCGCCCACGGTCAAGCTGCTCATCAACGGGCAGATGGTCGAATCCAAAACCACCCAGTGGCGCGATGTGGTCAACCCTGCGACGCAGGAAGTGCTGGCGCGCGTACCGTTCGCCACGCCCGACGAGGTCAACGCCGCCGTGGCCAATGCCAAGCAGGCGTTCAAGACCTGGAAAAAGACGCCCATCGGCGCACGCGCCCGCATCTTTCTGAAGCTGCAGCAGCTGATCCGCGAAAACATGAAGGAGCTGGCCGCCCTGCTGACGGCCGAACAGGGCAAGACCCTGCCCGACGCCGAAGGCGATGTCTTCCGCGGCCTGGAAGTCGTGGAGCACGCGGCCAGCATCGGCAATCTGCAACTGGGCGAGCTGGCCAACAATGTGGCCAACGGTGTCGATACCTATACGCTGAACCAGCCGCTGGGCGTGTGTGCAGGCATCACGCCCTTCAACTTCCCGGCCATGATTCCGCTGTGGATGTTCCCCATGGCGATCGCTACGGGCAATACCTTCATCCTCAAGCCTTCCGAGCAGGACCCCATCGTCACCATGCGCCTGGCCGAGCTGGCACTGGAAGCCGGCGTGCCTCCTGGCGTGCTCAACGTCATCCACGGCGGCGAAGACGTGGTCAACGCCATCTGCGACCACCCCGATATCAAGGCCATCAGCTTCGTGGGCTCGACCAAGGTCGGCACCCATGTCTACAACCGCGCCAGCCTCAACGGCAAGCGCGTGCAATGCATGATGGGCGCCAAGAATCACGCCATCGTCATGCCCGACGCCAACAAGGAGCAGTCGCTCAACGCCCTGCTGGGCGCTGCCTTCGGTGCGGCCGGCCAGCGCTGCATGGCGGTCTCCGTGGCCGTTCTGGTGGGAGAGGCCCGCAACTGGATTCCCGACCTGGTGGCCAAGTCCAAGACCCTCAAGGTCAATGGAGGTACCGAGCCCGGCACCGATGTCGGCCCCCTGGTGAGCTGCGCGGCCCTGTCGCGTGTCGAAGGCCTGATCGAACGCGGTCTGGCCGACGGCGCCACGCTGGAGCTGGACGGTCGCAAACCCGAGGTGGCAGCCTATGCCAAGGGCAATTTTGTCGGCCCCACCATCTTCAGCGGCGTCAAGCCCGGCATGAGCATCTACGAGCAGGAAATCTTCGGCCCCGTGCTGTGCCTGGTCGCGGCCGAGGACATCGATCAGGCCATCGAGTTCATCAACGCCAACCCCAATGGCAACGGCACGGCCATCTTCACCCAATCGGGTGCGGCCGCGCGCAAGTTCCAGGAAGAGATCGATGTGGGCCAGGTCGGCATCAATGTGCCCATTCCCGTGCCCGTGCCGCTGTTCTCGTTCACGGGCAGCCGGGCCTCCAAGCTGGGCGACCTGGGCCCCTACGGCAAGCAGGTGGTGATGTTCTACACCCAGACCAAGACCATCACGGCGCGCTGGTTCGACGACAGCACCACCAGCCACGGTGTGAACACCACCATCAGCCTCAAGTAAGCCGGCCATGAAACCCGACAGTGCCGCCCTGCCTCTTGCAAGGCCCGGGCTGCACTGGGCGGCTTTGCCGATGATGGCAGGCATGTACGTTCAAGAATTGTCCCGTTTCCCATCTCAGCGTTCTGCCATCGGCACAGCCGGCATTTCTGCCCGGCCGCTGGCCCGGCTCTGCGCCCTGGCCGTCAGCGGCCTGCTGCTCATCCACCTGCCTGCAACTGCAGCCCAGGATGGTGATCAGGAGGCACCGCATTGCCCGTCTGGCCAGCCGCTGTCGCTTGCCTGCCTGCAGCACCAGGCCCAGGTCATAGAACGCAGCATGCAGGTGCTCTATCTGTCTTTGCAGCGCCGGCTGCCGCAGGACAGCGCACAGGCTCTGCAGACCGAGCAGCAAGAGTGGACGCAGGAGCGTGATCGGCGCTGCCAGCCCAATGGCTATGTCCATGAGGCCGAAGACATGGCTGCCTGCCGCATCGGCATGGCCCTGAGCCGGGTCGTGGTCTTCAAGAACCAGTGGCATCCGCTGGCCAGGAACGCGCAAGGCGGCGAACAGCCATGAATCGGGCAATTCCACACCGACAGCGCCTGCAGCCCACCATGGGCTGCGATGATGCGGGCATGACGATCCGCACTCCCCAAAGCAGGCGCACATGGCATGCAGCCGTTGCCAGCCAATCGCTTGCAGCTCTTTTGATGACAGCCAGCTTGAGCCAGCACGCACTGGCCCAGGCCGGTGCCGACTGCGTGCCCGGCGGCACCACGGCCCAGACCAATGCCTGTGCCATCAAGGATTTCCAACAAGCCGACACCGACCACCAGATTCTCTACGGGGATGTGATGCGTGCGCTATCGGCTCATGAGCGCCCCGCTCTGCGCAAGGAGCAAGGCGAATGGAGCCGCCATCGCATTACCCAGTGCAAGCAGGCCACGAAGGCCTTTGAAGCGCAGCCCGACTGGCCCAGCCGCTACCACGGCTGTCTGGTGCAGCAAATCACGGCCCGCGATGCGGTGCTCAAGCGCTGGCTGCACCAGGGGCCGCCGGACTGAGCTGCAAAGCCGTCGGGGGCCAGAAGACGAATAGAACAAAAAGGAGACATGAAATGGACTTTGAACTCAGCGAAGATCAACGCGCTTTTGCCGATACTGCCCGTGCTTTTGCGCAGGCCGAGCTGGCACCGCATGCAGCCGAGTGGGACCGCGAGCACATCTTCCCGCGCGAGGCGATTGCCAAGGCCGGCGAGCTGGGCTTCTGCGGCCTCTACGCTCCGGAGAGCATTGGCGGCCTGGCCCTGCCACGACTTGATGCAACGCTGGTATTCGAAGAAATGGCGGCCGTCGACCCATCGACCACGGCCTTCATCACCATCCACAACATGGCGACCTGGATGCTGGGCACCTGGGCCACCGATGCCGTGCGCGCCGAATGGGGCGAGCAGCTCACCAGCGGCAGCAAGCTGGCCAGCTACTGCCTGACCGAACCCGGCGCGGGTTCGGATGCGGCCTCGCTCAAGACACGGGCCGAGCTGGTGGGCAACGAGTACATCGTCAACGGCAGCAAGGCCTTCATCAGCGGCGCGGGCAGCACCGATGTGCTGGTGCTGATGGCAAGAACCGGCGATGCCGGCTCCGGGGCTTCGGGCATCTCGGCCTTTGCCGTGCCTGCCGATGCGGCCGGCGTGAGCTATGGCAAAAAGGAAGAAAAGATGGGCTGGAACAGCCAGCCCACGCGCGTCATCAGCTTCGACAATGTGCGCATTCCCGCGCACAACCTGCTGGGCCGCGAAGGCGAAGGCTTCAAGATCGCCATGAAAGGCCTGGACGGCGGGCGCATCAATATCGCCACCTGCTCGGTGGGCGCGGCCCAGGGGGCACTGACCCAGGCACAAAGCTATATGCAGGAGCGCAAGCAGTTCGGCAAGGCCATTGCGAGCTTTCAGGCCCTGCAGTTCAAGCTGGCCGATATGGCGACCGAGCTGGTCGCAGCACGCCAGATGGTGCGCCTCGCAGCCTCCAAGCTGGATGCCGGCGCGCGTGATGCATCGACCTACTGCGCCATGGCCAAGCGCTTTGCCACCGATGCCGGCTTCATGGTCTGCAACGAGGCTCTGCAGCTGCATGGCGGCTATGGCTATATCCGCGAGTACCCGCTGGAGCGCCTGATGCGCGATGCCCGCGTGCACCAGATTCTGGAAGGCACGAACGAAATCATGCGCGTCATCATTGCCAGGCGCATGCTGGAGGGCGATGCTCCGGAGGTCATTCGCTAAGCTGCTGCCATCACGCAACGCAAGGATCGTCATGCCCGCCAAGCCCATCGCCCCTGAAACCCTGCAGCTCATAGATGCCGTGCGCGATGCGCTGCAGGATTGCACAGCCGTGGAAGAAAAGACCATGTTCGGCTGCCATGTGTTCATGGTCGACGGCAAGATGTGCCTGGGCGTGGAAAACGACGAGTTGCTGGTGCGCTTGCCCCCCGCCAGTCATGCGCAGATTGCAGAGATGCCGGGCGTGCGCCCGCTGTCCTCACGCGGACTGATGGACGGCTACTTCCTCGTCGGCCCCACGGCCTACGCCAGGCGTGAACAGTGGCAGCACTGGATCAGCGAAGCCCTGGCTTTCAACCCGCTGGCAAAGGCCACGCCAAAACGCAAGACCGGCAGCAAGGCCAGCAGCGAGACCGATAGCAAGAAGCCGGGCGATGGAAAAAGTCCTGCCGGTCAGGGCACCAGCAGCGGGCGCAAGCGCACCAGGGCTGCCCCGAAACCGGCTGATGCCGACGCCCCCAGAAAACATCCTATTTTCGACAGCGAATAAGCACAAAGGACTGACCTCATGGCCATACGCATAGTCCAGCTAGGCAGCGAACGCGCCCCCGACGAGGGCCTGCGCATAGGTACGGTGCGCAGACCGCCGCGCGGCGTGCCCAAGGCCGAGTTCGCAAGCCGCAACTACTACGACTGCTGGTATCCCGAGCTCTCGCCCGAGGTGGAGCTGATGCAGCAGGCCCTGGAGGCCATCAAGCTGCGCACGGCCGGCCAGGAGGCACAGGCCGACAAGCTCTGGAAGCAGTTTGAAAAGCAGTTCCGCAAGCAACTGGCCGAGCCCGCCGCCGATCGCACCCTGGGCCTGCTTGCCGCCTTGTCGCACAGCTCCGCCTTTTCTCTGGGCTGCTACTGCGACGACGAGGCGCATTGCCACCGCAGCATCTTGCGCAGCCTGCTCGCTGACAAGGGTGCCATTCTCAAGAATTAAGCGAAAAACCAATCAATCGCTTATGGATAAAGCGCTAGACGCTTTCAATTCAATAACAGCAAGGAGACAGACATGCAAATCGCTTTTATCGGTCTGGGCAATATGGGTGCGCCCATGGCCGTCAATCTGGCCAAGGCCGGCCACAGTGTCAAAGCCTTCGACCTGAGCCAGGAGGCCATCGCCAAGGTCGTGGCCGCCGGGGCACAGGCGGCCTCCAGTGCCCAGGAAGCCGTGCAAGGCGCCGAAGCCGTCATCACCATGCTGCCCGCCAGCCAGCATGTAGAGAGCCTGTTCCTGGGCCGCGACGGCGCGGCCGGTCTGCTCGCGCATATCGCCAAGGGCACGCTGGTCATCGACAGCTCCACCATCGCCGCGGCCACCAGCCAGAAGGTGGCCAAGGCGGCTCAGGCAGCGGGCATAGACTTCATCGACGCCCCGGTTTCGGGCGGCACCGGCGGTGCCATTGCCGGCACGCTGACCTTCATGGTGGGCGGCAGCGACGCGCAGCTGGCACGCGCCCAGCCATTGCTCGAAAAAATGGGGGCCAATATCTTCCACGCGGGCGGCGTCGGCGCGGGCCAGACGGCCAAGATCTGCAACAACATGCTGCTGGGCATTCTGATGGTGGGCACCAGCGAAGCAATCGCTCTGGGCGTAGCCAACGGTCTGGACCCCAAGGTGCTGTCCGAAATCATGCGTCGCAGCTCGGGCGGCAACTGGGCCCTGGAAAAATACAACCCCTTCCCCGGCGTGCATGAGAACGCGCCGGCCAGCAAGGGCTATGCAGGCGGCTTCGGCACGGACCTGATGCTCAAGGATCTGGGCCTGGCGCAGGACAACGCCACGGCCAACCGCGCCAGCACGCCGCTGGGCGGCATGGCGCGCTCCATCTATGCCGCGCACAGTCTGGCCGGTCACGGCAGCGAAGACTTTTCCAGCGTCATCAAGATGCTGCAGAAAAAGGCCTGAGACCATGGCCCTGCCCCACGCCCAACCCGGGGTTCCCGTCGAAGTGCAGCCCTACGGCACTTCGCTGGGAAACCAGAAGACCGCTGCACTCTTCAAGTCCGACACCCTGGAAGTGATCCGTCTGGTGTTGATGGCAGGCAAGCGCCTGCCTGCGCATCAGGTGCCGGGCGAACTGACGATTCAATGTCTGGAGGGGCAGCTCGCCGTCATCCAGGGCGCAAGCCGCCAGACATTGAGCGCGGGGCAGCTGCTGTTTCTTCCCGCCCAAACCATGCATGAGGTCGAGGCCGAACTCGACTCCTCGGCCCTGATCACCATCGCGCTGCACAAGCACTAACCACCAGACCCGGTCACCGGCCAGCTGACCCCGCTCTGCTGCAGCGGGTGTCACAGCTGGCCTCCGGGCTTGAAGCCTGTCAAGCTGTCAGCTCTGACTCCGCAAGCGCTGACAGCTATTCTTTCCGAAGCGGACAGCCCTTGCTGAAGACTCCTTGTCTGCCCACGCAAATCGACTCCTGCTGACGCTTGCCACAGTGGTGCAAATCGCCGCCCTGTGTTTAAGATGACCCCGGAGGAAGTGATCGCTGCGTTGCTCTCAAGGAGTTCTCCATGATGAAGCTGACTGGACAGAACATTCTCATCCTCGGCGCCGGCAAGATCGGCTCAACGATCGCCGACATGGCTGCCGAGCTGCATGAAGCCACCGTCACGCTGGCCGACATGCAGCCCCCGCCCGGCAGCGACCCGCAGGTCCGCCCCCTGCAACTAGACATAGAGGACGATGCGGCGCTGACCCACGCACTGCAGCAGCACTCTCTGGTCATCAATGCACTGCCTTTCTTCTGTGCCGAGCGCGTGGCCCGGGCAGCGGCGCGGCAGGGCGTGCATTACTTCGATCTGACCGAGGATGTGGCGGCCATGCGCGCCATACAGGACATGGCGGCGCAGGCGCGCTCGGTGCTGATGCCGCAGTGCGGACTGGCACCGGGCCTGATCGGCATGCTGGGCGGCCATCTGGCCCAGCAGTTCGACGAGCTGTTCGACCTGCAGCTGCGCGTGGGCGCGCTCACGCGCCATGCGACGAATGCGCTGCGCTACCACTTCACCTGGAGCGTGGACGGCGTCATCAACGAGTACTGCAAGCCCTGCAATACCATCGTCAACGGCCAGCCCATGCTGGTGCCGCCGCTGGAGGGGGTCGAGCCGCTGATTCTGGACGGCGAGAACTTCGAGGCCTTCAACACCTCGGGCGGTCTGGGCACGCTGTGCGAGACGCTGCAGGGCCGCGTGCGCAACCTCAACTACAAGACCATACGCCACCCCGGCCACCGCGATGCCATGCATTTGCTGCTGCACGGCCTGCGCCTGATCGAGCGCCGTGATCTGCTGCGCCAGGTGCTCGAAGGCGCGGTGCCCCACAGCCGTGAAGACATGGTGGTGGTTGCCGCCATGGCCAGCGGCAAGCGCGCGGGCCGGCTGGAGCAGCTGACGCGCGGCGCCCGCATCTTCGGTGCGGCGCTGCGCGGCAGACAGCGCACGGCCATAGAGCTGACGACCTCGGCCGGCATGCTGGCCGCCGTGGAGCTGTTCGCCACGGGCCAGTTACCGCAGCAGGGCTTTGTGCGCCAGGAGCAATGCACGCTGGCCGCACTCTCGAACACCCGCGTGGCCCCCTACTTTGAAGGCCTGCTCGGCTGAAGCCTGTATCTCACACCAATCAGGAGGGACTGCCATGACCGCCATCTCCGCAACCGACTTCCAGACCGTGCTGAGCCGCTGCGGCATAGAGCTGCAGGCTCTTGAGGGCAAGGACATCAGCGTGCACTCGCCCATCGACGGCACGGAACTGGCCAGTCTGGCCGCCCTGCCCGGTGCCCAGGTGCCGCCAGTCATAGACCATGCGGTGCAGGCTTTCAAACAGTGGCGCCTGGTACCCGCCCCGGTGCGTGGCGAGCTGGTGCGGCTCTGGGGCGAGGAGCTGCGCCGCGCCAAGGCCGATATAGGCCATGTGATTTGCTGCGAGGTCGGCAAGATAGCTCAGGAAGGCCTGGGCGAGGTGCAGGAAGGAGTGGACATCTGCGAGTTTGCACTGGGCCTGTCGCGTCAGCTGCATGGCAAGACCATTGTTTCCGAGCGTCCCGGCCACCGCATCATGGAGCAATACCACCCGCTGGGGCCGGTGGCCATCATCACAGCCTTCAACTTTCCGAGTGCCGTGTTTGCCTGGAACGCGGCGATTGCCCTGGTCTGCGGCAACCCGGTGATCTTCAAGCCCTCCGACAAGGCACCGCTGTCGGGCCTGGCCACCTTCAAGGCGCTGGAACGCGCCATTGCCCGGTTTGGCGACCGGGCTCCGGCAGGTCTGGCGCAGATCGTGCTGGGCGGCGCAGCTGTCGCCGAGGCCCTGGTGGACAGTCCCCGGATTGCGCTGGTATCGGCCACTGGGTCGAGCCGCATGGGCCGCACCGTGGGCCCCAAGGTGGCGGCGCGCTTTGGCAAGCGCATTCTGGAGCTGGGCGGCAACAATGCCATGGTGGTCACGCCGGCAGCCGATCTGGATCTGGCCGTGCGCGCCATTGTCTTCAGCGCCGTGGGTACGGCCGGCCAGCGCTGCACCTCGCTGCGCCGCCTGATCGTGCACCGCGATGTCAAACAGCCGCTGCTGGACAGGCTGCTGCCGGCCTACCGCAGCCTGCGCATCGGCAACCCGCTGCAGCCGGATACCCTGGTCGGCCCGCTGATCAACCAGGCATCGTTCGAGGCGCTGCAGCACTCGCTGAGTCAGGCGCTGAAAGACGGCGGTCATTTGCTGACGGGCGGCCAGCGCCAGCTGGAGCAGCAGTTTCCGCAGGGCTTCTATGTGGCACCGGCGATCGTGGACATGCCGGCCCAGACCAGCATCGTGCGCCACGAGACCTTTGCCCCGCTGCTCTATGTGCTGAGCTATGAGGATCTGGAGCAGGCCATTGCGCTCAACAACGATGTGCCTCAGGGCCTGTCCTCCTGCATCTTCTCCAACGATTTACGCGAGGTGGAAGTCTTTCTGAGCGCGGCCGGCTCGGACTGCGGCATGGCCAATGTCAATATCGGGCCCAGCGGTGCCGAGATCGGCGGCGCCTTTGGCGGCGAAAAAGAGACTGGCGGCGACCGTGAGAGCGGCTCGGACGCCTGGAAGCAATACATGCGCCGCACGACCAACACCATCAACTACTCGCGCGAGCTACCGCTGGCGCAAGGCATTCAGTTCGGGTGAAGCACAGGCCTTGCCATCTTTGACTGCCGGGGAAAACCGGGCCCCATGGAGCTGCTTTTCTCGCTGAGCAGCAAGAGATGCACCGCAGTTCCTGGCCTAGCGGACTGCGGCTGGGAGTTCTGGCTGTGCGGCCTGCACCAGGTTCTGCACGCTGGCCACAAAGGCTTCGAGCACGGCCGGCATGCCCCGTGGCCGCCAGGCCAGAACTGCCGGCGTGGTCACCCGGCTGCCGCGCAGCGCCGCAAAGCGCACGCCGTTCATGCCCACGGTCTGCATGCAGGCCGGCACCAGGGCCACGCCCTGACCGGCAGAGACCAGGGCCATGACGGTCAGCCACTGGCGCGCGGCATGCCGTGTATGGGGATGGATGCCGGCTTGCTGCAGACAGGCGATAACGTTGTCGTAGTTGGCCGGCGCCACCTCGCGCGCAAACATGACAAAGGTATCCTGGGCCAGTTCGCGCAGGTCGATTTCGCCGCGCTGGGCCAGCGCATGGTCGCTGGGCAGGCAGCAGACAAAAGCCTCCTCGCCTATGGACAGCGTGCGTATATCGTCCTGGGGCGTGCCGATGTTGAGAAAGCCGCAGTCGATCTGCCCCCTGGCAATGGCCTGCAGCTGATCGCGCGTGGACATCTCGTGCAGGCATAGCTCGACCAGCGGGCGCTCGGCGCGAAAGGCCCGGCAGAACCCCGGCACCTGGCGGTAAACCATGGACCCCGTGATGCCGATGTCCAGCCGCCCCTGCAGCCCTTGGGCCACGCCACGCACCACCTCGGCCGCATGCTGGAGCTGAGCCAACACCTTGCGCGCCTCATGCAAAAAGGCCTCGCCTGCCGGCGTGAGCTTCACGTTCTTGGCATCGCGCTCCATGAGTACCGTGCCCAGATCCTGCTCCAGCGCCTTGAGCGCCATGCTCAGCGGCGGCTGGGTGATGCACAGGCGCTGGGCGGCCCGGCCGAAGTGCAGCTCCTCGGCCAGGACCACAAAGTAACGCAGCAAATGGGTTTTCATCATGTTTCGCTAAGTTTGGCCAAGACCATACCCTAGCCGATCATTTGCTTCGGCCTCCATCTTCCACCGCAGGCCGTAGCAACAAAAACTTCATGTGAAATAAGCCTCTATCCCAATTACAGAAAGTGTAAGCAGCTATCAAAAACCGCATTGCTTTGTCGCCAGCGACAGAGGCCGGGATTTCGCCCCGGCGGGCGACCTTCTTTTCTTGCTCGTGCAAGCAAAGAAGGCAAAAGAACACGCCCCGACTGTCCGCGTCCCTGCGCTTCGCTACGGGCAAACCTGCGTCACGCCATTCGGGCTGCTCTGCCGCCCAACTCGCTGCGCGGCACGCCGCTTCGCTCAGACAGACGGCGGCAAGTCCGTTCACGATGCAACGCTGTCCTACGGCAGCGTTGCCCGCAGCCCGAACCGCGTGCCGCAGGCGCAGACACACGGGTAGATACGGGCGGCCTGCATGAGTTGCGACGAAGCCGGCCTCTGGCGCTTTAAAGATTGCGATAGCACCTACTAGTTTTCCAAAGAAGCTATCCCGCATCCGGTCTTGCCCCTTGTGCCCACGCCTGCGGCGGCAAGTTCTTGTGGCGCACAGTTGCACCGCAGAGTGCAGCTGCATCGTCATCAAATTTGCGGCCGTTTGTCTGAGCGAAGCGGCTTGCCGCGAAGTGAGTTGGGCCGCACAGCCGCAAGAGCTTGACGACGCAGGTTGCCCGCAGGCACAGCCGGCGGGACGGGGGCAGCAGGGACTGTGTTCTTTGCTTACTTTCTTGCACAAGCAAGAAAGTGAGGCGGCAGGCGGGCCGAGACCCGCCCTCTGCAAACAAACCAAGCAGGTCATTAGCTTCGCTCACCATCTCCTCTTGCCAGGCAGGCGCAACACAGATTTCAAGGCAAATCAGCCTCTAGCCCAATCACAGAAAGCGCAAGTAGCTATCAGAAACAGCACCACTTCGTTTGCTTGACCTACCATCCCCTGCCGCTAGGCCGATCAATACGACTTGGGCAAGCCCAGCACCTTCTCGGCGATAAAGCACATGATGAGCTGCGGACTCACAGGTGCCAGCCGCGGAATCCACGACTCGCGCATATAGCGCTCCACATGGAACTCCTTGGCATAGCCCATGCCGCCGTGCGTGAAGATGGCGGTCTCGCAGGCCTTGGCACAGGCTTCGGCGGCCAGGTACTTGGCGGCATTGGCCTCGGCGCCGCAGGGCAGGCCCTTGTCATAGAGGAAAGCGGCCTTCTGCACCATCAGGTGTGCGGCCTCTAGCCCCATCCAGGCCTGGGCCAACGGGTGCTGCACGCCCTGGTTCTGGCCTATGGGCCGGTCGAAGACCACGCGTTCGTTCGCGTACTGAGTGGCGCGCGCCAGGGCCGCACGGCCCAGGCCCACGGCTTCGGCCGCGATCAGGATGCGCTCGGGGTTGAGGCCGTGCAAGATATACGAAAAGCCCTTGCCCTCCTCGCCGATGCGGTCCTGCACCGGGATCCGCAGGCCGTCGATGAAGAGCTGGTTGGTGTCCACGCATTTGCGGCCCATCTTCTCTATCTCGGTCACGGCGATGCGGCTGCGGTCCAGGTCGGTGTAGAACAGCGACAGGCCCTCAGTACCCTTGCACTCCTCCACGGGCCTGGTGCGAGCCAGCAGCAATATCTTGTTGGCCACCTGGGCCGTGGAGATGAAGACCTTCTGCCCGTGCACGACATAGACATCGCCTTCGCGCACGGCACGGGTCTGCAGCTTGAGGGTGTTGAGTCCGGCATTGGGCTCGGTCACGCCGAAGCAGGCCTTGTCCCGGCCCGCGATCAGCGGCGGCAGCCAGCGCTGTCTTTGTTCATCCGTGCCGAAGACCACGGCCGGGTGCAGGCCGAAGATGTTCATGTGCACGGCCGAGGCCCCCGACAGTCCGGCCCCCGTGGCCGAGATGGTGTGCATCATCAGCGCTGCCTCGGTGATGCCGAGGCCCGCGCCGCCGAACTCCTCGGGCATGGCAATGCCCAGCCAGCCGGCTTCGGCCAGGGCTTGGTGGAAGTCGTGCGGAAAGCCGCCGTCCCTGTCCTTCTTCAGCCAGTAGTCATCATCGAAAGGCGCGCAGACCCGCTGCACGGCGTCCCGGATCTGTTCCTGCTCGGCGCTCCATAAAAAATCCATGGCGGCTTCTCTCTATCGGTTGAATTTCAATGAAATCCGCCTCAAGCGCCTGTCTCACAAGCGCTATCAGCTATTGTTTTTTATCAATCAGGTCGGCGCACGCGCGCCGGGTTCTCGCCATAGGGCGGGCTGTAGATGACCAGCAGACGCACGGGCTGGTCGCTGGTGACGCGAAACACATGCATGCAGTCCTCGGGAAAAAAGCAGGTGTCGCCCGGCTGCATGGCAAAGCGCTCGGTCTGGCCCTGGCTTTGCACCTCCACCTCGGCCGTGCCGTCCAGCAGATAGCAGGCCTGCTCCATGCCCGGATGGGCATGCGGCAGCGCGCCACCGCCTTTTCCCAGCGTTCCGAGCACCACTTCCATGTGCTGGGCGCCGACATTGGCCTGGCTGACGAGGCGCCGATTCACCGTGCCGTGGTGGTTGGCGGGGCTGTAGCCCTGTACGTCCTGCTCGCGGATCAGATAGCGGGGCATATGTCTGTCTCTCTTTTATCGTTGGATGATGAAGCCTGCATGCAGGCACCGCTGGCCTGCAGCGCGGCGATCTGCGCCTCGCCAAGACCCGCCTCGCGCAGCACCTGCAGCGTGTGCTGGCCCAGCTGCGGCGCAGCGCTGGCCTCGCGGCCCGGGGGCGTGGCGCTCCACTGCGTGGGATTGGCCGTGGTGCGCAGCCGCCCCTCGCTGGGATGCTCGATCTCGCGCACAAAACCCGTGGCCGCATGGTGGGGGTCGGCCAGCAAGTCCTCGGGCGAAGCCATGGGCATATTCGGCACATCGGCCGCATCGAGCAGCGCGCGCCACTCGGCCGTGCTGCGCTTGCGCATCAGGTTCGCCACCTCTGCATAGACGGCATCGATATTCGCTGCGCGCTGGCCGTGGGTGGCAAACATGGGCTCGCGCATGCGCTCGCCCTGGCCTATGGCATTGAAGAAGCTGTGCCAGTGCTTGTCGTTGTAGATCAGCACGCAGAGATGGCCGTCGCTGGTGCGGTAGGGCTTGCGATGGCGCGTCAGCAGCCGCGCATAGCCGGCATCGCCCAGCGGCGGCTCGAAGCTCAGCCCGGCCATGTGATCGCCCAGGATGAACTGCGTCATGGCCTCGAACATGGGCACGACCACCGCCTGGCCCTGGCCGCTCTTCTCACGCGCATACAGCGCAGCGGTGACCGCATAGACCGCATGCAGGCCCGTGACCCGGTCTCCCAGCGTCATGGGCGCATAGGACGGCTCGCCCCCGCCGTACTGCTGGGCCAGCCAGGGCACGCCGGTCGCCCCCTGTATCAGATCGTCGTAGGCAGGCTTGGCCGCATAGGGGCCGGCCTGATCGAAGCCGCAGCAGCTCACATGGATCAGGCGCGGATGGCTCTGCTCCAGCGTCTGCCAGTCCAGCCCGAGTCTGGCCATGGCCTGGGGCCGCACATTGCTGATGAAGACATCGGCATCGGCCAGCAGCTGCAGCAGCGCCTGGCGTGCTGCGGCCTGCTTGAGATCAAGCACCACGGAGCGCTTGCCCTGGTTGGCCTGCAGAAAAATGGGGCCCATGCCGGGGTTGCGCATGGGGCCTACATGGCGCATGTTGTCGCCCTCGGGCGATTCCACCTTGATCACATTGGCACCCAGGGCGGCCAGAATCTGCGTGGCAAACGGCCCCATGATCACCGAGGTCATGTCCACGATCCTGACGCCGGCCAGGGGACCGGCTGATGTAACCGCTGTGTGACCCGCTGACGGGCCCGCTGTGCGGCCTGCAGCCTGACGGCTATCGCTATGCATGCTCGTCATCTCACTGCGCCTCGATGCCGGCCTGCTTGACCAGTTGCCCCCATTTGGCGAGCTGCTCCTTCACATAGAGCGCGAACTCGTCGGGTGTGGCCGTGGGCCAGACTTCGAAGCCGACCTGGGCCAGTTGCTCCTGCACGGCCTTGTCCTTGAGGATGAGCTGCAGCTCGCCGTTGATGCGCTCGGCAATGGCCTTGGGCATGCCTGCCGGGCCGAAGATGCCGTTCCACGAGGTGATGTCGAAGCCCGGCAGCGTCTTGCCGATGGCGGGCACATTGGGCAGCAGCTGCGATCCCTTGGCCGCCGTCACGCCCAGCGTGCGCACGCGCTCGGTCTTGAGCGTGCCCCAGGCCGAACCCAGATCGGCCACATACATCTGGATCTGGTTGCCCATCACATCGGTCAATGCCTGCGGGCTGGACTTGTAGGGCACGCCGGTGATCTGCGTACCCGTGATGTATTTGAAGGTTTCCGAAGCCACCAGCGAGGTGCTGTTGGGCGTGCCGTAGGAGAGCTTGTCCGGATGCGACCTGGCATAGGCAATCAGCTCGGCCACGGTCCTGGCCGGCACCGAGGGATGGACCACCAGCGCGAACGGCAGCTCGCCCACGCGGGCCACGGGCGTGAAGTCCTTGATGGGGTCGTACTTGAGCCCCTTGACCAGCCAGGGATTGGCCGAATGCGAGGTGTTGGTGGTCATGAACAGCGTATAGCCGTCCGGCTTGGCCTTGACCACATGCGCGGCTGCAATCTGGGCATTGGCCCCGGCCCGGTTGTCCACCACCACGGGCTGCTTGAGTCGCTCGCCCAGCTTGTTGGCCACCACGCGCGCCACCGCATCGGTGCCGCTGCCAGCAGCAAACGGCACCACCAGCGTGATGGGGGCTGCGGGATAGCTCTCCTGAGCCAGCACCGTCCCGCCAAGGCCCATGCTCATGGTGGCTGCCAGGCCTGCGCTCGCACAGGCGCGCAGTAAGAATCGCTTGTTCATGCTTGTCTCCTTGTTCAGGCTGCGGCACCTGTATCCGGTGCCTGCACTGCATGCTGAAGCGTTCAATCATTCAAGTCCAATTGTTTAAACCGCATGAATGATTCAATTTACGAATCATTAAATCCAGCTAGACATTCCCAGCCGCTGCGCACGACGCCTCGCCTTCCCCCTCTGCACGGAGAAATGAGCCGGATTTGTACAAGCGTCCCCAGCCCTTATGCCCTTGAGGTGGCGGCAGCGGCCCGCTCTGGTCAGGCCCAGAGGCGTCGAGATCGACGGAGCTTTTTGGCGGCGAGAGCGGCTCGGACGCCTGGAAGCAATACATATGCTGCACTAGCAACGTCATCAGCTATTCACGCGAGCTGGCGCTGACGCAAGGCATTCAGCTTGAGCAAATAGCTGGAGCGGATACGGGGTTGAAGCGCCGCTCAATGGCAGACTGTCGCCTTGTTTCTTCTGTATTCCTCTGACCATGGCCGAGCCTCTCAAGCACCCCGGCAGCGACATCGAGTTCCATGCCGACCCGTCTCTTTTGCTGGCGCCCTTCGATATCTATGATCGGGAAGAGTCTCTGGGTCAGGAACTCGCAGCCTATGATCCCAATGATCCCCAGCAGTTGCTGCAGTTGCTCGATCGCTATTTCTTTCCCTGCTGTGAGCAGGCTTCATGGAGCACAGCGCATAAAGTGATGCTGACCCGGTCATTGCAAGCCGCCTTGCAAAGCCTGCAATACGACTTTGCAGCCCCACTGCAAGACAGCCATGACGGCTGCTTCTACCTGCCCGCAAACTGGCGGATTCAGGCTCCTCGACAGTTCTTCCTGAACGCTTATTCGATCCTGCTGAAACGCTGGGCTGCAGAGTTCGCGACAGCGGGCTTCAGCCCCATGCCTGCCGAGAATCTACAACACTTGGCATGACGGCTGCCAGCCGTTCCCGGACCTCTGCGATACGCCCCAAACAGCGCTGATGAGCAACGAAACGAGGCGATAAGGCCTGATGCCCTACAGCGCTGTCACAAAACGGTGATTGAACTTGGGCCCCACTCGGGGGAGAATGCCTTATTACCGCTTTCGCTCAGGTGCTGTCATGGACCATATCCACTCCACGCCCACCCACCAAGCTCTGGATGTCGCTCCTTACGGAGCCAGGCTTCCTGCCGCTCACTCGAGCGTGCTCTTCAAGGCGGAAGATCTGGAAGTCATTCGCGTCGTGCTGCGCTCGGGCCAGTCGCTGCCGCCGCATCGCGTGCCTGGCAGCGTCAGCCTGCAATGCCTGGAAGGTCGGCTCGAAGTTCTCATCGGCCAGACCGTGCATGAACTGGGGCCCAAGCAACTCATGCATCTGCCAGCCAATATGCCCCACGCCGTGCGTGCCATGGAAGACTCGTCCGCGATTGCCACCATCGTGCTCTGTGAGGCCTGAAGAACTTCTATCGAACGGGCAAAAACTGCATGAACGGGCCGGCAAGCAATCCCTGCGCATAGCCGATGACGGAGCGCCGATAGCGCTCGGTGGTGTAATCCGCCACCAGATCCAGCCGGCCTATGATCTTTCCCATCTCGCGCTCGAAGCTCAGGTTGCGCCCCTCTTCCGCTATCTGATTCGATAGCAGCAAGGGCTTTCCACCGGGCGTCTTGCGCGAGTTGAGAATCCAGTTGGCGATCTCCAGATTGCGCGCTGCATTGAAGACATGCTGCGGGTCCAGCCCGTCGATCAGCGTGAAGCTGGTTCGCCCGCCATGCGCGGTGATCAGCATATCGGCTGCAGCATGGACGAAGGCCGCGACCCGGTCTCCGGCGAACTCGGGCTGCAAGGCCAGGGACAGCGCTGCCACATCGCGCTTGTCCTGCAGTTCATGCCAGGGCTGGCGCTCCATGACGGCAATGCGCACATAAGTCATGGCCGCCTCCCGGCTGGAGGCGGTCTTTTTCCATTCGGCGGGGTTGCGGCGATAGAGCTTGTCCATGATGAGAAACAGGCTCTCCAGATTTTCCTTCATGGCCAGCGTTGCCATGCGGTTGCTGTCGGACTGCAGCAGCTCGCGCGAGTGAAAGTCCTCGCCCTTCACTTCGCCGTGATTCGTGGGGGCACTGGAACAAGCGGCCAAAGCGCAAAGCACAAGCCCTGACAGCAGCCACCGCCCCATGAGCGGGCGAGCACGCAGGAAATCGCGCGTGCAGTGACCTGCGGCGGCATGGGGCAAAGCTCGTGCTGCTGTCATGCTACAAACATAACAGCAGATGCAACGTGTTCAATCACGCCAGAGGCGCGCGATTGTTATCAATCGTGAACAAAGCCCGGGCCCGTTCACCGGCCAGGACGCTATTTGCGCAGCTGCCGGAGGATCTGCTCCAGCACCTTCCATGGCTCGGTCTGGTCGGCCATCGCCACGGGCACGCGCAGCTTGCTGCTGGTTGCCTGCTGCGGCGAAAACAGCAGACCCGGAGCCAGCAGCAGATTGCTCAGCGCCGCCTGACGCGCCAGCACCTCGGTATCCACGCCGCAGTCGACCCAGGCAAAAGTGCCGGCCACGGGTTCGTACTCCGCATGGCAGCCCAGCGCTTCGAGCTTGCGCAGACAGCGACCGCGCGCGCGGTCCACGCGCTCGCGCAGCCGGTCCACATGCTTGCGAAAGGAACCGTCGGCCAGAATATGGTGCACGATCTGCTCCGCCGGCAGCGAAGAGGTCAGGCCTGCCAGCAGCTTCATGTCGGTCAGGCGGTGCACATACTCGGGTTTGGCCGCGATATAGCCCACGCGCAGGCCGCCCGACAAGGTCTTGGAATAGCCCCCCACCAGAATCACGCGCTGCAATCTGTCCATGGCCGCCAGCCTCAGCGGCATGGCGCCCAGGAATTCGGCATAGGTGTCGTCCTCTACCAGCAGGAAATCATGGCGCTCGGCAATGCGCAGCACCTCGTGGGCCACGCCGGCAGACAGGCTCAGCCCCGTGGGGTTGTGCACCGCCGTGTTGAGGATGAAGAGCTTGGGCTTGTGGCTCTGGGCCAGCGATGCCAGGGCAGCCACATCGGGCCCGCCGGGCAGGCGCGGCACGCCGACCACATTCACACCCATGTACTTGAGCCGCCCGAAGATCAGAAACCAGGCCGGATCTTCGACCAGCACGGTATCGCCGGGCTTGAGAAAGCAGCGCACGACCAGATCCAGCCCATGGGTCACCCCGCCCACCGTCATGAGATTGGCCTCGGGATGGGCCGGCACCTCCTGGGCTTGCAGATTCGAGGCGATCTGCTGGCGCAATGGCAGAAAGCCCTGTGGATGGCCATAGCTGAGAAAGCTCTGCTCGGCCCGCGCATTGTTACGGGTGATGGCGCGCATGGCGCCCGTGATCAGACCCTGGTCCATCCAGCTCGAAGGCAGGCAGCCCGCACCCCCGGTGCCCGCGCTGTCATCACGAAAAATGCCGCGCAGCAGATAAGCGGTGTCGAAGTCCGCCGGCTGCGCCGAGGCGGCAGCAACGGCGGCAGGCTCCATCACACGGCGCTGGGCAGCCACATAAAAACCGCTGCCGCGCCGCGATTGCACCAGGCCCTGGGCAGCCAGCTTGTCGTAGGCCTGGACCACGGTGTCGCGGCTGACACCTGCGCTTTCCGCCAACGCCCGCACCGAAGGCAGGCGCACGCCCACACGCAGGCCGTGGTTGCGGATCAGCCCGCCGAAATGCTCGACCAACTGCTCCACCAGTCCCACCGCACTGGAGCGCATGGGCTGCCAGCCCAGGGATGCCGTAGCGGCCACAGGCAAGGCTGCCGGGGTCGCTGCCCTGCCGTCGATATGAGCATCCAGCATGAAGTGCTTCCTCAAAGTGTCAGGTCAATTAGAGCAGGCCAGCTCATCAACTGGCCTGCAAAAGTGTACTGATAGTGTACTGACTACAGATCTTAGTATAGAGGCACAACGCTTATGCAGCCCCAAGGTTCACCATGTCATTTCTGCCTGAATCCTCTGCCTTCATCCTGCCATTGGCCATGTTTGCCTTTGTCAGCTCCGTGACGCCTGGCCCCAATAATGTGATGCTGACGGCCTCGGGGGCCACTTTCGGCTATCGCCGCAGCGTGCCGCATATGCTGGGCATCTGTCTGGGCGTGGTCATCATGGTGCTGCTGATCGGCGCGGGCCTGGGCAAGTTGTTCGAGGCCGAGCCCCGCATCTACACCCTGCTCAAATATGTGGGCGCGGCCTATCTGATCTGGCTGGCATGGAAAATCGCCCGTGCCGGCGGCGTGGACCAGGGCCAGTCGGGCAGCCGCCCGTTCAGCTTCTGGCAGGCAGCTGCCTTCCAGTGGGTCAATCCCAAGGCCTGGATCATGGCCGTGGGCGTGGTGGCGACTTACACACCGCGCGAAGGCTTTTTCGTCAATCTGATGCTATCGGCCCTTGTTCTGGGCCTGGTCAACTACCCCAGCATCAGCGTCTGGACCCTGTTCGGCAGCACCGTGGGGCGCGCACTGCGCACTCCACAGGCCCTGCGCATGTTCAACGGCGTGATGGCCGGCCTGCTGCTGCTGTCGCTGGTGCCCATCTTTGCCGAGCATGTCTAAACTCGGTCCATGCAATATGACATACGCCAACTGACCGAGTCCGACCTTTGCAGTTATCGCGCCCTGCGCCTGCAAGCCCTGACAGAATGCCCCACCGCCTTCGGTGCCACACCTGCCAGCGAACGGGCACTCGGCGATGCGCAGATACTGAGTCGTTTCGGCAGCACGCCAGGCCAAGCCATGTGGGGAGGCTTTGACGCAGACGGCAGACTCTGCGCCACCCTGGGCATGTATCGCGAGCAGGGAGAAAAGACTGCGCACAAGGGCAATCTCTTTGCCATGTACGTGGCTGCGGCGGCCCGAGGCCAAGGCCTGGCCCGCCGCCTGCTGGAGACGGCTGTTGAGCACGGCAGAGCGCTGAACTTGCGACAGCTGATGCTGGGCTGCAATGCCGGCAACGGCAACGCACTACGCTTGTATGAGCAGGCAGGTTTTAGCGAATATGGGCTGGAGCCTGCGGCCCTGTATGTGGACGGCGAGTATTTCGACGAGGTGCTGATGGTGATGAAGCTGGACTAGTCCGCACCGCACCGGCCCGTTTCAGCCGGCATGCTTGAACAAGCGGCCTGGCTCAGCGCGCCTGCATCGCAATGATCTGCCGCGCCAGACCGGCGATGGCCTCATCCGAGAGCTGGTCTGTCTCCAGAACCTGGCGCCGGGGCCATTGCTCGAAGTGATTCGACTGGGAGCGCTCGTAGTGCGGGTCGTAGTGGCGCAGCATCAGCTCCTCGAACAGCGAAGGCAGCTCCCCGGCCCGAGCCCATTGCTGCCAGCGGCCCACGGTCTCCTTGCCCTGCAGCTCCTTGAGCCAGCCCAGCTTGGTGGCCAGCACTTCGGGATCGTCCCCCAGGTAGGCATAGTCGCGCAGCAGATAGGAAAGGCGTGCGGCGGTCGTCGCACGCACCTCGATGACCGGAGCCTTGTGCAGATGCTGCACCAGCACCAGCGGCAGGCCGACGCGGCCGATCTTGGCGCTCTCGCCTTCCAGATAGACGGGACGCGAGAGATCGAAGGTCTCCATCTGCTCGGCAATCAGGGTCTCGAAACGCTTCTGGCTGGGCTGCTCGATGCCGGGCAGACCGCCCAGCAAGGAGCCCTTGTGGCTGGCATAGCCCTCCAGGTCGAGCACCTGCTCGCCTCTTTGGGCCAGCGCATGCAGCACGCGGGTCTTGGCCGAGCCGGTGGCGCCGCACAGCACGCGCATCTGCAGCTGCGGCACCAGGCTTTCGAGCTGCGCGATCACATGACCGCGAAACGCCTTGTAGCCACCGGCCAGCTGCTGTGCATCCCAGCCGACCAGACGCAGCCAGGTCACCATGGAGCCGCTGCGCAGGCCGCCGCGCCAGCAATAGACCAGGGGCTTCCAGTTGGCAGGCTTGTCGGCAAAGGTTTCGCGCAGATGGCGTGCCAGATTGGCCGACACATAGGCCGCCCCCAGACGCTTGGCCTCAAAAGGGCTGACCTGCTTGTAGATGGTGCCGATCTCGGCACGCTCGGCATTGCTCAGTACCGGACAGTTGATGGAACCGGGGATATGGTCCTGCTCAAACTCGGCGGGCGAGCGGGCATCGATCAGGGCATCAAACTGGTGACGTTCGGGAACGCGAACGGGCTGGCGGTGGGACACGGCAGACTATCCATGGCTACGCCTGACAGCCTGCATGGCTGCCGGGCAATGGCGTGTGGTCGGGCGCAAAGCGGGAATCGCGACAATGCGGCGATTCGACCTGAGGCTCGGCAACATGAAAAACCTGCAGTCTCATCTCAAGATGAAGCCGGCAGGCCACGAAGCAAGGGCGTGGATCGAGCCTCGATACGCACAACGGCTGCGGCAATATTTTCCGCAACAGTCATTCCCTGTGTGGGAGGTATTTTCGCAGATATGCGGGGCTGCTTCAGCCACGGCCCCAAAACTGCACAGGGCGCAGCTGCTTGCACAACTGCGCCCTGTGTGAGGTCAAGTCAAGCTCCAGCACTTGTGCGTCAAGCGCCTAAAGCTATCAAAATGATCAGGCCTGGCTATCCTGGCGCGCAAAGTATTCGCGCGTGAGCTGCACGATCACGGGTGAGAGCAGCAGCAGCGAGATCAGATTGGGAATCGCCATCAGCGCGTTCAGCGTATCGGCGACCAGCCAGGCAAAGTCCAGCGTGGCCACGGCCCCCACAAAGGCGCTGATGGTCCAGAGGATGCGGAAGGGCTTTTCACAGATGGTGCCGACCAGATAGGTCCAGCATTTTTCACCGTAATAGGCCCAGCCCAGAATCGTGGTGAAGGCAAACACCGACAGCGAAACGGCCAGCACATATTTGCCCACGCCGGGCATGGCGGCCTCGAAGCTCTGGGTGGACAGCACGGCCCCGGTTGCGCCGGAATTCCAGACGCCGCTGACCACGATGGCCAGCCCGGTCATGGTGCAGACGATGATGGTGTCGATGAAGGTGCCCATCATGCCTACCAGCCCCGAGAAAACGGGGTCTCGCGTGGCACCAGCAGCCTGGGCGATGCCGGCCGTGCCCAGGCCCGCTTCGTTGGAAAAGATGCCGCGCGCCACGCCCATGCGGATGGCCATCAGCACCGTCGAGCCCAGAAAGCCGCCCGTGGCCGCCGTGGGGCTGAAGGCCTGCTCGAAGATCAGTGCAAACGCAGCCGGAATGCGGTCGAAGTACACGCCCAGCACATAGAGCACGCAGACCACATAGGCCACGCACATGGCAGGCACCAGCTTTTCGGCCACCGCACCGATGCGGGTGATGCCTCCCAGCACCACGGCACCGGTAAGCACGGCCAGGCCGAGGCCTGTGATCCAGCTCTCCAGACCGAAAGCCGTGTGCATGGCCGATGCAATACCGTTGGACTGCACCATGGAGCCGATGCCGAAACCGGCCAGACCGCCAAAGATGGCAAACAGCGTACCCAGCCATTTCCACTTGCTGCCCAGACCGTTCTTGATGGCGTACATCGGGCCGCCCACCCACTGGCCGTGGTCGTTTTTCTCGCGGTACTTCACCGCCAGCACCACCTCGCCATACTTGGTAGCCATGCCCAGCAGCGCCGTCATCCACATCCAGAACAGTGCGCCCGGGCCGCCCACGGCAATGGCCGTGGCCACGCCGGCAATATTGCCCGTGCCCACGGTGGCGGACAATGCCGTCATCAACGCTGCATAGGGAGTGATGTCGCCATCTGCCTTGTCGCCGGGACGGCGGCTGCGCCAGATCATGCGAAAGCCGCGCACGATGTTGCGCAGCGGCATGAAGCCCAGGCGGATCTGCAGATAAAAACCCGTGCCGAGAATCAGCACGATCATGGGAACGCCCCAGACAATATCGTTGAGGGCTTTGAAGAGTTGGGTTAACCAGTCCATTGAGTGTCGTCTGCCGCAGCCAGCTTTCGCCTGCGGTCCATTGAATGGCAACAGTCCCGGAACATGTCTTTCACCCATGAGCGGCGAGTGCGGCAACCGCAAGAGGCCCGTGTGAGGCCCACGCACAGCGCACTATTCCTGTTTGCCGGTTGGCAAAGCGCCCTACTTTAATCCAGTCTGCGATCGCTTTTGGGCTGCCGCGGCCTATGACTCGCACAAGTGCGCAAAATCACGGTCAGTATCTTCACGGCACTCACTTGCGCGGGCGCAGCAGCATTTCATCGCCGCTCATCTGCACATCGAAGAAGCGCAGAAAGTTCTGGCCCAGCAAGGCGTCTTCGCTGTCGTCGCCCGTATAGCCCGTGCCCACGCGCACGTCGCGCACACGCAGGCTGGCGATACGGACCTCGTCGGCGGTGACGATGCGGCCGTCGCGTTCGCCGTTGGCCGTGCGAAAACGTACCTTCTCGCCACCCTCCAGACCGGCACGCTCGGCCAGCGCATCGGTCACGCTGACCGAGGTGGCACCGGTATCGACCATAAAGGTGACGGGCTGATCGTTGACATAACCCTTGACACGGAAATGCCCGTCCATGCCGCGCTCTATGCGCACCGTGCCGTCGGCCATGACCTTGGCCTGGGCCGGCTTGAGGAAATGCTGCATGGCCAGATACATCGCAGCCATGACCACCAGCCAGAACAGCAGAAACAGCATGGTGCTGCGCCGTGCCACGGATTGCGGGGAAGGCTCGGACTCTGGCGAGGACTGGGGCGGCGGCGTGACATTCAGGCGCATGGGCAGGCAAACAAGCTGAGGACAATGCGGCCATTTTGCCAAGACCGGCGCCAAGGTCATACCCAACCATTACGGCGCCAGCGCCGCTACCGCGCTTACATTGAAGCTTGTTTGCAAATCTACCGGCCTGCAAGGTCGCCCAATATGAACACATCCAAGCTGCCCGCCCTGGTGCTGCACTATATTTTCGATCCTCTGTGCGGCTGGTGCTATGCCGCCGCCCCGCTGGTCAAGGCCGCGCGTGAGGTGCCCGGTATCGAGGTTCAATGGCATGCCGGCGGCATGCTGACTGGCGCCCACACGCGCACCATCACCGCAGACTGGCGTGACAAAGTCATGCCCAGCGACCAGCGCATTGCCGAGATGACGGGCCAGCCTTTTGGCGATGCCTATCTCAACGGCCTGCTCAATGACATTGGCGCGCCGCTGGACTCCGAGCCCCCAACCACGGCCCTGCTGGCCGCCGAAGCGCTGGCAGGCAAGGGCCTGGAGATGCTGGCTGCCGAGCAGAAAGCCCACTATGTGGAAGGCCGCCGCATCAGCGAGCCCGCCGTGCTGCGCGAGCTGGCAACTGGCATCGGTCTGGACAGCGCGGCCTATGACGCGGCCTACGCCGAGCAAAGCGGCGCGGCCACGCAAAAGCATATTGCCGAAAGCCGCGAATGGCTGGGCATGGTGCAGGGCCAGGGCTTTCCCACCCTGGCCCTGGAGTTCGACCACCCCGAGCAGGCCGGCCAACGCGCCGTGCAGCGCATCGAAATCGGCGAATGGCTGGGCGATGTCGACGGCTGGAAGCAGCAACTGGCCGCCTGGGCCGAGCAGATTGCCGAGCTCAATCAGCAGCAGGCCGGCGACACCGACACCAGTTGCGGCCCCGACGGCTGCGAGCTGCCACCGCGCTGAGCGGCGCGGCCAGCGTGGCGTAGCCTGCGCGGCAGATACTCTTTTATTCATAGCTTATAGCGCTTGTTTTTCAATGAACTCAGACACTACTCAATCTGAGTTCCTTATCCATCAAGCGCAGGAAGCTATCTTTTTAAATCCTTCTGCCGACGGCTCCGCAGCCTGTCGCTCTTGCTTTCGCTATTGCGGCAGGGCATAGGCGATCACATAGTCACCGCGCTTGGGCGACTGGCGTGCGCCACCGGCGGTGATCACCACATACTGCCTGCCGGTTCTGGGCGAGACATAGCTCATCGGCCCGCCCTGACTGCCCACGGGCAGGCGCGAGCGCCAGATCTCCTTGCCGTTGGCGCTATCGAAGGCGCGCAGATAGAAGTCCTGCGTGCCCGCGAAGAACACCAGCCCCGACTTGGTGACCATGGAAGGCCCCAGCGTGGGCATGCCGATGGGAATTGGCAGCCACATGGGAATGCCCAGAGGACCGGTGTCGCGCACCGTGCCCACGGGTACCTGCCATTTGATCTGCCGGGATTTCAGATCCACGGCCGTCATGGTGCCGAAAGGCGGCTTCTGGCATGGAATGCCCAGCGGCGATAGAAAGCGCTGGCGCATGGCACCAAACGGCGTGCCCTCCTGGGGCACGGCCCCCATCTCGATGCCGCTGGCACCGGGCTTCATATCGGCGCGCGCAATCATGTAGTTCGCCAGACCCAGGCGCATATCGTTGACAAACATGGTCTGGCTGATCGGATCTATGGAGACGCTGCCCCAGTTCATACCGCCCAGGGAACCGGGAAACTGCAGCGTCGGCCCCATGCCTGGCGGCGTGAACACGCCTTGATGCTGCATGTCCTTGAAGGCAATCCGGCACAGCAGCTGATCGAAGGGCGTGGCGCCCCACATATCGGACTCCTTGAGAGTCTGGTTGCCGATATTGGGCATGCCCGTGGAATGCGGCTGGGTCGGCGCATAGCGCTCGCCCGGCACATGGCCTTGCGGCACGGGCAGCTCCTGCACCTCTGCCAGAGGCTCGCCGGTCTCGCGGTTGAGCATGAAAATCATGCCCTGCTTGGTCACCTGCAGCAGCGCGGGGTCCACCCCGCCCTGGGCATTGCTCACATCGACCAGAGCGGGCTGGGACGGGATGTCGAAGTCCCACAGATCGTGATGCACGGTCTGGTAGAGCCAGCGCGGCTTGCCGGTGCGGATATCCATGGCCACGATGGCGGAGCTGTTCTTCTCCATCTCCGCAGTGCGCTGGGCCGCATAGAAGTCCGGCGTCGCATTGCCCGTGCCCAGATAGGCCAGGCCCAGCCTGGCGTCATAGGACATGCCGCCCCAGACATTGGGCGAGTTGCGCGTATAGGTCTGTCCCTGCGGCGGCGGCCCGGTGATGTCGGCATTGCCCGAGTCCCAGGCCCAGACCAGCTTGCCGCTGTGCACATCGAAGGCTCGCACCACGCCCGAGGGCTCGTCGGTCGAGAAATTGTCAGCCACGCGCCCACCCACGATCACCAGGTTCTCGGTCACCAGCGGCGCCGAGGTCTGCTGATACCAGCCCTGCTTGACCTCGCCCATGCCCTGGGTCAGATCCAGCACGCCGTCCTTGCCGAAGTCGGTGCATGGCTTGCCCGAATCGGGATCGAGCGCGATCAATCGCGCATCGATGGTGGGCAGAAACAGACGACGCCTGCAGCCTGGCGCAACATCTCCGGGCTTGCCGAGGGCACCCGAGGCCTTGATTGCGGCCTCATTGCCATCGAAGTAACCCAGACCTCTGCAGCGCTGCCAGTTGGGTGACTTGGCCTCGGGGTCGAATTTCCACTTCTCCTCGCCCGTGTCCACATCCAGCGCCAGCACCTTGCCGTAGGCCGTGCAGACATACAGGCGCTCCCCGATCTGCTGCGGCGTGTTCTGGTCTTCGGCACCCGAGCCCGTGCTCTGTGGCACATCGCCGGTGCGTGCCGTCCAGGCTACAGCCAGCTTGCCGACATTGTCCCGGCTGATCTGCTCGACAGCCGCAAAGCGCTGTCCTGCGGGGCCCTGCCCCCAGTCCGTCCAGTCCGAGGCCTTGATCTCCATGGAGCCTACCGAAGGCACTTCGGTGACCTCGGGAGCGATCACGCCCTTGGGCGAGAAGGCACTGACGGCAGTCGCGACGATGCCCAGGCCCAGCACCACCACCGACACTGCGGCTCCCAGGCGTCCGTAGTCGTTCATGACCAGCTTGCCCGCCTCAAGCTGTGCGTAGCCCAGGGCCACCAGCAGGCCCAGCACGGCAAACACCATCAGACGCGAAACCAGCGGCCAGAACTCCCAGCCCGCATCCCACCAGGCCCATACCAGGGTCAGCACAAAGGCCAGCGCATAGAGATGGGCGCCGGCCCTGCGCCGCGCCAGCAGCAGTGTGGCCGATGCCAGCAGCGCCAGCCCCATCAGCACAAAGTACCAGCTGCCTCCCTTGCCGAGCAGAATGCCGCCGCCTATGGTCAGGTACAGACCCATGAGCAGCATCAGCAACCCCACTGCAAGCCAGTACCAGCGCCCGTCATTGGATGAAGGAGCCATAGCCTCACCTGAAATTAATTGCCATTTGTGTATTGCACGCTTTAATGCCGATACACATCGACATACTTTCGAGGCTTTGCACGCCAGCCTCAGGACTACAAACGCCAGGTAAGAAGGCATAAAAAAAGCCGCACCGTGGAGACGGTGCGGCCGCTGAGATGGCAGTGCCGGCAGATCTTCAAAGCTGCCAGGCAGGCGGCTCAGCTCAGTCCATCATCGAGATCACCACATCCCCAAAGCCTGAGCAGGACACCTGGGTCGCACCGTCCATCAGACGGGCGAAGTCATAGGTCACATGCTTGCTCTGGATGGCTTTTTCCAGCGACTCGACGATCAGATCCGCAGCCTCGCGCCAGCCCATATGACGCAGCATCATCTCGGCGCAGAGAATCATGGAGCCGGGGTTCACATAATCCTTACCCGCATAGCGCGGCGCCGTGCCGTGGGTGGCTTCGAAGCAGGCAATGCTCTCCGACAGGTTGGCACCGGGAGCAATGCCGATCCCGCCCACCTGCGCGGCCAGCGCATCCGAGATGTAGTCGCCGTTGAGGTTGAGCGTGGCCACCACCGAATATTCGGCCGGACGCATCAGAATCTGCTGCAAGAAGGCGTCGGTGATCGAGTCCTTGATGACGATGTCCTTGCCCGTCTTCGGGTGCTTGATGCGGCACCAGGGGCCGCCGTCGATCAGCTCGGCACCGAACTCGCGCTGCGCCAGCGCATAGCCCCAGTCACGGAAAGCGCCTTCCGTGTACTTCATGATGTTGCCCTTGTGAACCAGGGTCACACTGGGCTTGTTGTTGTCGATGGCGTACTGGATGGCCTTGCGCACCAGGCGCTCCGTGCCCTCGCGCGAGACGGGCTTGATGCCGATGCCCGAGGTTTCGGGAAAGCGGATCTTGTTGGCGCCCATTTCCTTGGCCAGGAAGTCGATGAGCTTTTTCGCCTTCTCGCTGCCGGCCGCGTATTCGATGCCCGCGTAGATGTCCTCCGAGTTCTCGCGGAAGATCACCATATTCGTCTTCTCGGGCTCCTTGAGCGGCGAAGGCACACCCTTGAAGTACTGCACGGGGCGCAGGCAGACATAAAGATCCAGTTCCTGGCGCAGCGCCACGTTCAGCGAGCGGATGCCGCCGCCCACTGGCGTGGTCAGCGGGCCCTTGATGGACACGGCATAGTCGCGCACGGCGGCCACGGTTTCCTCGGGCAGCCAGACATCGGGGCCGTAGATCCGCGTGGCCTTCTCACCCGCATACACCTCCATCCAGGCAATCTTGCGCTGCCCGCCATAGACCTTGGCAACGGCAGCGTCTGCCACCTTGCGCATCACCGGCGTCACATCAACACCGACACCATCGCCCTCGATGAAGGGAATGATGGGTTGGCTCGGAACATTCAGTGTCTTGTCCGCGTTGACGCTGATCTTCTCCCCTTGCGGCGGAACCTGGATGTGCTGGGACGTGCTCATGTTGTGGAATCTCCTAGTCTTGAATACTGCGCGGTGGCGCACCTTTTTGGTGCTATTTTGTTGCCCCCGATTTTGGCACCTTGCTCTAAGCAAATTTTAAGAAATGCCGCATAAAAATCTTTCAACGGCGGCACAGGGCTGCCGTTGAGAGGGCGTGAGGGACAGATGGGCTGCTCCTCACTTCAATCTGAAACCTGGCATTGCCGCATCTTTAGGAAATTGGCATATATGAAAAAACTACTCGCTGTCCTGATTGCTGGTTCGTTCGCTGCTGGCGCTTTTGCTCAAGCCGCCACGCCGGCGCAGCCTGCCACCCCTGCGGCAGCAGCAGCGGCGCCCACCGTCAAGCATATGAAGGCAAAACCTGCCAAAAAGCATCATATGCAGCACAGCAGCAAAAAGATGCACAAGCCAGCCTGATCGCGCGCTGAAAGCCGGTCTGGCGATACCGGCACGCCATGCTTCTGTACGCCGGACCTGACTCACGCCAAAGCCTGCCGAACGGATAGTTCTGCAGGCTTTGCATTTTGCAGACCGGCTCCGGCAGCCTATTTGTGACAGCGATTTGCGCCGCAACCCACGCGGATTGCTATAGGCTTGTGACTTCCGACTTCCTGTTTGGCATGCAAGGCTCATGAAGAACCGCCCCACCAAGACAATCCCCAAATCCGGCTGGCGTGCTCCGCTGCTGGCCCTGGCCTGTACCGCCCTGCTGGGCCTGTTCGGCAACCCGGCCATGGCCCGCGACGAAGGTCAGCCGCAGACGAATCTGCGCCGCATCGACCTGACGGCCGGCATGTACCGCATCGATACCCAACTGGCCGTCACGCCGCAGCAGCGCGAGATCGGTCTCATGTTCCGCAAGGAGATGCCGCAACAGGAAGGCATGCTCTTTGTCTTCGAAGTACCCGGCGTGCAGTGCTTCTGGATGCGCAACACCATCTTGCCGCTGACGGCGGCCTTTGTGGCCGATGACGGCACCATCGTCAATCTGGCCGACATGAAACCCATGAGCGAGGACTCCCACTGTTCGGCCAAGCCCGTGCGCTATGTGCTGGAGATGAACCAGGGCTGGTTTGCCAAGCGCGGCATCAAGGCCGGCACCAAGCTGGGCGGTGCGCCCTTCAATCGCTAAGCACCGCCAGAATCAGCATCCGTCATGCTCTACCAGCCGCGGTTTCCGCAAGCACTGAGCGATACCGCCGCTGCGCTGCTGCAAAGACTGGGCAAGTCGCAGGCATTCGAGCCCTACCCCGGCTTCACGATAAGCATCAATGGCGAGTTGCTGCATGCACCCTACCGCGTGTACTACGACAAACGTGAGCTGCAGCAATGCATTCAAGAAAGCAGCGGCCCCACACAGCAACTGGCCCTGTGCCTGGGCAGCCGCCACGCCAACGGTAAAGTGCGCGAAGCCTGTCTGCGCCAGTTGCTGGAGCACGGCTGCAACTGGGTGCTGCCGTTTGTGGTCCGCGCGGCTGGCGAGTATGTGCTGGAAATTGCTGAGAATCTGGCAGCCCAGACTCATAGACTTTTGCCAAACAGCTACGGGCGCTTTGCTGCCGAAAACCCCGAATTTGTGATTACCTGCAAGCAGCAGGCCGCCAGTTACTGGGACTGCTACCACCGCCAACGCTATCCGCTGCTGCGTCAGCACCCAGGCATACGATTCCTGCGCTGGGTTGACGAGGCCAGACGGTCACTGCCCCACGCCGATTGATGCCACTCTGCGCAGAACACGCGGACTATGTCGATAGCGGCTGCGCGCTGCCGGTGGGAGCACGCTCTTGAGCATTCGGTAATCGCAGGCACCAAAGTACTGAAAGTTGCGCCGACCTTCGCGCAGCGTCATGTGGTTAGGGCCGGAGTATTCATCCGGGCAGTCCACATCCCAGCCACTGTCTTCCCAGAAGCAGACGCTGCAGATGCTGTACTCGCCACGCTCATCCAGCGAGAAATAGTCGCAACACGGGCATTGATACAGCGACATGGAGCGCCTTTCATAAATTCGAATGAAATCAAGCTACAGCGCTTATTCATCATACACATGCAGCTTCTATTTATATAGCAACTACTGAGACCGGACACAAAAAAGCCGGAGACCTTTTCAGGTCCACCGGCTTTTTATGGGGCATTGCCTGCACGCAGGCGGGGCAACCCGCTCTGCGAGGCAAGCTGGCTTACACCGACGCGATGGCGGCGTTGAAGGTGGCGCTGGGGCGCATCACGGCGTCCAGCTTGGCCACGTCGGGCATGTAGTAGCCGCCGATATCGGCAGCCTTGCCTTGCACTTCCTTCATCTCAGCCACGATCTTGGCTTCGTTCTCGGTTAGGCTCTTGGCCAGAGGTGCGAACTTGGCCGCCAGTGCTGCATCTTCGGTCTGAGCAGCCAGCGCCTGGGCCCAGTACAGAGCGATGTAGAACTGCGAACCACGGTTGTCCAGCTCGCCGGTGCGGCGCGAAGGCGACTTGTCTTCGTCCAGCAGCTTGCCGGTGGCTTCGTCCAGAGTCTTGGCCAGCAGCTTGGCGCGGGCATTGTTTTCCTTGATGCCCAGGTCTTCAAACGAGACGGCCAGAGCCAGGAATTCACCCAGCGAGTCCCAGCGCAGGTGGTTTTCTTCCACCAGTTGCTGCACATGCTTGGGAGCGGAGCCGCCAGCACCGGTTTCGTACATGCCGCCACCGGCCATCAGAGGCACGATGGACAGCATCTTGGCCGAGGTGCCCAGTTCCAGAATCGGGAACAGGTCGGTCAGATAGTCACGCAGAATGTTGCCGGTCACCGAGATGGTGTCCAGACCGCGGGCCACGCGCTCCAGCGTGTAGCGCATGGCGCGCACTTGCGAGAGGATGTGGATTTCCAGGCCGTTGGTGTCATATTCCTTCAAGTAGGTCTGCACCTTCTTGATCAGCTCGGCTTCGTGGGGACGATAGGGGTCCAGCCAGAACACGGCAGGCATGCCGGAGTTGCGGGCACGGGTCACCGCCAGCTTCACCCAGTCACGGATAGGAGCATCCTTGACCTGGCACATGCGCCAGATGTCGCCAGCTTCCACGTTCTGGCTCAGCAGCACTTCGCCGGTGGCGATGTCCACGATGTTGGCCACGCCGTCTTCGGCGATCTCAAACGTCTTGTCGTGCGAGCCGTACTCTTCGGCCTTTTGCGCCATCAGACCCACGTTGGGCACGGTGCCCATGGTCTTGGGGTCGAAGTTGCCGTGCCACTTGCAGAAGTTGATCACTTCCTGGTAGATACGGGCAAAGGTGGACTCAGGCATCACGGCCTTGCAGTCGTAAGGCTTGCCGTCAGCGGCCCACATCTTGCCGCCCACGCGGATCATGGCGGGCATGGAAGCATCCACGATCACGTCGTTGGGCGAATGGAAGTTGGTGATGCCCTTGGCGGAATCGACCATGGCCAGACGCGGACGGTGCTCCTGGCACTTGTGCAGGTCACGGATGATTTCTTCGCGCTGCGAAGCAGGCAGGGTCTCGATCTTCTCGTACAGATTGGCCATGCCGTTGTTCACGTTCACGCCCAGCTGATCGAACAGCTTGCCATGCTTTTCGAAGGCTTCCTTGTAGAAAATCTTCACGCAGTGACCAAACACGATGGGGTGGGATACCTTCATCATGGTGGCCTTCACGTGCAGCGAGAACAGGATGCCCGACTCGCGGCAGTCTTCGATTTCCTTTTCATAGAAGGCGCACAAGGCCTTCTTGCTCATGAACATGGAATCGATCACTTCTGCTGCCTGCAGCTTGACCTTGTCCTTCAGAACGATGCTGTTGCCTGACTTGGTCTCCAGCACCATCTTCACTTCGCGGGCCTTGTCCAGCGTCATGGACTTTTCGCCGTGGTAAAAGTCGCCCTCTTCCATGTGCGACACATGGGTTTGCGACCACTGCTTCCACTCACCCATGGAATGGGGGTGCTTCTTGGCGTAGTTCTTGACCGCTGCAGGCGCGCGGCGATCCGAGTTGCCTTCGCGCAGCACGGGGTTCACGGCAGAGCCGATGCACTTGTTGTAGCGTGCCTTGATGTCCTTTTCGGCATCGGTCGTGGCGGTTTCAGGATAGTCGGGGATGGCGTAGCCCTTGCCCTGCAATTCCTTGATCGCTTCTTGCAGCTGGCCCACGGATGCGGAGATATTGGGCAGCTTGATGATGTTGGCTTCAGGCGTCAGCGTCAGCTTGCCCAGTTCAGCCAGGTTGTTCGGAGCGCGTTGGGCTTCGGTCAAAAAGTCGGGGAACTCGCCCAAGATACGGCCTGCCAGCGAGATATCGCTGGTCTCCACATTGATGCCGGCCGGTGCTGCGAAAGCACGGATCACGGGCAGGAATGCGCTGGTGGCCAGGCGGGGAGCCTCGTCAGTCAAGGTGTAGATGATGGTGGGTTGCTGCGTACTCATCTCTTGTCTCAGGTTGTGAAAAAAGGGGGAAAGGTGCCTTGGGCCTGCATCCCGGGCTTGCGCAATGGGGCCTGACACAGCGGGACGACACTTTCTTGATGCAATGCGTTCCCACAATACAAAATTCTACGCGCAACCGGGCCGATTTTTTTAAGTCTTGTACAAGACTCAAGGATTTAGCTCAACTTTCAAAAGGCGTTTTCATTGGGAAACAGGCTTTTTTCCCCGGTTTTCTTCCATGTAAAAAAGTCGCACTGCCGCATTCATTTAGCGGCCATCACAGCCGTGCAAGTTGCGTTGAAAGTTGCGTTGAGTTAGTTGCGTTGCGCGGCCTTTGGCACAAATTTGCGCGATCTTTGGCACAAAGTAGCACAGCCTTTGGCACCAAGGCTGACAATTTGGCAAGAGACAGCACCACGAATGTGTTGTTTTTACACCAAAAGATCGAGCGACTTCTGGCGATAAATGTATAGGCCAGTGGACTTTTCAGCCTACAGGAGCGGCAGGAAGCGACCCAAAGCAGTCTGCAGTCTCAATGCCTCAAAGCAGCCCTTTAGTCCCTTTTTCCACAGGCCGGCCCTCTGTATAGGCTTTGTTCTGCTACAAACACATTTACAGACCTGACTTAGAACACAAGCCTCAGAGAGGTCTTCGATCCATTAGGTGCCATGACGACTCAGAAAGAGAAATACCACCTCGCCATGTCTGGCGAGTACTTCGTTGCTGCGCAGTTGCAGCGGCTGCATATAGGCGCGTCATTGACGTATGGCAACGCAAAGAGCGCCGATGTTGTGGCATTTTCCGAAAATTCAGATCGATCTGTAGTGATTGAGGTAAAGACAACGAAGCAGCCAAGATGGGTTGTTGGCGGTCATGTTCCAGCGCCCTCGCAAAAGCCCTGGGTATTTGTGCATCTGCCAGAGGATAACAATGAAGCACCAATGTTCTATGTCCTAGCACAAAAGAGCTTGTATGAGATTTTGGCGCCTATTGATGCGGAGTACGAAAGGAAGTACAAGGAGAAGCATGGGGTTGAATACGGAAATAAAGCGGGCGTTGTAAATGTCACGCGTAAGCAACTCGAGCCATTTAAGAACAACTGGGAAATCATTCGAGAACAAGTTCGAGGCCAGCCAATCGTTTGAACCGAATTGGTTCAGCATATCTTCTCAGGAGCCCGGATTAATATTAGGTGTTCACTTCTCGCCTCTTGGCAGTCAATCAGATGAAGGCTGCAAAGCCGTCATTTAGCGCACCATTGCACCGAGGCACGCTCGGTGCGCAAGCAGAGCGTTTGTAACGCTCATGCTAGCTACTCATCCCTTCAGATACCGACCTTCGTCGTTGACCTTGTATAGAAGCTTTTCATGACAGCACAAATTTCATCACCTGGCAGGGACTTAGTTCGCACAGTTGCGAAAAATGATTTGGGAAATGCAGTGTTTGGCGTTGCCGAAGTCGCGCTTGATCACCATCTTTCCGCTGGCGTTATTCGTGATATTCCTTTCGTCGGAACCCTTGTCAACTTGGTTCGTGCTGGGCAGTCAATTTCTGAGGAACTCTTAATCCGAAAACTTTTCCGCTTCTTGGGCGGCTTAAAGGATGTACCGCTAATAGAACGGCAAAGGTTACTTGAAAAGTATCCGGATGCCTCGGAAGAGCAAAAGGATCTTGGAGAGAAGCTATTATTAGCTTTAGAGCGCTTAGATGACACAGCAAAGCCTACCCTACTAGCGCGATTTTTCGCAGCTTACATCAGGGAAGAAATTGACTACACCACATTCACGCGTCTAGCCAGCGCTCTCGAAAAGTTCAACCTGGCGCTGCTACCTAATCTGCGTTGGTTCTATACCCAAGAGGGGGTCCAAGTTGAAACTTTGGAGGAAATTACGCATGAATTAAGTTTGGCTGGTCTTGTTCTGGTGCAATTGTCCGGGTCAGGCACCTTAGGTGGCAGTGCAGGGTATCAACAGTCATCTCTCGGAAAAGTCTTCTTGCGTATTGGATTCGATGTCAAAATTTAGCCTTGTGGCTCAATTCTTGATTCAACATCATCGTTGAATTAAAACATTGAGTGACTGTTTTAATTGTCGCCGTTGTCCGCTCCTGGCCGTCAGCAGCCCGTCACAAGGGCTGCAATCGACAAACGATGGCTCACCCAAAATCATTACCAACTTTCCTAGCTTTCGGAATTTCCGGTGGCGTAGAGGCGAAAGCGTATAAATTGAACGCCATCAACATAAAATTCGCCATCTTCCTTAAATCCCAGCCTGAAAATACCTCTAATCCTTTTTCTTGAAGGTGGAAGCAGAATGGTTATGGAAGTCAAGCCGATGCTTGTGAAAGCGCGATTGATAATTTCCTGATAGATGGTTTTTCCACTTCCCCAATATTTTGGATGCAGCACTAAGGCCAAGTCTGCGTCACCTGCTTCATGCTGCAGCCCTCCCCAGCCGGCAAACTCCTGATCTACAATAAATGCCCAAGGACCGTACCCATATTTCGCCCATTGGGCGTCTTTGTTTTCAACCCAATCCTTAGCTTTAACTTCATCGAAATCGGCCCTGCCCAGAGGCATTTGGCGTAGCACTTCGGGATTGTTGTTGAGCGCAATGATTTCTGCCAAACCGACTTCGGTAAGACGTTTGAATTCCAGAGTCATGCATTGACTTTATCTGGATTTGAGTGGATGGTGAAGTATGTACATCAGAGGCTATAGTTCAGCCTGCTGGCATCCTCAAGTTGCGCCCTTCAAGCGCACCAACAACCTCTTTCGGACAAACATCCTTAGACTTCTTCCTTTTGGAAAGACCTCGTTCATGCAAGCTAACAAGCTTTAGCGCCAGCTTGACTGTGCGGCTTTCCCAACTTTTTTCATCGGCTCTATGTTTTTCTGAATTGATACGCATCAAATTGGGACACAATGCATGCGGTCACTTTCAATTGAAAGTGAACTAACTGCATAAGCGATGTATCTCATGTATGAGTGCACCAATTTAGTGCTTGCACAAATATTTACAGAGGATCTCTTTTAAATGAGTACAAATTCCTATAAAGAATTATTGGCACAACGCGAAGCTCTTGAGCAGCAGATTGCCGCCGCCCGCAAGGCCGAAGTCGCAGGCGCGGTGCAAGAAATCAGAAGCTTGATCGATGCTTTTGGTCTGACTCAGGACGATGTCTTCCCTCCTGCAAAGCAAAAGCGCGAGACTGCCTCCGTGGCCCCGAAATACCGTGACCCTGCCACAGGTCAAACATGGACTGGCCGAGGAAAGCCTCCAGCCTGGATCAAAGATCAAGACCGTTCCAAGTTCGAAATCTAAAAGTGGCCCTAGCGGCCACTTTTTATTTGTCGCTCCAATTGCATCTCAAGGTCTGGTAACTACACCTCCCCATCTGCATAGGTGAGGTTCGGAGCTTCGCCCTCAATCGCTCCGTCACGCACAAACACACGCTGGCCAGCTTGAGCCGGACCTCGCGCCTGCAGGCGGCCACCGCCTGGCAAATTGACAGTGGCCACACCGTTGATCACAAAGGCCACCGTGCCCACCTCAAGGGGCTTGGGCGACTGCAGATCCATGAACTGCTTGTAGAGGTTAGGCATGGGTCTCGACCTCCAGCGTCTGGCGAAGCCTGGGGGCTGCCCAACTGATCGATGTCGACCGAACAATGCCCATCATGGTCTCCGGGCCTACGTAGCGAACAAACTGCCCCGGAAGGATCACGCCGGTCTCGGGCAGTACCTGCATCGATAGCGACACCCGCGCCTGGCGGCCCGTGTCGGCAAGCTCTGCCAGGCCGCGCTGCCTGTGCACCGTGGAGTCCGTGATTAAGGCATGCATGACCTGGGGCGCAATCAGATCGCCAGCAGTCCCGGCCCGTGTGATGGGACCAAACACGCCCGCGCTCATACCGCCTACAAACACCCGGCTGTATTCCGGCTTGTCCAGGAACTCCGTGCCCTCTACTTCGGCCACGGCTGATGGAATCTCAAAATCCGGCACCACATCGCCCCAATGCCAGGGTGCCGTGGGGTACTTGGGCAGGATGCGCAGCACCTGGTCGGTGTTGTGGGGCTGCACATAGCCGCCAGCCGCCGCCGCGATATCGTTGATGGCGTCGATATAGCTGCCCTGCAGCGCCCAGGCTCCGGCAGGCACTTGCCAATCCTCCATCTGCCAGTCGATACCCCAGCCAGTGGAGACGCCGTTGACCTTGAGCACATCGGCAGCCAGTTGCTGGGCTGTCAGCGTCTGCGTTGGGCTGCCAAAGGGCATCGACTTGGCCCAAGGCTCGGCCAGCACTGCGGCCAAGCCGCGCCCGGATACAGACCAGCGCTCCTGCGGCAAGAATCTGCGGTCGCGGCTGGTGCGCTCCAGGCGCAGCTTGAAGGGCACGCCATTGACGTTGGCCAGGAACTGCGCAGGGTCGCCATCGTGGAGCGCGTAGTCGAAGGGCTATGGAAGATGCCGGACGACCTAGCCGAGCGTGGCCGCCAGTACGACGCGCAGCGCCTGGGTGGCGTAGCCGTGGAAATGAAGTCCCATCTTCCCATCGAGCGGCAGGCCCGCGTGATCGGCGCGACCTGGCTTGACCATCAACTGATCGGCGGCGGCCGTGGGCTGGGCGACCTGGGCTTTGGCGGCAATGCGAAGCAGGCCATGCAGCAGCGCGCCTACTTCCTCGAAGAACAGGGGCTGGCGCAGCGGCGTGGGCAGCGCGTCATCCTTGCACGCAACCTGCTGGGCACGCTGCGCAATCGGGAGCTGGCGCAGGTCGCCAAGGACATTGCCGCCGAAACCGGCCTGGAGCATCGCCTGGTGGCCGACGGGCAGCGCGTGGCCGGCATCTACCGGCGCTCCGTCAGGCTCGCCAGCGGGCAGTACGCGATGCTCGATGACAGCATGAGGTTCAGTCTGGTGCCGTGGCGGCCGGTGATCGAGCAGCGGCTGGGGCAGCAGATCGCCGCGACGGTGCGTGGCAGTGGCGTGTCATGGGACATTGGGCGGCAGCGGGGCCCATCTGTTGGGTAGCCGGCTGACCGGGCCACGCAGATGGACGACACAAAGGCAATTATTGACTGATCTGTAAAATATTGGTTCAATCTCCCACAGGATTTGTGTTGGAGAACATCGACCATGAGCGGAAGGCCCAAGGAATACGACGACACCGCCGTCATCGACGCTGCGATGGATGTTTTCTGGACGAACGGCTACGAAGCCAGCTCGACGCAGGAACTGTGCGAGCGAACAGGCTTGGGGCGTGGCAGTCTCTACCATGCCTTTGGCAGCAAACAGAAGCTCTATGAGCAAGCCCTGCGCCGCTATCAGGAATTGGGACTTCGGGCACAGATGGACATTCTGGACGGCCCTGGCACTGCCAAGGAACGGTTGCGGGCGTTGCTGCAATGGGGCGTGGATGGCGATCTTGACCCTGTAAAGCGACGCAGTTGCATGGCGCTGTTTTCTGTCATGGAGCGCAGTAGCAAAGACCCGGTGATCGAGCAGATCAACCGCGCCTACGTCGCCAAGCTAGAAGCGGGGCTCTGCCACGTCATTGCTGTTGGTCAACGCAATGGCGAGTTGTCCAGTGACCGGCCTGCCCTGGAAGTTACGCGCGCTTTCTTAGCGAGTTACTACGGGCTGCGCATCCTGGGGCAATCCATGCCGGATCGCGCGTTCCTTCAAGATGTTCTGGAAGGCACTGTGGTAGGTCTGTGATCGGCAAAGCACGCTTTGGATCAGATACGCATGGGCTGATCGGCCTTTTTATTTCTCAAATTGTGTACCGATCATTACACTATTGATATGCGGAAGAAGTCCCATGAGTCAGCCCGCAAATACTGATATTCGCAAAATCCCTAACCGGACTGGTGCGGTCGCGATTCCGGCCTCTCTGGAGGCGGATGTCGCACAGTTCCACTACGCACCGGCGCGCCGCGTAGGAGATTTTGTGTACCTTTCCGGCATTGTGGCTTGCAACAGATCGACCGAGCCAATGAGCGATACGGAATTCTGCGATGAACTGCGGGACGTGTTCCGGCAGATCGAGTGCCTGCTTGTGGCCAGTGACGCGCAGATGAACGATGTGATCGAGTTGCAGATGTTCCATGTATTTGGCAGTGACAGGCTGAACCTCGACAAGGCCGGCCAGTTGGCCGCCATCGCGCGGATTCGTGATGAATTCTTCGCCGCGCCCTATCCGATTGCAGTGGAACTGGGAGTTGCCACCTTGAACCCCGATGGCGGGCTGGTGGAGATCAAGGCGGTCGCATTCTCACCAAATGGGCGCATATCTGGCATCGAAATGGTCGTCGCTTGACCCGACGCATGCCGGATCTCGTTTTTGGAATAAACGATAGCTTTGATCCCCAATAACTGATCCCGGCCCGTCGGCCGGTTCTTTTGGATCAATTCTGTACTAAACGATAAACTATTGAAGGAGTTTCCCATGCCGTTAGTGGTCTACATCCTGGGGCTGACGATCTTTTCGTTGACAACATCCGAGTTCATGGTGGCGGGCATGATGCCGTCGCTCACGCAAGCCTTCGGCGTATCGGTGACGCAGATCGGTTACCTCATTTCGCTGTATGCCATTGGCATGGTCGTCGGCGGGCCGTTGCTTACCGTCGGCCTGCTCAAGCTGCGCGTACCCAACAAGAAGGCGTTGCTCTGGCTGTTGGGCTTCTACGCGATCGCCCAATCAGTGGCCGCTTCCGCGACGAGCTACGACATCATGGCGATTGCTCGGGTGGTCACCGGCGTGGCCGGTTCTGCCTGCTTTGGCGTTTCGCTGGCGATTTGCGCCGAAATTGTCGCCGTCGAGTCTCGGGGTCGCGCGGCATCCATCGTGGTTGGCGGACTGATGCTGGCAACCGTGCTGGGCGTGCCCATTGCCACGATCATCGACCAGCACTGGGGTTGGCGCGCCAGTTTCTGGCTGGTGGTGGCGTTGGCCATGTTGTGCACGGTGGTCATCACATTCCTGGTGCCGCGTGCCAAGACCTCCGCAACGGTCAGCCTCGGCGCGGAGTTGGCGGAGTTCAAAAATCGGCACCTGTGGGCGGCTTACGCCACCAGCGGCTTGATCATCGGCGCGACGTTCGCCGCTTTCAGCTACTTCGCACCGATACTGACCGAAGTGACCGGCTTCGCCGCGTCCTCAATTCCTTGGCTGCTGGGGATCTACGGGGCGGCGAACGTGGTGGGCAATATGGTCGTGGGGCGTTATGCCGATAATCACACCATGCCCATCATGGCGTGGGGCCTGATCGTGTTGGGTGCCACCTTGGCGCTGTTCGCCGTGTTTGCGCAAAACCAGGTTCTCAGCCTTGCCGCGCTGATCGTTATCGGCTTGGTGGGCGTTCCCATGAATCCCGCGATGATCGCCCGTGTGATGAAGACCGCGCATCCGGGCGCGCTGGTCAACACCGTACATACCTCGGTCATCAACATCGGGCTTGGCCTCGGCGCATGGATCGGCGGCTTGGGCATTGCGGCCGGCTACGGCGTGCGCTCGCCGTTGTGGGTAGGCGCCGGGCTGGCGCTGCTCGGTTTGCTCAGCCTGTTGCCTTATCTCGGGCGCAAGGCGCGCGACGCGCGCTCGCTGGCTTCCGGTCAATAGTGCTTTTTGATGGCCGTCGGCAGGCCGGTTTTCTCAAAGTCCTTGAAGCACGCCAGGACTGCAGAATCCGGTCATTGATGCCGATGATGGCCTTGCCTTTGATTTCCTTGGGCTTTTGAGCCGTCAGTTCGTACTGCCCCTACTCGAACGACACACCATGGTCTTCGGTCTCCCAGCGGATGTGCCCTGCCGTATCGATCCATCTGTGTCCAAGCAAGCTGCTCGATGTAAGCGTCGCCTGTCATTCACAGATATGCCGCTGATAGGGTCAGCCACGCCGTGAGCAAGGCCACATTCAGCGGGCTGCGGGGCTTGCCCACATGCCCCAGCCGGGCTTCCGGCCCGAGTCCAGAAACTTCAAGCTATTTGGCCAACCCGCGAAGATCAGACGGCTCCGGAGGAAGCCGGATGCAACGGAGGCCTCGCCACCTCGCTCGCTTTCGTGTGCCGAACCCTAGTCGAACACCACTCCTGAAAACTGCTCAATCCTTATTCAAGGCTGGGTGTTCTTATAAGGTTCTCCAAATTGATATGGCTCAAGAATTCAAAAGAAAAAAGCGATCTCTTGTTGAGAGATCGACCGTAAAAATTCTCAGCTACTTGAATTCAGCCTCTTTGTAATGCGTCTTGATCGTATCAACAACGCTGAAAAAGAACGCTATTTATCTGCTGGCCACTGAATATCACATTGCTCTGCCAAACTAGCAAACGGACGCTTCAAGGCCAAGCAACACACAGAATTTCGCGAATTTCGACTCCTCTGCAATGTGAACCAATGACAACAAATGAAACAAATCGCATATTGTTTGTATATTTGAGCTTGTATCCCTCAGTTTGCATGTTGATGGACCCTGCACACTCCTCCTATCCGGAGTGTCTGGATCCCTTGCATGGATGGTGATGTCAGCCTAGGCCCGCGGCAAGTGAAAATGGCTTGTGCGGCCTGCATCTAGCGTAGGAGCGCGTTCTATGGTGCGGAGGTCTAGTTTCGAGTCCAAGGTTGTCACAGCATTTGGAACGGCTGCGCTGGTAGTGATCGCGATGGCACTATCGACGTGGGAAGTTGCAAATGATGCAGCCAAAGCTGCCCAAATGGTGACACATGCACACCAATTGCTCAACAATATAGATCGCGTCAGAGGCTATTCTCTCCAATCTGAACTAACCACTCAAAATTTCCGCCTGACAGGTAATGCCGAGCATATTGCCGAGCGAAATGCAGCGATGGCTGAGCGAGAGCTTTCGCTGGAAAAAATACGGCAACTAACGATCGATAATCCAGATCAACAACGTCGCTGGACAGAGCTGCGTAAAGTCATTGACCAGCGCATGGCAGCTGCACGCCAAATTGAAAAATTGCGCAATACCCAAGGTCAGAAGGCAGCAAATGCATTTGCTGCCGCAACTACGCTTGCATCCACGCGTTTGCGCACCTATGAATTGCTGAGCGAGATGGATACCGAGGCGCGCCTGCGACTCGCTCTGGAAGAGGCCGAGCACAAGCAAGCGCGTCATAAGCTGGTGATGGCTGGAGCATTGGTCGCTGTGGCACTTATCTTGCTGCTGGGTTCCTCCTATCTTCTGATAAGACGTCAATTGCGCGAAACAGAAGCCAGTCAGCGTGCTCTGGCTGACAATGAAGAAAGCCTTGTGACTACCTTGCATTCGATCGGCGATGCAGTACTCGCAACAGATACTGAAGGGCGAATCACTCGCATGAATTCAGTGGCCGAACAACTCACAGGCTGGAGTATTAATGAGGCTCAAGGCCGTTCTATCGAGGAAGTATTCAATATCATTCATGAGCAGACCCGCGAGCCTGCTCATATTCCTGTAGCAACGGTGTTCGCCACCGGGGAAGTGCAGGTACTTGCCGACTACACCTCAATCATTGCCAGAGATGGCACCGAACGTCCAATCTCTGATAGCGCCGCCCCCATCCGCGACTCCAAAGGCCAACTACGAGGTGCTGTACTAGTCTTTAGGGACGTTACTTTGGAGCGAAAGGCACAACGGATCATCCGTGAGCAAAACGCGTCACTTGAAGCTGACGTGCACCAACGCACTTTGCAATGGCATGAGATTCAAAGCCATTTGCACAACGTCATCAGCGCCGTTCCGGCGCTGATTGCCTACGTTAATGCACAACAGCACTACGAGTACGTCAACACTCAGTACCGGGAGTGCTTTGCACCTGACCGCGAAGACATCACGGGTGAGTCGGTAAGACAAATCCTCGGAGAGGAACGCTATGTTGTTGCCAATGACTTGATCGGCAAGGTCCTCTCAGGAGAGCCGCAAACATATGATTGGCAGCCCTTTCCAGGAGTTTGGCAGACTATTCAGTATGTTCCCAAACACCAAGCCGATGGAACGGTTGCTGGCTATTACGTATTGGGCACCGATATTACTGAGCGCAAGCACTATGAAGAACGTATCCAGACGCTCAATGGGGAACTTGAACAACGAGTGCATGAGTTAGAGCATATTGGCCGCGGACTGCGAACCTTGAGCGCCGGTAATCGCACCATGCTACGAGCCAGCGAAGAACAGAGTCTGCTTGAAAACATGTGCCGAGCCATCGTGGCTGCAGGAGGCTATGGCATGGCTGCAGTCTGGTATTCGGGTGACGAGCCAGATCAACAACTACGTCCGATGGCCGAGTGCAATTATCCAGGCGGTATAGAAGCACTTCGCAGTCTAGGACTCATAGCAGCCGATACGGAGCTAGGCCAAAGCCTGACATCTAGCGCAATTCGCAGCGGCAAGGTTCAATTTGTCCGAGACATGCGTGTAGATTCCAACCATGTTCGATGGAGCGACAAGCTTGGTGAACTGAAGTCAGGTGTATCTTGCCCTTTATTGGTTGAGGGCGAAGTCATTGGTGCACTATCCATTTATGACACCGAACCAAACGCGTTCGGCGAAGATGAAATCGCATTGCTGACCGAGTCAGCGGACGATCTAGCTTTTGGTATTTCCATTCTGCGTACACGCTCAGAACAACTACGTGTACAAGCAGAGATGAATCATATGCTGCGCCATGATCCCTTGACTGGACTACCCAATTCGATTGAATTCAGGGAAGTTCTGACTGCGAAAATTGAGGGAAGCTCTTCACATCCAGAGCCAATCGCGGCTTTGCAATTCAATATTGAACGCCTTCGAGAAATAAACGAGGTGCTAGGTTTCTCTAATGGGGACCAGATTCTTAGAGACTTCGGAGAGCGCCTAAGGCAAAGCATTCCCGATTCTGCACATATTGCTCGTTTACGCGGAGACGAATTCGCAGTATTAGCGCCCACTCTGGATAGAGGTTCCGCCGTAGCCTTGGCCGAAGAGTTGGAAAAAACCATCTCCCGCCCTTTCCCGATCGCAGATATTGAATTGGATGTCAGTGCAAGAGCTGGCATAGCTTTGTTTCCCGAACACGGCACAACTGCCGATGAACTATTGCGTCAAATGGGAAAGGCCACCCATCAAGCCAAGGCCCGCGGACTGAGCCAGTGCGTATTCGACCCGTCACATCAGAAAAATCAAGCGGGACGCTTGACCATGGCAGGAGAACTTCGGCGAGCCATTGCAGGCAATCAGCTGCGACTATTTTTACAGCCAAAAGTTGATTTTTCCTCCGGGCAAATCTGTGGCGCAGAGGCCTTGGTACGCTGGATGCATCCGATTAAAGGACTAATTCCTCCCGGATTGTTTATCGACCTGGCTGAGCAAACAGGCTTGATCAAGCCTTTGACGGAATGGGTTATTGTCGCAGCCCTTGATCTGCTGCAGAGCTGGCAGGCAAAAAGCTGTGCTGTTCCTATTGCAATCAATCTCTCCGCGCGAAACTTCAGAGATGAACAGCTTTTCGCCAAGTATCGCCAATGGCATTCAGAGCGCTCTGTGTCAACCGGACTATTGGAAATCGAAATTACGGAAAGCACCGTAATGGAGCATGCTGAATATGCTCTACGAGCACTGAGCGAGATGAGCGATGCTGGGATTCCTCTTTATGTGGATGATTTTGGAACGGGGTACTCCTCATTGAGCTATCTACAAAAACTACCAGTAGATTACATCAAGATCGACCAATCATTCGTTTCTGCAATGCATCGCGATCGGGATTCTGCCACGATTGTGCGCTCCACCATTGATCTCGTACATGATCTCGGACGGAAGACGGTTGCCGAAGGTGTGGAGACCAAAGAGCACTGGGATCTGCTCAAGGATCTTGGCTGTGATATTGCACAAGGCTACTACATCGCCAAACCTATGCCTTCCAGCGATTTCCAGAAATGGGCCGAAGATTTCAGAAAATCTCAGTCACGGGATAGTTCATCCTTTTCAAGATAATCCATTAAATTGAAATTACGCACCCAACAACAAAGAAAAAGGTATTTTCAACATCAATAAATTTCAAGACAGCAGAATTATGCGGTGCATAGATACGCCTGAAATTTTATTCTGACAAATTAAATGATGACAGACGACAACTAATAATCTATAGCGAGCAAATTAATCTGGCGTTTGCAAGCCTAGCTACTTTGAATCTGCACTTCGTAACTTCATAGCTGATTACATTCTCACTCCCCATCTCATACGAGATTGCAAGTTCTCGAATCTGAAAGCATCGAGTCGGGCATCTATTTTTTTGGCATTCAAAGGTCGAAACCCAAGAGCAACTGCCGACCATATAGTTTCCGGCCTCAGACTGAAGGCCAAGCGCACAAGAAGTGCTTCAAATGCGCGCCACGCAAAAAAGCAAGTGCGCCAGTGGCACTATGCTGATCGCTATCGTCTATGGATTCAACTGGTCAGCGCAACACAATGACTGCCTCTGGCGCAAGAAGTGTTGGCATGAAGCAAAGACCGCGGATTTACTACACTGAAAATCCAAAGAGCCACACTTTGCCCCCAAACAGACTCCCAACACCCGCTGTCGGTCCGACCTCGCTGCCCAATTCACTTACCTCGGACCACTACGCCTGCCATCATGACACCTGACCAATATCTTGCGCATTTGCAGGCTGTGTATGCCGCATTCCAGCTGCGCTTTCACCCCTTGCCGCCAGCCAGCGAACAGGATCTGGCCGCTTTGGCCGCCGCGCTGGGGCCTCTGGATACCGATCTGGCCGCATTCTGGCGCCTGACTGCAGGCAGCAGCGCCGACAGCACCCAGCCCCTGTTTCAGCGGCCGAGCTTTGTAGATGCACTGGACCTTCTCACGCCACCTCAGGCCATAGCCCTGGCACTCCGCATGGAAAGTCGAGCCCAGCGCATGTGGGATCTGGCCGGCCCCGCATCCCAGGACCCTCGCCTGAGCGGGCGCTGGTGGCACGCCGGCTGGCAGCCGTTTGCCAGCTTCTATGGGGACATCGTGCTAATGGTCGATCATCATCCCGGTCCTGAAGGACAGCGCGGCCAGATCATTGCCTATGTGCACGACCCCGACCAGATCTGCTGGATTGCCCCCAGCTTCTCAGCCTATCTTCAAGCGTCCGCCGACTCGATTGACGATGACAGAGAAGAATTTTTGAATGGACCACTGGACGAGCAGGAATAAGCGGAGCTCTGAGCTACGCCCCGGCCTGAAGGCAGTAACTGGACAGCGTGGCCGAGTCCATGAAGGCCTCTTCAAAGTAAACACGGCGGGCCAGGTCCTGCTCAGCCGCCCCCACCACCACCATCAACGGCAGCAGATGCTCCTCCCGTGGATGGGCCATACGCGCGCCGGGGGCCCGATCCCAATCGGCCAGCCGCTGGCTGCGCGTGGCAGGTGTCATCTGCATCAGCGTCTCGGCCAACCAATCGTCAAACAGCTTGGAAGGCGCCCGCCCCACGGGGCCGAAGCTACGCATATTGTGATAGCTGGAGCCGCTGCCAATGATGAGAACTCCCTCGTCACGCAACGGGGCCAGCGCACGGCCCACGGCCAGGTGTTCTGCAGCGTTCAGATTGCTGCGCAGGCTGAGCTGAAGCACGGGCACATCGGCCTGCGGATAGATCACAGCCATGGGCACAAACATGCCATGGTCGTAGCCGCGCTGGTCGTCAGCCCGCACGTCCTCTCCAGCCTGCGCCAGCAACTGCTGCACCCTGCCTGCCAGCTCAGACGAGCCGGGCGCGCGGTAATGCAGGTTATAGGTTTGCGGCGGAAAGCCGCCATAGTCATACAGCATGCCAGGATGGGCGGCACTCTGCACGGTGAAAACCGGCTCCTCCCAATGGGCGGAGATCAGCAACACGGCCCGGGGCCTGCGCGCCAGTTGGCGCGGAATATTGCGCAAGCCCTCGGCCATCAGCGCATGCCAGTCGTGCATCTCCGGCACCCAGGGCCAGGGGCCTGCTCCATGGCAGAGAAAGTACACGGGCATGCGAGCGCCTGCCTCCATTGGCCCGGAAACCGCCTGACTGCCCAGGCCTTCACGCTCCTCCATGCCAGTCTCTCCCATGCATCAATAGGTCATCAAAAACATAGCTGCCTGCACTTTCCCCATCAAAACTGGAGACCTAAAACTCCTCATTCTTAGCAGACAGGCATAAAAAAACCTCCTTGCGGAGGTTTTTGCCAACGATCAGGTCCGAGCCGTGCAGCCGCAGACCTGATGCCGTATTGCCGGGATCAGGCAGCGAAGTTGGCTTCGGCGAACTTCCAGTTCACCAGCTTTTCCAGGAAGGTTTCGACAAACTTGGGACGCAGGTTGCGGTAGTCGATGTAGTAAGCGTGTTCCCACACGTCCACGGTCAGCAGCGCCTTGTCGGCGGTGGTCAGGGGGGTACCGGCAGCGCCCATGTTGACGATGTCCACGGAACCGTCGGCCTTCTTCACCAGCCAGGTCCAGCCGGAACCGAAGTTGCCGGCAGCGGAAGCCACGAAAGCCTTCTTGAACTCGGCGTAGGAGCCCCACTTCTTGTTGATGGCATCAGCCAGAGCGCCTGTAGGCTCTGCTCCGCCGTTGGGGGTCATGCAGTTCCAGAAGAAAGTGTGGTTCCAGATCTGGGCAGCGTTGTTGTAGATGCCGCCGGAAGACTTCTTGACGACTTCTTCCAGATCCATGTTTTCGAATTCGGTGCCCTTTTGCAGGTTGTTCAGGTTTACCACATAGGCGTTATGGTGCTTGCCATGGTGGAATTCCAGGGTTTCCTGGCTGTAACCGAACGGAGCCAGTGCATCGATAGCGTATGGCAGGGGGGGCAGAGTGCGTTCCATGATGGTTTTCCTCGTGGTTGAAATTTTTGGGGGCCGTCCAGTGCCAAGGCGCCTGAGCGGTGACCGCTGTGCCGGCCGGCACATTGCTGTACTACAGACGTCAAGTATTGCACTAACCGAACCATTGTAGAAAGAACTGAGAGGCTGCGCGCCACTCATCAGGACTATTGCGCACGCAGCCAAAAGCATGCGCTCACGGCTTACAGCGCATGAACGCTGGCCCCTGTTGCATTGCCTGCGCCGATTGCAAAAGAGTTCTGATGAAGAACCCGGTTAGCGTGCAGGTGTTTTGCAGCCAGCTTGTGGCTGGCGAGCATCAAAGCAGACGCGGCTGAGTGACCACCACATCCACCGCTCCGTCCGACAGCTGAGCCTTCAGTGCCGTTCCCGGAACGGCCTGCCTGACCTGGGTCACAGGCCTGCCCTGCTGATCCGTCAGCAAGGCATAGCCGCGCTGCAACACCAGGCGCGGGTCCAGCAGTTGCAAGCGCAGGTCGATACGATCCAGCGTTTGCCTTTGCTGCTCCAGACTGCGCTGGAAGATATTGGGAAAACTGACCTGTATCGCTTGCTGGCTCTGCGCAAGCCGCTGCAATTTCAATAGCATGGAGTGGCGCAGGCGCTGTGCCTGACGGCTGAGCTGCAGCTGATTGCGCGCCAACTGCTCGCTAGGCCGCCCCAAACGCTGTGCAGCGATATCCAGGCGCTGGGCCTGGCGATCCAGCACACGCTGCACGGCATTGTCCAGACGGTCCTGCATCAGACCCAGAGCCCCCAGCCAGACCTCGCGCGGCTGGGCTACCAGCTCGGCCGCAGCCGTGGGCGTGGGCGCACGCAGGTCGGCGCAAAAATCGGCAATGGTGAAGTCGGTTTCGTGACCCACGCCGCTGATCAGCGGCACCGGGCTTTGCACAATGGTGCGCGCCAGCTGTTCGTCGTTGAAGGCCCACAGGTCTTCCAGCGAGCCGCCACCGCGCACCAGCAAAATGGTGTCTATCACCGGCTGCCGCGCGGAATCAACACGCAAGTCGCCGCTTGCATCTTGTCCCTCTTGCGTCAGGAGATACAGTTTTGATAGCGCCTGCACAAGCGATTGCGGCGCCTGGAGCCCCTGCACCAGGGCCGGAACAATTACCACCGGGATATGTGGCACGCGGCGGCGCAGCGCCGTCACCACATCGTGCAAGGCGGCCGCCCCCAGGGACGTGACCAGGCCAATGCCGCGCGGCAAGGGCGGCAGCGATCGCTTGCGCGCAGGGTCGAACAGGCCCTCGGACTCCAGCTGAGCCTTGAGGCGCAGAAACTGCTCGAACAAGGCCCCCTGCCCGGCTCGCTGCATGCTCTCCACCACCAGTTGCAGATCGCCACGCTGCTCGTAGACGCCTAGACGCCCTCTGACTTCGACCAGCTCGCCATCACGTGGCGAGAAACCGACCTGCTCGGCCGCACGACGGAACATGGCACAGCGAATCTGCCCGCTCGCGTCCTTGAGGTTGAAATAGCAATGCCCGCTGGCAGCGCGCGAAAAGCCACTGAGCTCGCCGCGCACCGCGACCGGATTGAAGCGAGCCTGCAAGGCATCGCCAATGGCGTGGCATAGCGCGCCAACTTCCCACACATGCGGCGTGGTTGCTGAGTTTGGACGTTCAAACATTGAATTCATGCGGTGTCAGCGAGGTCTTACGCGGGCCTGATTCTCCACAGATGTCGGCGTCCAGCCTTGTCGGCGACAAAGCCAGAAAAATCCTAAACAACACATGAGGAAAATCATCCATCCTATTGATTTAAAACAACTTATAAGGCTTCATACAGGTGTCAAACTCGTAACAAGCCTTTAAAGCGAAGCAGATAACTGCCCGGCATAGCAACTAGATCACAAAGTTATCCACAGATTTCTGTGATATACGCGAAAGCATTCGCAAAGAATCGCAAGCACTTTGTGCCTGCTCTGCCGCTCCAAGCTCCTTGCGCTTCAAGCGCTGCCGCACGATCTTGCTGCGCTGGCTCAAGCCTGCCGTATGAGGCCTGTAAAAACGGGTCGCAGCGGCACGGCAGTGGGTCATAATCGTCGGCTGCAATTTCTGAACGACGAGGGAGAGCAACGTTGCTGTCGATCATACAAGCCGCAGGATGGCCTATCTGGCCTTTGATTGCCTGCTCGATTCTGGCCCTGGCCCTGATTTTTGAGCGCTTTGCCTCGCTGAAAGCCAGCAAGGTCGCGCCGACTAATCTGCTCAATGAAGCGATTTCGGTCTCCACCAAGCACCTGCCCAGCGCTGAAACCACCCAGCAACTGGCCCAAAGCTCGGTATTGGGTGAGGTTCTGGCCACTGGTCTGCGTACCCGCCAGGCACATCCCGAAAGCAGCGAGGAAGAGCTGCGCTCGGCCATGGAGGGCGCGGGCCGCGCTGCCGCCCACAAGCTGGAAAAGTATTTGAGCGCCCTGGCCACCATTGCCTCGGCCGCGCCGCTGCTGGGCCTGTTGGGCACGGTGATCGGCATGATCGAGATTTTCGGCTCCCAGCCCGGAGCCAGCTCCGGCGCCGGCAACCCCGCCCAGCTCGCCCATGGCATCTCGATTGCGCTCTACAACACGGCATTCGGCCTGATGGTGGCCATTCCGTCGTTGATCTTCTGGCGCTATTTCCGCGCCCGTGTGGACGGCTATCTGCTGGGCATGGAACTGGCGTCCGAGCAGTTCGTACGCCATCTGGGCCGCATCAAGCCTGCCAAGTAAGAAGCGGAACGCATCCATCATGAACTTCCGTCCTCGTCACCGCGATGAGCCCGAGATCAATCTGATCGCCTTCATCGACGTGCTGCTGGTGGTGCTGATCTTTTTGATGCTCTCCACCACTTACAGCAAGTTCACCGAGCTGCAACTGACCTTGCCCGTGGCCGACACCGAGCAGCAACGCGATCGCCCCAAGGAAATCATCGTCGGCGTCTCTGCTGATGGCCGCTACTCCGTCAACAAGCAAGGCGTGGATGACCGCAGCGTCTCCTCTGTTGCCGCCGCCCTGTCCGGTGCGGCAACAGCGGGCAATGACAGCGTGGTCATCATCAGTGCCGATGCCAACTCCCCGCACCAGTCGGTGGTGACCGTCATGGAAGCGGCCCGCCACGCGGGACTGTCGCAGATCACGTTTGCCACCCAGACCTCGGCCAGCGCAGGCAAGGCCAACTAGGAGCCTCTCGGGGAATGGGCAGCACATGAAAAAACGGGCCAGATGGCCCGTTTTTCTTTGCACCCATGCCATTTCTCAGGCCTGGAGTCCCAGCACCGTCAGATCCAGCTTGCCACCAGAAATCGGCGGACACCAGAAATAGCAGCCCGTCAGCGGCCTGGAAAAGCGGAACAGTCCATCGCTGATGCCGTCATCCATGCCCAGCATGCGGCGCATCTGAGCTTCGAAAGCGTCAAAGCTGCAACCAAAGGCGGAGAACATCAAGCCGCTGCGATCACTGCCCTGAGGGCTGACACTCCACCAGGGCATTGAGCGTCGCACCACAAAGGCTTCCGGCTCAAAGCTCTCCTGCGCCGTGCGCTTGACATGGGCTGATTCAGGGGCATCGTCCAGTTCCTCGTTGTCGCTGCGGCGACGACCCACGGCATAGTCCTGCTCCATGGTGCTCATGCAGCCAAAGGCCGAGTAGTCATGTTGCCACTGTTGCAAGGCCCAGTAGCTGCAACCGTCCATGCCTGCCCCCTGCTCTGCCGCAATGCCGGCTGCCACGGCCTCATCGTCCTCGGGGTTCTCAGTGCCGTCTTCATAACCGGTCAGATCACGGCCGTGACCGTTGTCCGAACGCTGGTGCACAAAGGCATCCACGATGTGATCAAGCTTGAAGACCGGCGCCAGCAAGTTGGTCAGCTTGGCCGTCAGAGCGATCAGCTCACCGCGTTGATCGCCGCGCAGCCACAGGCACAGCGCATAAGGTGTGCTGGGTGCTTCGAACTGCGGGCCCTTGAGGTGCGGGAACTCGCGCATCAGCGGCAGTTTCTTGTCCAGTTGCTGCAGCACCTGCAGGCCCAGACCCGCCACTACCTGCTGACCGTCAACACTGGTCTGCAATTTCTTCAGACTGTTCTGCAAATCTGCACCTGCACCGACCAGGGTGAAGAAAACATAGCGCCCCTGTTCAGGAAGAGACGCCAGAATGCCTGCTTGTGCTTTTGTCATGGGGTTGCCGATTCAATTGATGGAAAACACATCAAAGTTTAGTAGCGAATCAACAGCGCCCCGGCAAGCCTTGAGCCGCTTGCCGGATTTGAAAAAATTCAGCCTCAAGCGCAAAAAAGTCGCGACTTTGCCCAAACCACCATTTTTCCGCTGCTAGAATTCATCCCATCGACGACAGGCGCGTAGCTCAGCTGGTTAGAGCACCACCTTGACATGGTGGGGGTCGTTGGTTCGAGTCCAATCGCGCCTACCAAACATCGCAAGCAAAACCAGAGCTTGCAAGCAAGACAGCCCGCTGAAAAGCGGGCTTTTTTGTTTCTGCCCCTCTCTTGGGGTGCCGACGCATGGATCACGCCATGCATTGAGCTCGGGCCGTCAATGTCGCGCTCTGCGTCGTTTTCACGCTCCGTCAGGGATGGTCGGCTCCACCAGGAGGGCAAGCAGCTGCAGCGACTCCTGCCAGCCCAGATAGCAGGCCTGCTCGGGAATCACGTCGGGAACGCCCTCCTGCACCACATGCAGCTCGGTGCCACAAAACACGGCTTTCAAGTTCACGGTGGTGATCATTTCACCCGGCAGATTCGGGTCCTCGAAGCGGTCGGTATGGCGTATGCGCTGGCCTGGCACCAGCTCCAGAAACTCGCCGCCAAAGCTGTTTTGACTGTTGGCGGAAAAATTGATGAAGCTCATGCGATAGCGGCCGCCCACACGGGCGTCAAATTCATGCACCTGCGCCGCGAAACCATGGGGCGGCAACCACTTGACCATGGCTTCGGGGGTCGTGAAGGCCCGATAGACGCGTTCGGGCGGAGCTTTGATCACACGGTGCAGTCGAATGGTCTGTGGCATGCGAGACTCCTGAGGTAGAGGCCGCAAGCTTAGCTCTCATCACAATGACTGGCTACCAGCTTCTCGAGAATGCGCTCATCAGCCGCTGCGTCAAAACAAGCGCCACTACAGCAAACTCCATTGACCCATCCTCGACATTCACAGAACCCGATGAAGGATTCGCCGGCTTTAGGCAGATGGCTGTCCATGGCACGCGATGACGAGATCGTCATCGACGCCGCCGACATCAACCATGAGGCATCGTCCAATCTGTGGTGCTTTTCTCCGTGCGATGACGAGTCCCTGGGTCTCAGTGCTGCAGCTCTTGTCGATTTCATCAACCAGGTCATGACAGCCAGGCGAGAGAAATTGAGCGGAAATCCATCCATGCTTTTCTATTGCTGGCATGACGCACAGACGAGGCAGCTACGCTTCAGTCTTGTCTCCAGCACACATGGCCGGCTGCCTTTCGGCTGCGCCATTAACCCCTCTGCAGAGCTCGCCGCCGTCGCAGAACATATCGTCAAGAAGGACTGGCTCAATGCCGACTGGGGCAAGACTGGGCCGAACGGCCCTGGTGCAAAAACAGCCTTGAGCCTGCCCGTGTTCGTTGCCAACCTTTAGCAGCCAAGCCCAGCCTTCAGACTCATCACTGCCCAGGCCAGTCACCGGCCTGAACGCTCCCGCCGCAATTCAGAAGCTGCCCACGGACATAGGGCAGGGAACATGGCACACTGTGGCAAACAGCAGCGAGAGCAATGCGGACCGGAGCATCGCTTTGCTAGTCGCAAGCTTGTCTCCGCCTCATGAAAACTGCCCCGGGAGTTCGTATGGGCAAAGGCAAACCAGACGCCGCAGTGGCGTTTTCAGCTATCGCATCCCCGCTTGTCGACTCGGCAGTCGAACAGGCCCGGCACATAGCCCGAGAGCCCGCCGCCGAGGGGATTCATCAATTGCGCGTTGCGCTGCGCAACCTGCTGACACTATGGTGGCTCTACCGCCCCCTGATGGGCGCCGAGGAATATGCACGGCAGCGCGGCTACCTGAAATCGATTGCCGGCGCAGCAGGCAAGGCCCGCGATTACGACATTCTGATCGAGCTGCTGAGCCGTCATGGCAAATGCAGTGCAGCCGGCATTGCCGCAATATACGTCGCTCGCGAGGCGGCCTTGCAGGCTGGCAGAGAAATCCTGTCACCTCCGCATATACAGACATGCCTGCTGAAAACGCTGACACAAACAGAGGCAAGCTTGCGCGTCAAGCCTCGCCAGCTGCGATTGGGAGCACTTGCCGAAGCACGGATCGCAAAGTCCAGGCGGCAGTTGCACCAACGCATCAAGCGGGCGATAACAGCGAACAAGCCAGATATCGAAGCATTTCACGATGTCAGAAAAGCTGGCAAGAAAACTCGTTATCTGCTGGAGCTATTCGGACCTCTGCTGCCCAAAGATCATCACCGTCTGCTCAAACGCCTCAAGAACATCCAGCAACCTCTCGGAGAGCTGAATGATCTTGCCGCCAGCGAAAGCCTGCTACGCCAGAACCTGCGCCTGATCTCCACACCGGATCAAGCGAAAAAGCTAGAACGCTGGCTCAAGAGAAAACGCAAACGTCGCCAGAGTACTCTGGCCTGCACGCTGCGGCAGGATTGGCGGCTCAAGCCGCCCGGTTAAGGGCCTAATACGGCACCACTATCAGTCCCACACAGGAGCCAGGCCATCGGGGCTGACTTCTCGCCCGTTGCGCTCCAGCGCAGCGATCAGCGCCATCTCCTCGGCATCCAGCTTGAGGTCGCGCGCCAGCAGGTTGCTGGCCAGGTTCTCGCGCTTGGTCGACGAGGGAATTACCGCATAGCCCAGCTGCAGCGCCCAGGCCAGGGCTACCTGCGCCACCGTGGCGTTGTGCTTGGCGGCAATCTGGATCAGCACCGGGTCCTTGAGCACCTTGCCGTAGGCCAGGGTCATGTAGGAAGTGACCTGAATGCCCTGCTCCTTGAGGAAGGCCGTCAGCTTGCGGCCTTGCAGATAGGGGCTCAGCTCAATCTGATTGGTGGCAATCTCGCCCTGGCCCACGGCCGCGATGGCCTGCTTGGTCAGTTCGATATTGAAGTTGGAGATACCGATCTGGCGGGTCAGTCCCTGGGCCTTGGCCTCGGCCAGCGCCTCCATGTACTCGGACAGCTCCACGCCGTTGCCAGGGGCAGGCCAGTGGATCAGGGTCAGGTCCACATAGTCCGTACGCAGCTTTTTCAGGCTGTCCTGAAGGCTGGAGATCAGCTTGGCTTTGCTGTAGTTCTCGACCCAGATCTTGGTGGTGACAAACAGATCGCCACGTGCCACGTCGCTCTCGGCGATGGCCTGGCCGACTTCAGCCTCGTTGCCATAGATCTGAGCCGTGTCGACAGCGCGATAACCCACATCGAGTGCATTGCGCACGGAATCGATCACGGACTGACCGGAGAGGCGGAAGGTGCCGACCCCGAAGGAAGGAATATGGCTCATGAAATAACTCCTGAATGAAATTGAAGACGGCAGCCAGTCCTGAGCTTGCATGTCTGCTATCAGGCCAGGCTTTTCCGATGCCTGAAGTTTGCCCAACCCATATTTGTAGATTAAGCCCTGTATTTCACAAATTCTTTTGAAATAAAATCAAATATAAAAACTCGATTCTTGCGCCAGCAGTGACCAGTCTTCATCATCTTTGATGGCAACACGTGCCCCAGCAGACATGACTGCCATGCCCGCTGCGGGAATGCAGGCTTGGGAGCCATCGGCAATCACCAACAGTCGTTCCACAGAGGTGAATTCGGCAATGCGCCGGTGACCGGGGCGAACAGAGCCACAGACGAGCTCCCAAGGCGGTGCACACAGTTGATATTTGCAGATCAAGCCTGGCACCCCCTCAATTTTCTTGAACTGAATTCAACAATGAAGACCACGCTCGATGAATTGCAGGCCTTTGTGGCCGTCGTGGACACGGGGTCCATCACGGCCGCTTCGGAGCTGCTGGGCCTCACAATTTCGGCTACCAGCCGCACGCTGGGGCGCCTGGAAGAAAAGCTGCAGACCACGCTGCTGCGCCGCACCACCAGACGCCTGGAGCTGACCGAGGAAGGCGCCACCTTCTTGCAGCATGCCCGCGCCATACTGGCATCGGTGGACGAAGCGGAGGAGCTGATGGCGGCGCGGCGCATGCGGCCGGCGGGAAGATTGCGTGTCGATGCGGCCACCCCCTTCATGCTGCATGTGCTGGTGCCGCTGATTGCAGGATTTCGTGCGCGCTACCCCGAGGTGGAACTGGAGCTGAACTCCAACGAAGGCATCATCGACCTGCTCGAAAGGCGCACCGACGTGGCATTTCGCATCGGCGTGCTCAAGGACTCCACGCTGCACGCCCGTCCTGTGGGCATCAGTCGCATTCGCGTGCTGGCCAGCCCGGCCTATCTCAAGCGCCATGGCATGCCCGCCAGTCCGACACAGCTCGCCCAGCACAGCCTGCTGGGCTTTACCCAGCCCGAGTCGCTCAACGACTGGCCGCTGCGCGACGCCGACGGCAACGCCGTGCGCGTTCGCCCGGACATTGCCTCCTCCAGCGGCGAGACACTCCGGCAAATGGCGCTGGCCGGCCTGGGCATCGTCTGCCTGTCGGACTTCATGACCCGCGCAGACCGCGAGCAAGGAAATCTGGTGCAGCTGTTCGGCAAGCAGACACTGGACATCTGCCAGCCCGTCAATGCGGTCTACTATCGAAACACCGCACTGGCGGCGCGCATCACCTGCTTTGTGGACCATGTGGTGGAAACGCTGGGCAGCCGTCCCTTCGGGACCTGAGCGACGCAAGCCGGCGAATCAAAGACGATGGCGGCTGTCATACCTGTGTCGCGATGACGCGGCGCAATGGGCTTGCCACGAGGCTGTACCGCCTCAGCCCTGGCACAGGCTGCGCTGCTTTTGAATTGAACGCCGTGACTGCACGGTTTGCTTAGAGAGGTGCATGTGATCAGCATTTTGGGCATCGTTCTTTCACTCGGTCTGCTCATCACTTTGGCCTATCGCGGCGTCAGTGTGCTGCTGCTGGCACCACTGACAGCCCTGCTGGCCGTGGCCTTCGGTGCACCGGAGCTGATGCTGGCCAGCTACACCCAGATCTTCATGGTCAGCCTTGGCGGCTTTGTCATCGCCTACTTTCCGCTGTTCTTGCTGGGCGCGGTCTTCGGCAAGCTGATGGAAGCTTCGGGTGCGGCTCACATCATTGCCCAAGGCATTGCGGCAGCACTGGGCGAGCGGCGCGCCATACTCGCCGTGGTGCTGGCCTGCGCCGTTCTCACCTACGGCGGTGTTTCCTTGTTTGTCGTGGCCTTTGCGGTGTACCCCATCGCCCAGGCGCTTTTCCGGCGTGCCGACATCCCGCGCCGCCTCATGCCAGCCACGATTGCGCTGGGAGCCTTTACCTTCACCATGACGGCGCTGCCCGGCACGCCGGCCATCCAGAACGCGATCCCCATGCCCTATTTCGGCACCACGCCGTTTGCCGCGCCGGGACTGGGCCTGATCGCCGCAGCCGTGATGCTGATGCTCGGCCTGTGGTGGCTGCACTGGCGCAGCGCGCAAGCGCGCTCCAGAGGCGAAGGCTTTACCGCCGAGGATGAAGCCCAGCAGCCGGCGGACGAACTTGCTCCAGCAGCAGAGGCCGCCCCCAGCCATCTGGAGCTGGGCAAGGCCTTGCTGCCTGTTGCCGTGGTGATCGCTCTGAACTATCTTTTATCAGTGCATGTGCTTGCAGGTCTGGACACGCGCTATCTGGCCGAAGCCCGTTTCGGTGCCACCAGCATCGAGGCGCTGCGCGGCATCTGGGCCGTGATTGCGGCCCTGACCGCGGCAATCTGCCTGCTGGTTGCCCTGTGGTGGGGCCGCCTGCCACAGCTCAAGCAACTGCTCGACAAAGGTGCCAGCGCCTCGGCCCTGCCGCTGCTGAACACGGCCTCTCAGGTCGGTTATGGTGCTGTCATCGCCTCGCTGGCAGGCTTCACGCTGATACGCGATGCGGTGCTGAACATCTACCCGGACAACCCGCTGATCTCGATGTCGATCGCCATCAATATTCTGGCCGGCATCACCGGCTCGGCCTCAGGCGGCATGAGCATTGCCCTCCAGACCCTGGGCAGCACCTGGCTACAGATGGGCGAAGCAGCAGGCCTGTCGCCCCAGCTGCTGCACCGCGTCACGGCCGTTGCCACAGGCGGACTGGATACTTTGCCGCACAACGGCGCCGTCATCACCCTGCTGGGCATCTGCGGGCTCACGCATCGCCAGTCCTATCTGGACATTGCCATGGTAGCTATCGTCCCGGCCGTCGCTGCCCTTGCCGTCATCGTGGCGCTGGGCAGCCTGTTTGGCAGTTTTTGATCCCGAGCTCCCGGGATCAGGGCCCAGGTATTTGCGCATCACGCAGGCCTGTTGGCTGCGGGAACTCCGGCCGCGCCCGTATGATCCCAACCCCTATGCCTCAAAACACCGCCCAAGCATCCTCCTCGCAACATGGCTTGCGCGCCCTCTGGCGCCGGCGTGGAGCGGGTGCCTGGCTGCTGTGGCCGCTATCGCGAATCTATGGAGTGCTGCAGGCCTGGAACGCCAGGCGCATGCGCAGCCGCCAGCAAAGCACGGGGCTGCCGGTCATCGTCGTCGGCAATGTGATCGCAGGCGGCGCGGGCAAGACTCCCGTGACTCAGGCCGTGGTGGCCCACCTCAAGGCCGGAGGCTGGCAGCCGGCCATCATCTCGCGCGGCTATGGCCGCAGGATCGAGAACGGGCAGGATTGCCGCGAGGCCCTGCCGGACAGCCCCGCCAGCGAAGTCGGCGACGAGCCCGCCCTGCTGGCGCGCAGCACCGGCGTACCGGTCTTTGTCGCCTCCAGACGCCTGGAAGCGGCGCAAGTGCTGCGCCAGCGCTACCCGCAGGTCGATGTGATCGTGAGCGACGACGGCCTGCAACATCTGGCCCTGGCACGCGATGTGGAGCTGTGCGTCTTCAATGATGAAGGAGTCGGAAACGGCTTTCTGCTGCCCGCAGGCCCGTTGCGCGAGCCCTGGCCCCGCCCGGTGACGGCCACACTGCATGCAGGCCAGCCGCCCAGGCCTCCGGGCACGGCCCCGACGTTCGCGCTGCAGCGCAGCCTGGCCGACACTGCCCACAACGGCCATGGCCAGAGCATCCCGCTGCGCAGCCTGGCTGACCAGAGCCCGGAGGCCGTGGCCGCCGTGGCACGCCCCGAGTCCTTTTTTGCCATGCTGGCCGCCCAGGGCATCACTGCTGCGGCAACCCAGGCCCTGCCCGATCACTATGATTTCGAGAGCTTCTCGCGCAAGCTGGGAAACGACAAACCCTTGATTTGCACCGAAAAAGACGCCGTCAAGCTCTGGCGCAGCCATCCCGAAGCCTGGGCCGTTCCCCTTGAGCTGCAGCTGCCGCAGGCCTTCTGGGAGCTGCTGGACGCGCAGTTGGCCAAGGCCAACGCCAATATTCGCCGCGATAGCAAGCCAGCCTGACTATCATTGAGCCTATGGATCGGCCTCGGCTGATCCCCCCTTTTTGCAGCGCCAGCCCCCTGCTGGCGCCCTCATCCCGTTTTGCAGGAATACTCCATGGACGCCAAACTTCTCGAACTGCTGGTCTGCCCCGTCACCAAGGGCCCGCTGCGCTTTGACCGCGAGCATCAGGAGCTGATCAGCCACAGCGCGCGTCTGGCCTATCCCGTGCGCGACGGCATCCCTGTGCTGCTGGAAAACGAAGCCCGCACCCTGTCCGACGACGAGCTGGAAGAAGAAAAGCAATAAGCCATGAGCTATACGGTACTGATCCCGGCCCGACTGTCCTCGACCCGTCTGCCCGGCAAACCCCTGGCCGATATTGCCGGCTTGCCGATGGTGGTGCGCGTGGCCCAGCGCGCAGCTCTGGCCGGCGCAGCCCGTTGCGTGGTGGCGGCCGACGACGAGAGCATTGTGGCGGCCTGCGCCGAGCATGGCATCCAGGCCATCCTGACGCGCAAGGATCATCCCAGCGGCAGCGACCGTCTGGCTGAAGCCTGTGCGCAGCTGGGCCTGTCCGGCGACGATGTGGTCGTCAATGTGCAAGGCGACGAGCCGCTGATCGACCCCAAGCTCATCGAGGCCGTGGCGCAACTGCTGCTGGCCCGCCCCGAAGCCAGCATGGGCACGGCCGCCCATCCTATTGATAGCCTGACGGATTACCGCAACCCGAATGTGGTGAAGGTGGTCTGTGACGTCAAGGGTCTGGCCAGCTATTTCAGCCGCGCGCCCATCCCTTTCTCGCGCGACCACGGCGATGAGGCCTGGTGGCAGACGGCTGCCCCCAGGGCCGGTCACACAGGTTTCACACCGCTGCGCCATATTGGCATCTATAGCTACAAGGCCGGTTTTCTGCGCGAATTCCCACAACTGGCACCTGCACCGACCGAAGCCATGGAGCAGCTTGAGCAGTTGCGCGCCCTCTGGCACGGCCACCGCATTGCCGTGCATATCACGCCCGATGCACCGGGTGCCGGCGTCGACACGCCCGAAGACCTGGAGCGCGTGCGCGCTGTTTTTGCTGTTTGAGAAAAAGACCTGCGCACTTTGGCGACACCGGTCCGCAGGCCGTCTTCTTCCAGGGCTGCTCAGGCATCAAGCCGGCAGCAGCCCCGTCGGCCAGAGCAACCCCAAAGGGCCCTGGGCCAGTCCAGGAAAGCGCTGATCGCTATACTTTCCGCATAGTCCGAATAGCATATGTAACGGCTTCGGCACCTGGATTACAACTACAGCAATCGCGTTTGCAGCGGATACATGCCTTCAATTGGCCGCACTTGTGACAGCCTTGACTGAATTGTGTAAGCCTGTGTTGGTCTTGTGCGTGCTATCCTTGCCCGCGAAAAAATACGGCCCGGGGACTACGGACGACCACCCGTCTGCCTGGGCCAGCAAGAATTTCTACTCTCCTCAAGGATTTCCATGAAACTGATTTTGTTGGGTGCACCCGGCGCCGGCAAAGGCACTCAGGCGGCCTTCATTTGCCAAAAGTACGGTATCCCTCAAATCTCCACGGGCGACATGCTGCGCGCCGCCGTCAAGGCTGGCACCCCTCTGGGTCTGCAAGCCAAGGCCGTGATGGACGCCGGCCAGCTGGTCAGCGACGATCTGATCATCAACCTGGTCAAGGAACGCATTGCTCAGCCCGACTGCGCCAAGGGTTTCCTGTTTGACGGCTTCCCCCGCACCATCCCCCAGGCCGACGCCATGAAGGCCGCCGGCGTGAAGCTGGACTATGTGCTGGAAATCGACGTGCCCTTCGACGCCATCATCGAACGCATGAGCGGCCGCCGCAGCCACCCCGCCTCGGGCCGCACCTACCATGTCAAGTTCAACCCTCCCAAGGTGGAAGGCAAGGACGACGTGACCGGTGAAGACCTGGTTCAGCGCGAAGACGACAAGGAAGAAACCGTCAAGAAGCGCCTGGACGTCTACAGCAGCCAGACACGTCCTCTGGTGGACTACTACAGCAACTGGGCCAAGGCCGATGCAGCAGCGGCCCCCAAGTACCGCGCCATCAGCGGCACAGGCAGCGTGGAAGAAATCACCGAACGCGCTCTGGCCGCTCTGGCTTCCTGATCGCCCTGATCACTCGCTCATGGAGCCTTGCCGACTTTCGCGGCCAGGCATCTCTGGGCAAAAAAGGCCGGAGTCTTCACCGGCCTTTTTTGTTTTTGAAGCTCGCGCTCCCGGCCTTCCGGCCGACATCAGTCCGGTGCGGAAAAGCTGTACCAGGGATGGCGCTGGAGCCATCAATATTCATAGCTTCCCGCGCCTACATTCATTGGATTTCAGAGCAAAACACCATAAATACTCTTTATCAATGAGGGCTAGCAGCTCTCATAACAAGAGCATCAATCCAATGCGTGAGGCCAGCCCATCAGCTCCAGCATCAGGCTGATTCTGGCCTTGGCCGCCGGCAGGCTGCTCACACGGCCATCCCCCGCTCCCTCGGCCTGCACCACCTGCCCCTCCTCGCACCGGGTCGTGATGCACAAAGCCATGCCCTGCGTCTGCGCCCAGTCCAGGGCTGACCCCAATGCCTGATGGAGTGTGCCATTGCCCGTGCCCACCACCACCACGGCACGCACGCCTGCCGCATACCAGGCCTGCATCACCGCCAGAGCTACGGCACTGTTGCAGCCCGCATGACTGTGCAGCAGCTCCACCAGGGGCCAGTGATCTGCGGGCGGTAAAGCGATTGCAGTGGAGCTGGCCGCAACGACCGGCAGCCCGCCTGTTGCCCAGCGCAGCCGCCCCTCTTCCACCCAGCCCTGCGGGCCGGCACCACTGCCATCGAAGGCATCCACACGATAAGGATGCACCTTGCGCACCTGGCGTGCACTGAACACCCGGCCCGCCACCACGGCAAGCACACCGCGGCCAGCAGCCTGCATGTCGGCCGCACAGGCCACGGCATCGCGCAGATTGCCGGGGCCGTCAGCCGAAATGGCTGTGGCCGGGCGCATGGCGCACGTCAGCACCACGGGCTTTGCCGGGTGCAGAACACATTGCAGAAACCAGGCGGTTTCCTCCAGCGTGTCGGTGCCATGGGTGATCACGATGCCGCTCACGTCATCACGAGCGAGCAGCTCGGCACATCGCAGCGCGAGTGCATGCCAGGTCGCGTGATCCATATCCTTGCTGTCCAGCTGCGCCAGCTGCTCCACCTGCAGCGATGCAGAAGCAACGCGCTCCAGGTCCGGCACGGCCTGCAGCAGCTGAGCCACGCCCAGTTGGGCCGCACGGTAGCCCACACTGGTGCCCGCCTGCTCGGCGACACCGGCAATCGTGCCGCCCGTGCCCAGGATGACGATATTTTTGTCAGGTTCCACTTGCAGTCCTCTTCAAACTGATTAAAAATACAGGTACTGGATGAACACACAGTATTCATCATCGATCGATCAAGGAATGCCCATGGACCACCCCAAGCTCACTCCCCGCCAGCAGCAGATTCTGGACCTCATCCAGTCCAGCATCGCTCGCACGGGTGCGCCCCCTACCCGGGCCGAGATTGCCAGCACCTTTGGCTTCAAGTCGGCCAATGCTGCAGAAGAGCATTTGCAGGCACTGGCCCGCAAGGGCGTCATAGATCTGGTCAGCGGCACATCGCGCGGCATTCGCCTGCGCGCCGATACCGTGCGCACCATCAATGCGGCACGCGGTGCCAGCTTTGCGCTGCCGCTCACGGCACTGGCTCCGCTGGTGCTTCCACTGGTCGGCCGCGTCGCTGCCGGCTCGCCTATTCTGGCCCAGGAACATATCGATCAGAGCTATTCGGTCGAGCCCAGCCTGTTTGCCGCCAAGCCCGATTACCTGCTCAAGGTCCGCGGAATGTCCATGCGTGACGCGGGCATCATGGACGGCGACCTGTTGGCGGTACAGGCTACGCATGAAGCGCGCAACGGCCAGATTGTGGTGGCCCGCCTCGGTGACGACGTGACCGTCAAACGCTTCAAGCGCACACCTCAAGGCATCGAGCTGCGGCCCGAGAACCCCGACTACAAGATCATTCACGTCGATCCTGAAGAGCCATTCGCCATCGAAGGCCTGGCCGTAGGCCTTATCCGCAACAGCATGTTCATGTAACGGGCAGACGGCGTCCCTCCGCCTATGCAGCGGAGGCACCGGGCCTCTTTCCCTCTCAAGCCCAGGTGGTAGGCGCGAAGCCGTTGAGCTTCGCCCTGGGCGGAGCTTTGCCTGAAGAACGCAATCCTGCCCTTATCCATGCCGCAAGGTCATCAAGAGGAGTTGCCAAATGGGATTCGCCACATCACTGCAGGCTTTGACACGCCTGACCCTTAAAGGGCAGCCTGCCACGCTGTCGCTCAACCCGAACTTCTGCTCTGATGATGCAAGCGAAGCCGCTGCAGAACCTGTATCCTTCACTACCAATCGCCCAAAGGCGAAGCAGATCAGCATTCCTGTCATGCGCGCCAACCGCGGCCGCAGTCGTCTAGGCAGCAATACGCTTTGTCCTCAGGCCTTTGCAGCGACACCAGAGCTGCAATCGCCAATAACCGACGAGTCTAGGCAAGCAGCTTCTCCACGACTTCTCAAGATCGTGCAGCGTGAGCCGTGCAGTCAGCCCGAATGCCTGCTGATCTGCGGACGCATGGCCGATGTCTGTGCCGCGCTGGAGCGTATGGCACTCCATGAGCAAGCAGCCCCGCAAGTCTGAAAGCTCAGTGAGGTTTGACTGCCTGCACTCGTGCAGCTCCGAGCCCGACCCGCGATAGGCCTGCAGGCGATGCAACAAAGCTTCCATTGCATCCAACAGGAAGCCACCTCAACGCTCTTGGCCCATCGGCCGGCAGATATGGCGCCAGACAACTCTGCCAGCAGTGCATAGGCAAAAACTCGATGTCGCCAGAGCAGGCCCTCCGTATTGGCGCCGAACGATCTGGATCGCCATGTAAATTATTTGCTGATGTTCTGCCTGTGCCTGTCCGCCGGAACGCATTTCGCACAAGCCTCGCAGCCTTCTAAACTCCTTGTCAGGCGCGAATATGCGTCAGAACGGATACCCGGATCAGGGTATTGCAGCACCTCTTCGACAGTGGAAACATTCATATACACATGTCAATGAGGGCGTCTTATGAGTGCCTACCGCAAGCTCTTGCAGCACATACAGGCCAAAGACGCCAATGGAGACCTGCGCCTGATTCTGGTCTATCAGAGTTTTGATGAGGTCGACATGCCGCATGGCGTCTCCATACGACCGTCTGCCATTTACTTTGAAACTGCCGATCATCAGGAGGTCAACTGGCTCAATCCACAGCAGTTCGAGATAGAGGCCACTGGCGAAATCCTCAATCGCGTTCCCCCTTCGCCCGAGGAATGAGACAACTCGACGCGATCGACCCCGTTACAGAGTCTTACCTCCTGTCTACAACTCTGCTGCATTCAAGAACTAGGCATTGCGCAGCTCGAAATATTGGAATAAATTGATTCTCAGGCACATCTTCCGGCATCAGGAGGCTGAACATGTTCAAGCACCTGCTCATTCCCACCGATGGCACCAAACTGTCAGAAGCTGCCGTGCGTGCTGGCGTTCTGCTTGCGCGTGAACAAGGCGCCAAGGTGACCGGCCTTTATGTCATGCCCGATTACCGCGCCATCATCTACGGCGCAGACGCACTGCTGACTTACAACAGCACAGAGTTCGAGCGAAGTGCCAACAGCGATGCAGATGCGGCTTTGCAGTTCGTTGACCAGATTGCCAGACCTGAAGGCGTACCCTGCAACTTTGTGCGAGTCACCCACGCCTCTGTTTACCAAGCCATTGTTCACCAGGCGCAGGAATTGCAGTGCGATCTGATTTGCATGGCCTCACACGGTCGCAAAGGTATTGGCGGAATTTTGCTGGGCAGCGAAACCCAGCGCGTCCTGACGCACAGCCATGTCCCGGTGCTGGTACACCGGCCCGCCTCCACCGGCAAACATTAAGGAGCCAGAAATATCGAATAGCAGTCCTGCATGTCGCACGCTTGCCTCGGTACAAGATGGGCAAGTGATTTGCAAGTCATGGCTGCAAAATGCAGGCCAGCCAGCCAGTCAGGAGCTGCTGGCCGCACCCGATGGGGCAACCTGTCAACCGTTCAAACGCGTCAGCAACAGTGCAAGAGCGATAAACGGCGATTGAGGCCAAAGTAACGCCTCTGCCAACTATTCAAATGCATTGACTGTGTGAGCTGCAGAACCGGATCGAGAGGACCCCAAAACTTGCCCGCCTTGCGCGGGCATTTTTTTGGCTGCTAGGCACATCGCTCCGATACTTCTCCCAATCGCTCACGATGCCCAGGCAAGGTGAACAGAATCTGGAGATTCTGCGAGTCCATTTGCTGCACCACGATGGAGCCGTCTTCGTGCAGATAGATCCGCACAGTGTGTGCATCATCCAGATCCCAGTGCGCAACGCTCGTATTCACCCCCCGCCAGCCATGCTCCTCGCACAGCCGACGCCGGCGCAAGGCCTTCAAAAATTCCTGCGAAGCACCAAGCTCTGCATTGGTTTGCACCCAGCTGTCGATCACCAACTCATAAGCCATCTGCTGCGTATGGCAAGGCTTGGCCAGCTTCATATGCCTGATCCAGGCGTCTAGACGGGAGGCAAAAGTGTATTGCAGGTGGTGGGACATGGGCTTTTTTTGAATTCAGTAGGCACAGGGCTAGATCGCCACTTGCGCATCAAAAATCAGAATTTTCCTACGCCCAATTTACCGAAAAGTGCAGCAGAAACAAAATCTACATCACCAATAGGTTCAGGGTTTAACACTGCTTGACGACCGGCCTGAGAGACAACTGGCAGAGCGAGACTTGCCAGAGCCACGGTGAACTCTGAGCCTGCACGGTGACATATCTCAAGGATTGGATAAGCTGGCTTTTGGACGCTTGCCAGCTGCTCAGCCACCGCATTGCCTAGTATTTCGGGAGCACCTACCGATGACTTGCCTGTTGGAATTCAGGCAAGGCGATTCAGCCCTGCTTTCGTTGACTCAGGCCAGAGCATCGTCATCCTGAAATTCAATGCGCCTCTCTCAAAATTGTCATCATCAGGCAATTTTTACGTTCAAACCCATGCCGGCTCAGAATAGATTTCATTAAAAAAATCTATCTTTTCACTCAGTTACTTAGCACGGCCACTTCATCAAGAAAAGATGACAGCGGCACCGGCAAAGCACCTCCCCAGCGCTTCAGAGAAGCTCACACAGCAGATCTGCTCTGTCCATTAGCGCGATCTGTAAGTGCCTACATACTTCCTTACATCCTCTTGATACAACATCAGTCAAATGCAATGAAATGTCAGCTCGCAGGTCCTGCGGCAAGTCGTTGAGCAACAGGGAGTGTCGTCATGAGAAAAGTTAATCCTGCCGCCAAGAACGCGAACCGCGCTTTTGTCCGTCTGCACACGTATGTGACCAAGCAATTCGACTGGGATCTCTTCACCAAGGACTACCGGGTAGTCCTGCACACTGACGAGGATGGAGGCGTCACGCTCTACATCGTCAAGGTCTTCGACAAGGATGGACAGCCTGCCGCACTAGGGCCAAAGATCCCTAACCAGATTACGTTCTCTTACCGTCAGGCTCCCATCATGTCGGTATGGACAGAGTTCTTTAACGACGGCAAATTCAGTTGGCGCAATGTCTCCTGCCGCTAGGGCGCAGCGGTGGAGGATGGTGAATTGGCTGTCGGCATAGACACCCGTCGCTGCGCCAGGAGCGCCATCCTGTCCAACACATTCAGGAGAGTTGCATGACCCGCTTCCAACCGATGCTTGCAACTGCTGCCCTGCTCAGTCTCATGACGCTACATCTCAGCAGCAGCTCCATGGCACAGGCCGCCTTTACAACCCCGGGCGGCTACACCAACTCCTACAGCGGCCAGATCACGGGCAACGGCATCGTGCAATACGGGCTCGAAACGCGGCCCTTCCAGCGCATGACCGTCACGCTCAACACCAACAATCCGTCCAGTCAGATGAACGTCTTCAAGGACGGCTCTGCCCAGCCTCTATGCCAAGGCTCGGCCAACAACAACATCTGCACCTTTCGCATCGAACGTGGTGCCAGCTATCGCGTGCTGATCTTCCTCACGCGTGAAGCCGCCCAGCGCGGCGAAAGTGCACGCTTTACGCTCACCACCGAAGAAAGCACCTGACAGCTTGACTGCCGTCAAGAACCCCTCAGTCCATGGCTTGTAAACTGGCTTCAACAGATTCAAAGTGAAAGCCCGTTACACGATATGGAAAACTTTCCCAAAGACATCTACACCGAGCCCACGCCCGATGTGAATACCCTGGCCAACCTCGGCCCCCTCACCGGCATGGCCGGTATCTGGATCGGCAAGCGCGGCCTGGACATCAACCCCAAGGCTGACGGCCCCGAAAAGCAGGCCTTTATCGAGCACATGGAGTGCCAGCCCATCGATGCGCAAACCAACGGGCCACAGCTCTTCTATGGCCTGCGCTACCACACACGCATCGTCAAGCCCGACGATGTGGAAACCTTTCACGACCAGGTCGGTTACTGGCTGTGGGAGCCTGCCACCGGCAACATCATCCAGACCCTGACCATCCCGCGCGGACAGACCGCCATGGCCACGGGCAAGACCACGGCTGACGCCACCAGCTTCACCCTCAGGGCCGAGCGCGGCTCCACCGTCAACGGCATCTCCAGCAACCCGTTTCTGGAGCACGCCTTCAGAACCGACGCCTATACCATCACCATCACCAAGCACTCGGACGGCACCTGGTCGTACGAGCAGGAAACCACGCTGACCATCCCCGGCCAGAGCGAGCCTTTTGCCCATACCGACCGCAACACCTTGCACAAGATTGGCGAGCCCACGCCCAACCCAACGGCAAGGGCCGCAGTTGAAATCTGATTAGCACTCTCAAAGGACTCCACGCCCCGGCCGAATTCACTGGATCCGCAGGGCGCACACTCCCCGATTACCGCATCGTCCGTGATGGCCTTACGCTGCTGGTCATGGCCCTTACAGGCAAGAAGGCGCTTGCCTTCAAACTGGCTTATATAGATGCCGTTCAGCGCATGGAGGTCATTCACAGCAGGCTGCCGGCATTCGGCGCATGGAGCTGACCTTCAATCTAGTCGCGAAGGCTGAGGCGCAAGTGCACCGCACTGCGTTCATGACCTTGATACAGGGCGATGCCGATAGATGAGCGCACAGCAGCCACCTGCCGAACCTGAATTACGGTCGCGCACCCTGCGCCATATACAGCCGATTGTGACCGAGCTGAGGCAGGCCTCCTTCGACAGCCTGCCATGGCGCATTGCCGACGGCGAGACCATCGGCTCGACCGATGCCCAACTGGCCAAACTGGCAACAGCCTACTCCCAGCACCGCGAGAGCCAGTCCAGCCTGCCGACCGGCAACAGCCGCAGAGCAGGCTGCGCAAGACCTTCGGAAAATCTACTTTTGATAGCTTTCAACGCTTTATGGATAAGGGCTTGAGGCGGTTTTTACTTGCAACCTCATGAATTTGATTTCCATCAAGAAACCGTCTGAATACTCATTTCAAGGTGTTGCATTAGCAGCCCTGGAGTGTGAGTATGAGTTCGGTGATCGATCGAATTGATTTGGCAACAAGACGCGCACCTATGCGCAAGGAGGCTGGATATGTTCAAGCACATTTTGATTCCTACGGACGGCTCTAAGCTCTCTGAGGCCGCGCTGCGCGCGGGCATACAACTGGCCAAGGAACAAGGCGCACAGGTGACGGCGCTGTATGTGATGCCGGATTACGCAGCCATGATTTACGGAGCCGAGGCGCTGATCGCCTACAACTCTGCAGAGTTCGACAAGAGCGCCCAGAAGGAAGCAGATCAGGTGTTGCAAGCTGCCCTGGACATTGCCAAGACCGAGGGCGTGGCCTGCCAGACGGTGCGGGTCACGAATATCTCCATCAATCAGGCCATCATCAAGCAGGCGCAGGAGGGTAACTGCGATCTGATCTGCATGGCATCACACGGCCGCAAGGGCATTGCCGGCATTTTGCTGGGCAGCGAGACCCAGCGCGTACTGGTCAACAGCAGCATTCCGGTTCTGGTGCACCGCCCGGTTTAAGCATGCTCGACTGCAGCGCAGCCACTTCCCGGCCGCTCTCATAATGCAAGCAACGCCCCATCGCCCTCGTGCGGTGGGGCGCTTTTTCATGGCCGATCGTCGTGTAGCATCGGTGCATCAAATTGTGAGCCTTTGGTTCCATTTGTCACGCCGGCAGCGGCGTCTCTTGTTCATTTTGAAAAAAGGGAAAAGCAGATGAGTCACGCAATCGCAACCGATGCCGGCCTGGCGTGGCAGACCGGCCCGATTCGCCCGAGAACCTGCACCTGCGGCAGCGTGGTGTGCCAGTTGCTGCATGAGCGGGTGATGAGCGATATGTCGCGCCGCATGTTTGTGGGCGGGGTGACGGCCATGATGGCGCCATTTGTGACCCTGCATGCTGCCGAGACAGGCGCGGGCGGGGCGGCCAGGCCGGCCGACCGCCCCGTGTTGCTGACCAATCTGCGCCTGTTTGACGGCACGGGCAAGTCGGTGCGCCAAGGCGTCCAGGTGCTGATCCAGGGCAAGCTGATTGCCGCCCTGCCCTCTGCCGGCGAGAAGGTGGAAGGTGCGCAAGTGATCGACTGCCAGGGCAAGCTGGTGATGCCGGGCATGATCGATACGCACTGGCACACCATGCTGGCAGCCATTCCGCAGATGACGGCCATGACGGCAGATCTGGGCTATCTGTATATCTCCGCCGCGCAGGAGGCACAGCGCACGCTGATGCGCGGCTTTACCTCGGTGCGCGACGCGGGCGGCCCCGCCTTTGCGCTCAAGCGCGCGATCGACGAGGGCATGATCCCGGGCCCGCGCATCTATCCCAGCGGGGCGATGATTTCTCAGACCTCGGGCCATGGCGACTTCCGCCTTCGCAGTGATATTCCGCGTGCAGCGAACGAGCCGCTGAGCATGGTGGAGCAAACCGGCGTGGCCATGATTGCGGATGGCGAGACCGAGGTTCTGCGCCGCGTGCGCGAGCAGTTGATGCTGGGGGCATCGCAAATCAAGATGCTGGCAGGCGGCGGCGTGGCATCGCTGTACGACCCGCTGGACAGCACCCAGTTCACCGAGAAGGAGTTGCGCGCCGGCGTGGAGGCCGCCGCAGACTGGAACACCTATGTGATGTCGCATGTTTACACCCCCAAAGGCATCAAGCGGGCCATCAAGGCGGGCGTAAAAAGCATCGAACACGGCCAGTTGGCCGACGAGGAAAGCGCGCGCATGATGCGCGACGAGGGCGTGTGGTGGAGCCTGCAGCCGTTTCTGCAGGACGAGGACGCCAACCCCTACACCGATGCAGTGCGCCGCGAGAGCCAGTCGCGCGTGGCCCAGGGCACGGTGCGCGCCTATGAGATGGCGCAGAAGTACGGCATCAAGACGGGCTGGGGCACGGACATTCTGTTCAGTCCCAAGGGCACGGTCACACAGGGCAAGCAACTGGCCAAACTGACGCGCTTTTACGACCCCATGACGCTGCTGAAGCAGGCCACGGGCACCAACGGCGAACTGCTGGCCCTGTCGGGCGAGCGCAACCCCTATCCCCAGCCGCTGGGCCGCATAGCCCCTGGCGCATTTGCCGATCTTCTGGTGGCCGATGGCGACCCGACGGTGAATCTGGACTTCCTGAGTAACCCGGAACAGAACCTGCGCCTGATCATGAAGGATGGCAAGGTTTACAAGAACACGCTGTAAGAGAGACAAATGACCCAGCACATCAACACCACTCCGGGTATGACAGCGGCGGCGCTGGCCGTGAGCCTGCTGGCAGGCACGCCGGCCTGGGCACAGGACAAGACGGCAGCCGATGCATGGCGCTTTCAGCTCACGCCCTATGTATGGATGACGGGGCTGGACGGCAGCGTCCGCCCGTTCAGAGGAGCGCCAACGGTGAGCGTGAACAAATCGTTCTCGGACATTCTGGAGGACCTGGACGCTGCAGCCTTTGTGAACGGCACGGCACGCAAGGGACAATATGTGCTGCAGGGAGATTTCAGCTACGCCGCTACATCGGACAAGGCTGCCTTACCCTTAGGCCTGAGCGCAAATGCCAAGATTCGCCAGACCTCGCTGACGATGACCGGCGGGCGCAACTGGATGCTGAGTCCGCAGTCGAGCGTTGACCTGATGGCGGGCCTGCGCCTATGGCAGATCAAGGCCGAAGTGAGTGTGCCAGGGGTGGGTTCGGCGCAGTCCAACACCTCGTTCGTCGACCCAGTGGTCGCCGCACGCTGGCGCTACGATATTGCGCCGCGCTGGTCCACCTTGGTGTATGCCGATATGGGTGGGCTGGATGTGGGCTCGAAGTTCACCTGGCAGGTGCACGGCTCGGTGAACTACCAAGTCAAGGAAAACATCTTTGTGTCCGTGGGCTACCGCCACCTGAGCGTGGACTACCGTGACGACGGCAAGCGACTGGACTTCAGCCAGAGCGGCCCGATCGTCGGAGCGACGTTCAGGTTCTGATCACCACCAGCGGATAGCCAACACCCAGCCCGTCAGACCTGCGGCTGCAACGCCGCATGCAGCAATGGCATAGGCGATGGCAATCGCTGCGGGCGAACCAGGCTGCGCCAGGCCCTCTAAGCACTGGATTACCTGGTGCGTGATCTCGCTCGGTTTCAGCGCATGGAGTCTCCTCAACCACCGGGGAGTCAGAGCCTGAAAACGCGCTCGACACACCGCCGCCGGACAAACCAGGGACGTGCGCACTCATTGCTGCAGCCTGCCTTTCCTTGCTCCATCAGCCGCCCGCGCCAGACGACAATGTCAAAGCAGCACCAACTGACCAAAACCAGAAATCCGACAGGCCACAAGACATCAATGAACCGCACCGAATTTCTGCAACAGCCCGAAGTCATTGGCTTTACCGACTGGCTTGCAGCCACACTCCCCCAGCGACAGATTCAGTTGAACATTCGCTCTTCCAGCTACGTACCCAAGGGCTTGATGGCCACCACCCGTTTTGCCGATCTGGTACCTCACCACTACCGCTGGCGGGCGACTGGCCTGGCAACGGGCGACTGGGCCGAGTCGTGCATCAAGACAAGCGCTCTTTCTGCCAAGCTGCGCGCTGCCGTGCAGGCCAACGATGCGACAGCCACCCTGGCCGCCTGTAGCGATGTGCTGGACTGGGGCGGCGAGCGCAACCCCAAAGAAGGCGCGCGGCCCTTTCTTGTGGGCCTTGGCACTAACATCAGCCACTACATTGCCCAGACCCACCAGGAAATGGCGCTTGGCTCGGCCAGCCTGCGCACTGGCTTTCCGACAGTGCAGCTCATGAACTCCATGCTCACCAAGGTGCACGCCTTTTATTCGGCAGAAGGCTTGCCCATCTATGACTCGCGGGTCAGTGCTGCAGCGGCTGCACTGGTGGAGTTTTGGCGCCGCAGTAGCGGCACGCGCCACCTGCCCGATACGCTGAGCTTCCCTCTGGCCGGCGGCAGCCAGAAGCCCCAGCACAAACTGGCTTGCCTGTTTGACCAGCCACCGTCGCCGGGCACCCTGCTCTACACCAGCCAAAGCACGCCCCAGCGCTGGGCTGGCGCCAAGGTACGGCTGGCCTGGGTAATGACCGAAACCCTGCGCAAGACCCCCAGCCTGTTTTCAGGCCAGCCCGATCGCATGCGCGCCATGGAAGCTTCACTCTTCATGGTGGGCTACGACCTGAACTGCCTGGCCTGAACAGAAAAACCCCTGCCAACCAGTAGCTGCAGGGGCTTTTCTCCGCACTCAGGAATCTGGATCAAATAAGCCTCCAGCGCTTATCCACCAAACGCCGGAAGCTATCAAAACAGCTAGCTCTGGGAAAAGCCAATGGGCCTGCCGAATGCGGACAAGGGCAAAGTGGCTAGGCTGACTGGAATCACCGCAGCGCCCTCCACCAAGGCATAAGGCCAGCCGGTGGACCCGATCCAGGGTACTGCGGTTGGAACGACTTGCATCAGGGCAGCAGAAACCGCAACCCTGAATGGGCCCGGAACCCACCATATCCTGCTGCCTGTCCTGATGAATACTGTGAGGAATATCGAGAGTTCCGCCTCAAACGTAAACCAAATGCTACGTAATGGCCGTGAATTCACAAAATTCAGCGTTGCGCCACGTTCTCCTACAGAAGGGTTTTCCATGACTCGGCGACCATGCACCCACAGCAAGCCAACCCGGTTTGCTGGTCACCAACCTGAAGGAGTGAAGGACATGACGCAACAAGCGAACCAGCAACACAGCCCAAGCCAACAGGACAAGCAGCAACAGCAGCAGCAAAACCCTGGGCAACGCCAACCAGGCCAGAACACCAGCCAACCCGGCCAGCAGCAACAGCAAACCCCAGGACAGCAGAAGACCCCTGCTCAGCAACAGCAACCCGGGCAACAGCACAAAACGCCCCAGCAGTGAATGTGAGCGCCTCAGCGCTGGCCCACCTTGCCAGCGTTGTTCTGTACCACGCAAAGAAAGGAGCAGGAATGCAACCAGCCTCACCTGTCATCTCATCCGATCGTGTCAACGGCACCAGCGTCTACAACCCCAACGGCGACAAACTGGGGGCTATCGACTCACTGATGATCGACAAGCTCACCGGCAAGATTCGATATGCAGTGATGCAGTTTGGCGGTTTCCTGGGCATCGGCTCAGATCTCTACCCACTGCCGTGGGATAGCCTCAAATACGAACCCAGCCAAGGCGGGTACGTGGTTTCTGTCACCAAGGAACGGCTTGAAAACGCCCCTCGCTACGAGGGAGGCACATTGCCTGAATACACCGACGACTACGGCCGCCGTGTTTATGACCACTACGGTGTGCCCTTTGTCTGACCCCGGCACGCAACCACACATGCGCTAGCGCCCAAACTCAAGAAGAACCGCAGGCCGGTCGGCGCCGGCCGCCAACCAGTTGGAGTTCAGCCCACCTCGCGGTCGGCTTTTTTTTGCGCGGAGATTTTCAAATGTAGCCTCCTGGCCCCGCGGGCCTTAAGCGCGACCTCTCCCCGCAGGGTCAAGCGGGGCCATCTGGTGTGATGGTTCCCGGTACAAGGTATTGCTCAAAATCGAGGCCTGAAATACGCTTTACCAATACCGTGGTGCACAAGCCGTGAGCTGCGGTCTGAGCGGTCACACCAGATGGTGATGATATCCATTGCTTTCTGCCGAGCCTGAGGTTCTCTACCCTCCCTCTGCTTCCCCAGGCACGCCGCAAGGCATCGGCCTTTACACGCAAGCCCACCAGCCAACGCCGGTGGGCTTTTTCTTTGCCGGTAGACGCTCAGTGCAGCCACGCAACACATGAGGTCGATGTCTGTTGACGCGCTGTACAGGGGAAATTTAAACTACTGTACAAATGAACAGCACTGATAAAAATAACAGTAAAATTCAAGGCAACAGCTTGCTGCGCCAGAGCGCGAAGCGCATTCACTCCACCATACCTTTGTTGGTTTCGCCTGCTCTCAAGAGCGCTGGTCTTTTTTATCCGACCCCGCCCATCCAGCGGGCCTGCTTCTCGCCAAAAGGAGACTCCATGCTGTACAGCACCGTTCCTCAACCCGTTGATGAAGACCTCGTGCAGCGCCTGCGCGAGAAGGGAGGCCTGTGAAATGGCCACACATCCCCACCGCCCTGCTCGCGCTGCTCCTGACAGTCCTGCTCTTGATCGCCCCGGCCTTGGAACAAGGCTACTGACCGCCGTGCAATGGGGCCTCAGCCTCCTGGGGATCTTTTGCCTCATCGGCGTGGCGGTCGTCATTGCCACCACCCCGGAAGCCTGGCCGCTGTGAACGGTCGACCTCATCGATTTTGATAACCACAGGCGTTTTCCTGACAAGCGCCAGACCGGAGAAATATCATGGAAAAGATCATCGAATCCCTGATCCTCGTCGCCGCCATCTTCATGGGCGTACTGTGGCTTGCCACCCCCAACGCCCAGGCAGACGAACCCACCACCCTCACCAAATCCGTGCGCGACGAGTTCGCCTGCCCGGGCATGCACGCCGAATGGCTGGACGCCCACACCGTCCAGTGCCTGCGTGAAAAGCCCTGATCTACCGTCCCGCTGCCCCCCGCGAACAGCCCATGCCCCATCGACACCGTACGGCAACGGCAACAGCTCCAGCACCACGACAGCCAACACAGCCGGCTGCTGCCTGCTATGGAAAGCAAGACTGCTAGTTCAATCCAGACGATGCCATCAGCTGCAGCACACCTTCAAATGCAGATAGGGCGGGCGCAACGCAATCGCCAATTCAGAAGCTCGGAAGCGCCCGCCAAGCAGACAAAAGCCCGCAAGGTTCCAGACCTAGCAGGCTTTTTTGCCAAGTGGTTGGCATGTACTACCGCTACCTCAATCTGCTATGGCAAGCCCGCAAGCACTTGCGCGAGCGTTACTCGGAAGGTTTTGCGTAGACCTCTGCACTCAGCACCTCAAGGCCGACAAAGGGTTCAGTCCCTTCGACCCAGGCATCGTGACCGGGTGGGATGGCGTAGGACTCCCCTGCGCTGAGCATTTTCTGAGAGCCGTCCTGCATTTGAACGGTGAGCTTTCCCGAAACAACGTGCCCCACATGCGAGAGCTGGCAGTAGTCGGTCTTCACCACGGGCTTGATGCATTCGGACCAGCGCCATCCGGGCTCAAAGTTGAACCGTCCAATCGTGTAGCCCTGAAGCTTTACGAGCTCCACGCGAGTTTTGCTAGGTGTGCGAAGTTCATCAGGCTCGCTGTGTGACCTGACTTCTAGCTTCTCAACGCTGACTGGAGTGGCCATGATTTTCTCCTTCATAAGAGCTGCACCTCGAGCCCCCAAGGAATTCTTCAGGCATAGCTGGTGAGCCGAAGGACAGATGAAAAAACTTATCACTACGTCATTCGCATGGCATTGCCAGGAGCACTTATCAGTTACCAATTGCTGCATGCGGCACGGCACTGTCTGCGCCGCCCAATTCACGGCTGACAGAAAAAAAGCATGCTTTGACATACAGGGTGCCTACGCGGCCCATTTAAAGCGCCACAAGTTCGCACAGATTTTTCAGATTTGCATACTGCAAGCAGATCGAAGCGGCTACAGCAAGAAAGGCATAACTTCTCTGCGCAGCCCCAAGACGGCGCGGTGCTGACTGTTTTGGGCACAGCCAATGCCTAGCCATTGGTGAAGCTGGCTGAACTGTCCAGACCCTGCTCACCCAGCCTGCGCCGTATGGGCTTTTTTGTCTGCCATTCACGGAGGCACGATGCGTCGCGCCGACCCCTTGGCCTTAGCGAGGTACATGCCCGAGTCATCCGCCGTGCACCAAGAACCTACTAGCACTTGAGCCCGCTGATGTTAGGACTACGGCTCGGTTACTTTGCAGGGTGGTCGCGGCGGAACAGCTCCCACTCGTCGATTTCCGTGCCGTTGGGCAGCACGCAGATGCCGCGCTCTCCGGCAGTGGTCTTCTCGATGCGGGTCTTGCCGCCCAGCTTGGCGCAGTACACCGATGCGGGGTTGGCCATGCCGATCACAGGCGCAGCGGACTGAGTCTGGGCACAACCGCTGATGGCCAGTGCAGAAAGTACTGCGCTGGTGGTTCCAAGTGCTTTTTTCATGGGCTCAATGTAGCAAATGCCGCCTTTTTCATTGAGCCGCAAAAAATCCTGACTCACATCAATCTCTCATCTCCTTCATACATATGGGCTAAGGGTTGGCACCGACGATGTTGGCGGCACTCTGTCAGCCAATGTCACTTTTAGTTATTTCACCTCCAAAAGAGGAAAAGTGAACTGTCAGAAATCGCAAGAAGTTGTTAATTTGTGATCCGGAAGATGAGCGGCTGACACATTAATGGCCGCCTTGGCATTTAGATTTGACTAGAGATATGGCCAGTCTGGCCTGTCTGTTGGTGATCACTAGCAGAAGGGCTGTGTGTATGCATACGAGCAACGACCACATCTTTGTGTTGATGCCATCTCTGTCCCTGCTCTTCCTGGCCGGCCTGCTGGGAGTGTGCTGGGCGACCCAGCCCAAGCAACGCTTTCTACTCTGGCTGTGCGCCTCTTTCCTGCTAACCGCAATGTCCATCAGCATTCGCAGCGTGCTGAAGTTTGAAGTCCTCAATCACTATGTGGTTCTCGTCAACGCACTGTTTCTGGCGGGAGCTTGGTGTTTTTCCAAGAGCTTTTCAGAGCGTCGGTGCGTACCCACATATCCGCTTGCAGCCCTTGTCTTGTGTGCCGCGACGCTGGCCTCGCTCTACTATTTCGCCAACGTGGCGCAGAACCAGGTGGGTAGACTGCACACATTCGGTATAGGCGTAGCTCTGATGCTCTTGCTGCCGGTGCCGGCAGTTCTCAAACGAGGCCTCACCAACGACTGGCTGGATAGGATTTTGCTGTGGTCCTATATGTTTTATGCCGTCTTTACCATGCTGCGCCCGACGCTGGTCGCGACTTTCGCGCATAACGGTCTCGGCGATGCCATGGATGCCAACTCAACCTATTGGCTGACAACGCTGATGAGTATTTTGCTTTTTGCATTGCTCTTCACGGTTTTAGTCTGTGCAGTCACCATCAGGGACACAGTCCGTCAACTGCGCACTGAACGCGACCTGGATGCTCTGACCCAGATACTGAATCGCCGCGCATTCAGTGAAGCCGCACAGCATCGCCTGGCCGACCAGCGCCTGTATCCCATGGCGCTTCTGGCCAGCGATATTGATCATTTCAAACGCATCAACGACAACTGGGGGCATGACAAAGGTGACGAGGTCTTGCAGCTTGTCGCCAGAGCGATGCAGCACAATGTGCGCAGCAATGATCTGGTTGCACGCTTCGGCGGTGAAGAGTTTATGGTTCTGCTGACAAAGATCGATTTGCAAGGTGCCGAGCAAGTCGCCAAGCGCATTGGCCTGGAGTTGAGAAATGACCAGGAGCTATTGCCGAAAGGGCCAGCCCTGACGCTGAGCTTTGGCATCACTTCAATCAGCAATGCCGACCAGCTTGAAGGTGCACTGAGGCAAGCCGACCAGTTGCTGTACAGTGCCAAAAATGCTGGCCGAGACCGCGTTCATGTGGAAGGCCGCACTTACCCAGACATCAGCTTTGAACACACCTTACCGGCAGACCACCCCATGGCATTGCTGATGTAAGCCGGTGAATTCGCTGACCAATGCCATCACGCACCGGGCAGCTCACGTATCCAAGTTGGCCCACAATGATTCCTGTATGGTCGCTGGCAAACCAATTTGCCAGCATTGATGCACCCCGTCATGGGTGCACTTTTGTCAGTGGAATCCTTGATGCGCAGACTTCGCCATCTCACCAACCGGCATCGCACGCCGTCCACCAATGTCGCCCTGGGTCTGCTGCTGGCCTTTAACGCAGGCGCGGTCAACGCTGGCGGCTTTCTTGTGCTGCGGATGTATACCTCGCACATGACGGGCTTTGCCTCTCAACTGGCTGACGGCCTGGTGCTTGAGAACGCCAAGCTGCTGCTGAATGCGCTTGGTGCCATCATCGCCTTTACAACAGGCGCGGCCGTCTGCGCGTTGCTGGTGAACTGGGGGCGCAAACGCCATCTGTACAGCGTCTATGCCCTGCCGCTGATGCTGGAGGCCGTCATGCTGATTGCCTTCGGCCTGATGGGCACAGTCACCTTGACCTGGAACACTCCCTTCGCAGTGCCGCTGACCGTGCTGCTGCTGTCCTTCATGATGGGTTTGCAGAATGCCGTGGGTTCCAAGACATCCGGCGGCAGCACTCGCACCACGCACATGACCGGCAATTTCACGGATCTGGGCATGGAACTGGGCAAGATGTTCTTCTGGAAGCGCCACGCCAACGCCGGCCTTCAACTGTCGCCCCTGGTTCGGCATGACTGGCGCCGTATGAAGGTGTCCGCAGGGCTGATCTTGATGTTTGTGCTGGGCGGCATTACCGGTGCACTGGGCTTCAAGCATATCGGCTTCATCTGCGTGGTTCCGCTGGCCGCTCTTTTGCTTGTACTGTCCGTGCCGCCATTTATGCGCGATGCAGCGCAGTCCGCCGAGCGGCCGTCACTCTTCAGCAAGAAGAGCTGAGTGCATCCGGTATCTCACGCCGCTGCCGCGACGTCTCCGGGTCCATGCACGACGACCTGATCGCGCCCAAGCTCCTTGGCCTTGTAGAGTTGCTGGTCAGCCCTCATTAGGGCTTCGCGCAGATCGCTGCCGAATGGACTGACAACGACACCCATGCTCAAGGTCACGCGCTGACCATCGGGCAATGGCGCAATGATCTCGACCGCTCCGGCACGAATACGCTGCGCCACACGTTGTGCAGTCTCAATGTCGGCATGGGTCAACAGCAGCACAAATTCTTCGCCTCCAAAGCGAGCCACCAGGTCGGTTCCACGGACACTTGCCTGTATGACTTCCGCGACGGCCTTGAGTACTCCGTCTCCATATTCGTGCCCCCAGTTGTCGTTGACCCGCTTGAAGTGATCCAGATCCGCCACCACGATGGAAAGCGGTTGCGCTTTTCGATCCCGGGCCAGCGGGTCTGCAAGCTCCCAGAAGCCGCGACGATTCAACACGCGAGTCAGCATGTCGTGATTGCGCTCGTCTCTGAGTGTGGCCATTGCATCCCTCATCGAAACGATGAGCATGAGGCCCGAGAACACCAGGCTGAACAATAGCGAGCCCAGCATGGTGACCAACCAGTAAATGGAGCTGAGCATGTCCTGGAGCTCAGTGAATCCCAGAAACAGCACCATGATGGGCCTGAGCACTGTATAGATCGCAAAGGCCCCGTAGGACCGGTAAAGCAGCTTCTCCAGCCCGTCACGTCTGACTTTTTTTAGCGCAATGGCAGGAAACGGTATGAAGTGAATGATGCCAAGCCCTGTGTTCAGCCAGAGCACGCGCGCAGCAATGTTGTCCTGCACGATGCTGTACTCGTAAAGAGCAGCAACCACGATGATCGATACCAGGGCCGAGATCTTGGGATATGAGGAGACGGAAAACTTTTGAGCGACGCCCCAGGTACAGAGCCAGGCACCAAGCAGATAAATGGGCCCGGTGTAAACAGCCCACCGAACCAGTTGTCCGTGAGGTGTCAAGCACTGCCAACCCAAGGCAAGCCCCGTAAGTGTCAACCCACAAGCCGTCGAGAGCAGAAACACTGAGCGGCGCTGTGCAAGCCAGCAAAAAGCCATGAGTGCGCCCAGTGCCGTTATGCATACCGGCGCGACCAACAAGTACAGCTGCAAATTGCTAGGCATGAATCAGCCGATCAGTAAAGCTCATTCGCGCGGCTACACATTGGTGGCTACCCATGCTCTGAGGTTAGGAAGAAGGAGTCCGTTTGATCAGTGGACTGTTGAATTCGGGGCGATGTTAGCAAGTGTCCAAAAGCCGAGAAATCGATTTCCCGACAAATATCAGTTACCGGCTCCGGTGCGCGGGACGGGCCAGGCGTCACGAGAGCCATCCCTGCTGCGCTCGAGTTCGTCGCCCCGGCCCGGATAGCGAGCCCTCCGGACCTGATTGCGGCCCGAACTCTTGGCCCGGTACAAGGCCATGTCGGTGCGGCGCAGCAGTTGCGCAGAGGCTTCACCGGCCTGCCAGCTGCCCACGCCGAACGACATGGTGATGGTTCCTGCCGCCACGTAGCTGTGCGATGCGATGCTGCGGCGCAGCCGCTCGGCCAGCTCCAGGGCCGCCTGCAGGCCGACGCCCGGTACGATGATCAGGAACTCCTCGCCACCCCAGCGCGCAACATGCTCCGAAGACCGTACGGTGCTCCTGAGGACTTTTGCGATCTGCTGCAGAACCTGGTCGCCGGCCTCATGGCCGAACTGATCGTTGACCTGCTTGAACAGATCGACGTCGCACATGATCAGTGCATAGGGAACGCCTTGACGCTCGGCAATTCGCTGGCAATTTTCCAGCTCATAACTTCCGGCACTGCGGTTGGGCAAGCCGGTCAGATCATCCCGGTAGGCCCGTACCAGCAGTTCCTGTTCACGCTGAACCAGGTCGCTGATGTCTTTGGAAATGCTCACATAGTGCGTTATCCGGTGACTGGCATCGCGCAGCGCCGAAATGCTCTGGGCAGCATGGTAGAGCTCGCCATCCTTGCGCCGATTGATGAAAGTCCGGCTGAAGTTTTCCCCGCGCACCAAGGCGTCGCGCAACTCGGCATAAAACTGTGCCGTATGTGAGCCGGACTGCAGCATGGCCGGCGTGCGGCCCATTACTTCGGCTGCGCAATAACCCGTCTGATGCTCAAAAGCATGATTGACAAACACGAGATAGCCATTGCGATCGGTAATGAATACCGGCGCATTGGCCGAGTTCAATGCCTGGATCATCAAATCCCGCTGCCTTTCGCTTTCCACCTGCCGCGTCACATCCTGCTGCACGGATACAAAATGCGTGATCTTCCCGTCTACATCCCGCACGGCAGAGATATTCCAGGACACATGGTATGGCGTTCCATCCTTGCGGTAGTTGACTGCGCTACCTTGAAAAAAACGACCCTCGGCAAGGCATTGGCGCAATTGCTCAATCACCTGCTGATCCGTCTCGGGGCCCTGCAATATACGCGGAGACCGGCCCAGCAGCTCCTCTGTGGCGTAACCGGTCATGCTGGTAAATGCCTTGTTGCAATAGCTAATGAACGGGCCACCGCCAGCCATTTCGGCATCGGTTATCACCACGGCATTAAATGCCTGGGCCACAGCCACCTCAAGCAGTTGCGGTTGGGTATCCAGGCGAGAATCAGAAAGTGACGAAATATAACTATTCTTCTCCATCGCCACATTCTCATCTTGATTGGGAACGCTGCGACACATTATTTTCTGACCGCCCCTGACACCCGCACAGTCATCGATATCCGCGCCGGTATTGAGCAAGCGGCCGGCAGAGATGTTAATGATTGGACATATATGAAATGCTTGACAAACTTTTTACCCATATGGACCGGTTTGCGAACCGGTTTGCATTTGGCAGCGCACCGAAAATGACCGCCTGGTCAACAGACCGGAGGCGCAAACCTTTGGCCTCTGAATCAGGCAGAAGATATTACAAAGCTGCTGCACATCGGGCAGGCTCGAACGGTCGGGGCTGAAGCAGCCAAGCCGCAGATGCCACGAGTGCCCGGCAGCCCGGCATTTGCGGATCGTGTTGCCTCGATGCGCTGACGCACCGGTCGTCTGCGTACCAGCTCAGACATACCGGTAAACCCCAGTTTTACCGGTCACAGCCACTGCAAGCCACGGACCGTCTCCGGCCTGGATCACAATGGCATCCGCAACCCGGAGCTTCTTGGGGCATGGTCATCAAGCGCCTGCAAATGCCATGCGTCAGCCTGGCTTTCAGAACCGGTGCCAAACCTGAGCTAAGCTCTGGTATATGTAGGGTGTGCACGCAGGGAATCTGGTGGCGTCGATTTGGCGTAAGTTTTCACGAGAGCAATCCTAAGCCTTTGATCGCATTGAATTTCATTCAATAAACTCAGCCACTTACTTAAGGATGCCAGTGGTGAACATCGTTATCCTGGACGATTACCAAGACGCGGTTCGCAAGCTCGATTGCGCCAAGCTGCTCGATGCCTTCAACGCCAAGGTCTACACCAACACCATCAAGGGTGTGGGACAGCTATCAGTCCGGCTGCGCGATGCGGATGTCATCGTCCTGATTCGCGAGCGCACCCAGATCTCGCGCCAGCTGCTCGATAAACTGCCCCGGCTCAAGCTGATTGCCCAGACGGGCAAGGCGGGCGCGCATATCGATGTGCAGGCCTGCAGCGAGCGTGGCGTGGCGATCGCGGAAGGCGTGGGCTCTCCGATTGCGCCGGCAGAGCTGACCTGGTCGCTGATCATGTCGGCCATGCGCCGTCTGCCGCAGTACATCGCCAATCTCAAACATGGTGCCTGGCAACAGTCGGGACTCAAGGCGGCATCCATGCCGCCCAACTTCGGGTTGGGCAGCGTGCTGCGCGGACGCATGCTGGGTATCTGGGGCTACGGCCGCATCGGGCAGCTGCTGGCGGGCTATGGCAAGGCCTTTGGCATGCAGGTCTGTGTCTGGGGCAGCGAAGCCTCGCGCCGCAAAGCCGAGGCCGACGGCTATCTGAGCGCCCCCTCCAAGGAAGCCTTTTTCGAGCAATGCGATGTGTTGTCGCTGCATCTGCGCCTGCACGACGCGACGCGGGGCATCGTGACGGCACAGGATCTGGCGCGGATGAAGCCGACCGCCCTGTTCGTCAACACCTCGCGCGCCGAGCTGGTGGAGCCCGAAGCCTTGCTCTGCGCCCTGAACCGCGGCCGCCCCGGCCTGGCCGCCATCGATGTCTTCGAAAGCGAGCCGATACTGCAAGGCCATGCCCTGCTGAGGCTGGAGAACTGCATATGCACACCCCATATCGGCTATGTGGAACAGGACAGCTATGAGCTGTATTTCCGCGCGGCGTTCGAGAACGTGGTGAACTTTGCCAACGGTCAGCCCAGCAATATTCTGAACCCCGAGGTTTTCAACGGTCCGCTGCGCCTGAACCGCTAGGCTGGGATGCCGCGGCCAGCGGCTATCGGCTATTGCCGGGTCTGCTGTGCAAGCTCGGCCTCCACGGCTTCGTAGACCGATTGACGCACCACGGTCTCCACTTCTTCACGCAGGCGCAGCACCATGGATCGGGTCTGTGCTTCCACAACCTGAGCTATTGCTTCCTTGAGCTTCTGCTCCAGAACCAGATCCACCCGCTGCATGAGTCTGTGGACCAGATACTCTTCGGTCACCACGGCACCGTGCGCATCCAGTGCCTGCTGCAGGCCGGCTGCCCCAAAGACCGGGGCGGGTTCAACAGCCTGCTCCACATCTTGTGCCTGGACGAGTGGCTCGGCGGCTTCCTCATCGAGTGCCTCAGACCCGGGTTGAAGCTCTTCACCCTGGGGTTGGCCAGCGTCCGTAACGGATGGCTGCTCCGCCTGGTCTGCGAGCGGAAATGCCTCCACGAGTTCGGCAGTTACCAACTCAGTCTCAGGCTCCACCTGCCTGGCCGATATTGCGTCTACCACCTCCCCAGTCATGCTCTGCGCAAATGACTGCTGCGGCGGCAAGGATTCAGGCAAAGGGGGCAGTTGATGCGGAATACCTGCAGGCCGGCCGCGGCCGTAGAGACCATCCGCCAGCCATGAGGTGTGAAACGACGGCCTCGCCAGAGGGACAACGCTGTCTCCCAGCGTCCGCGGGCCTAGCACCTGCTGCGCAGCTCCCTGAGACTGCTCCGGCGGCACCGGCTGAGCGCTGTCCGCAGTGTCTTCAAGCGCGGCAGCTTCGGGCTGAACCACCTCGGTCAGGGTGGGGACGAAGCGTGGCGGAACTTTGGATGAGGAGTTCATGACCTAGCCCTTGAGATTCAGATCGTGCCGGACGATGGAAAAACCACGCGCTGCATAGTCGCGCCAGCGGGCACGCGCATCCTGGCGATCCATCTCATCGCCGGAAGAAACGATTTCCACCACGCGCGCGAAGCGCTCAAACCCCGACGGCACCTGCGGCGTGAGATTGACCAGGACATCGTAATGAGGCAAGTCCTGCAGGTGTTCGGCCAGGATGACGGGAGAAGCAGCAAGCATCCGCGCTCCATCCGACTCGCAAGCATGCGCGAGAAAATCCGTGGCCGACACGCTCCACAAACGGGGCGAAAGCCGGCTCAGCGCAGCTCCATCCCCCAGAACCACGATACGCGCACCATGACGCAGAGCCTTGCGTGCGAATCGGCACACATAGCCCAGCTTGTCTGGTGCATTGAAATGAAAGGCAATTTCTGTCACAACTCTTGGCGGCAGATGCTGCCTGAAACCAGGCCGCATCTGCCGACTTTTCTTAAGCCGAAGCCTTGGCAGTCACACGCGTGCGGCGCGAAGCCGCAGGTTTGGCAGCACTCTTGCGAGCCACCGGGGTCCTGGCAGCAGTCGCTGCTGCAGCGGCAACCCGGCCTTCCTGACCCAGCAGATATTGCACCAGCAGGCCTACGGGGCGACCCGTAGCTCCCTTGGTAGCACCGCTCTTCCAGGCAGTACCGGCGATATCCAGATGTGCCCAGGGAATATCGCCCACAAATTTCTGCAGGAACTTGGCGGCCGTCACCGCACCTGCGGCGCGCCCTGCCACGTTGCCCATGTCCGCAAAATTGCTCTTGAGACCATCGGCGTACTCATCGTCCAGAGGCATGCGCCAGCAAGGATCAAGCGCAACATCGCCAGCGGCCTGCAACGCGGCTGCCAGCTCGTCGCTGGTCGAGAACAGGCCGCTGCGCAAACCGCCCAGGGCGATCACGCAAGCGCCAGTCAGCGTGGCCATATCGACCAGCGCAGAGGGCTTGAAACGCGCTGCGTAATGCAGCACATCGCACAGCACCAGGCGACCTTCTGCGTCCGTGTTGAGGATCTCGATGGTCTGACCGCTCATGCTGGTCACCACATCGCCGGGCTTGATGGCTGCACCGTCGGGCATGTTCTCGCATGCAGGAATCAGGCCCACGACATTGATGGCCGGCTGCAGCTTGGCCAGCGCCTGGAACACGCCCAGCACGCTGGCAGCACCGCCCATGTCGAACTTCATCTCGTCCATCTCGGCTGCAGGCTTGAGCGATATGCCGCCGGTGTCAAAAGTGATGCCCTTGCCCACCAGCACGATGGGGGCCACGCTCTTGGCCGCACCGTTGTAGTGCAATTCGATGAAGCGCAGGGGTTCGCGCGAGCCCTGGGCCACCGCCATGAAAGCACCCATGCCCAGCTTGGCCACATCGGCAGGGCCGTGAATCTTGCAGCTCATGCGTGCTGCCTTGGCAATGCTCTTGGCAGCATTGGCCAGCATGGTGGGCGTTGCATGGTTGGCCGGGCGGTTGGCCCATTCGCGGGCCATGGCCACGCCCTCCTGCTGCGCCACTGCGGTATTGAAAGCAGCGGTAACAGCAGCCGTCTTGGACGATACGCCCAGCACGAGCTTGGTCAGCGCAACGGGCTTGGCCTGGGATTTGGTGTGGGTATAGAGGTAGGTCGCATCGGCAACCGCCTGCACGGCAGCCGCTACAGCCTGGGCATCGGCATCAAAGGCAAAGCTCACAACGGCCTTGGCAATGCCTTCGGTCTTGAGCACCGCGCCGCAGCCAGCCAAGGCATTGCGCACGTCCTTGGGAGTACCAGCTCCCACGCCCAGCAGCACCACACGACGTGCGGCAATGGCGGGCACTTGGTACAAAGGCAATTGCTTGCCGCAAGACAGGGCAAAATCACCCTGCTTCACCGCATGAGCCACCATGGCTCCGATGGCGTCGCTGCCGAATGTGCCCGATGCTGCCTGTTCAGAAACAAGCACCAACAGCAAATCACATTTTTCGCGCGCTGCAGCGGCAGCGGTCAGAGCCTTCAGTTCAAAGTTCATAATCGGTGTTTTCCTTTTAGCCAATGTTATTCGATTCATCCATACGCAAAGAGCTGGCCCGCAGCTTTGGTGCGACGGCCGTGGTTCTGATCACTGTGGTGATGACCATGATGCTGATCCGCACCCTGGGTCAGGCTTACAAGGGCAGTGTCAGCCCTTCCGACGTGATGCTGGTCATGGGTTTCACCGTGCTCGGGCAACTCCCGACCATTCTGGGCCTGAGCCTGTTTGTCGCCATTGTGGGATCTCTTTCCCGCATGTACCGCGACAGCGAGATGGTCATCTGGTTTGCCGCCGGCCAGGGCCTGGCCAGTCTGCTCAAGCCCTTGCTGCGCTTTGCCTGGCCGGTGATTCTCATCACCGCCGTCCTGGCCCTCGGCGTGCTGCCCTGGTCCTATCAGCAAATCGAGCAGATCAAGACCCAGTTCCAGCAGCGCAGCGACTTGGATCGCATCGCGCCCGGCGAGTTCCAGGAATCGGCGGGCGGCACACGCGTGTTCTTCGTCGACAAGGATTCCCCTTCCGACATGGCGGCCAGCAATGTCTTCGTGGTCTCGCGCGACCCCGGCAAGGAGTCCGTGACCTCCGCCAAGGGCGCGCATCTGGCCGTCATCAAGGGCCAGCGCATGGTGATTCTGGAGGACGGCCAGCGCATGGAGACGCGCAGCGACGACGGCTCGGTGCGCATCACCGAATTCAAGGAATACGGCGTCCAGGTCGACAACGACAACCCCGTCACCATCGAGGAGATGGCGGCGCGCAGCATGCCCACCAAGGACTTGATCGGCAAGGACGAGCCGATCGCCCGCTCCGTGCTGGCATGGCGCCTGGGCCTGCCCTTTGCCGCACTGAATTTTGTCATTCTGGGCCTAGCCATCTCCAGCGTGAACCCGCGTGCGGGCAATAGCAGCAGCCTGATGATCGCCCTCTTCGCATTTATCGTTTACTACAACCTCATGACCCTGGGCGAGAGCTGGGTCAGCGCCAACAAGATAGGCATGTGGGGCATTCTGGGCCTGCTGCATGGAAGCATCCTGATCGTCAGCGTGCTGGTACTGCTGGCGCGCCACTTCCGCTGGTCACCGCGTGACCTGCTGCGGCGCTCGGGCAAGCGTCAGGAGAGCGCACGATGAAAGTTCTGCGCAACCTGATCTATCGCGAAGTCATACAGGCCGTTCTGTACGTCTCGCTGGCCTTTCTGGCGCTGTTCTTCTTTTTTGATCTGGTCGACGAGATGCGCTGGGTGGGTAGCGGCAATGCCGGCTACACCGCCACGCGCGCGCTGCTGTTCGTGACTCTGTCCATTCCGGGCCACCTCTACGAGCTGATGCCGATTGCCGTGCTGATCGGCGCCATCTTCGTGATGGCAAAATTCGCCCAGAGCTCGGAATTCACCATCATGCGCACCAGCGGCATGGGACCCTGGCTGGCGCTGCGCACGCTGCTGGTACTGGGTATGAGCTTTGTAGTTCTCACCGTGCTGGTCGGTGACTATATTGCGCCTGCTGCCGACAACTTCAGCCAGAAATTGCGCGTGGTCGCCAAGGGGCAGATCTCCCGGGGCGCGACAGGCGCCTGGCTCAAGGAAAAACAGGGCAATCACTCGGTCGCCATCAATGTCGGTGCCGTCAAGGCCCCGGGAGATTTCGTCAACGTGCGCATTTTTGAATTCGACAGCAAGGGCCGCATCGCTGCGCAGATCAACGCTCAGTCTGCCCAGGTCGATGAAGACAAGGAGCTGTGGACCTTGAAGGGTGTGCAAGGCAGCAAGGTGGCCCAGGATGGCGATGTCACCAAGCTAAGTCCAATCAGCGAAGCCAGCATGAACTGGCCCACCAAGGTCACTGCGGCCATGGTCTCGGGCGCGCTGCTCAAGCCTGATCGCATGACCACGATTGCGCTGTTCCAGTTCATACGCCATCTGCAGGACAACGGCCAGGCCGCGCAAAAGTACGAAATCGAGTTCTGGCGCAAGGTCTTCTACCCGCTGAGCTGCCTGGTGATGGTGGTTCTCGCCCTGCCTTTTGCCTATCTGCATTTCCGCTCGGGCGGCATCACTGCCTATGTGTTTGGCGGGGTGATGGCCGGCATCAGCTTCTTCCTGCTCAACAACGTGTTCGGCTATATCGGCACCCTGCAATCCTGGTGGCCCTGGCTGGCCGCCGCGGCGCCAGGCCTGCTCTACACCGCGCTATCGCTCTCGGCCTTTGGCTGGCTGGTACTGAGGCGCTAGGCCATGAACGACGAGCAACCCCCTTCTCCAGATCAAACCGGTCTGATCCTGCTGGCCCATGGCTCCAGGGATGCTCTCTGGCGCCAACCCATAGAGGCCGTTCACCAGCTGGTACAGGCAATGCGGCCCGACCTGCCCTGCATCTGCGCCTATCTGGACGCCTGCGCCCCGGATCTGCCTGCAGCCACTCAGACCCTGATTGCGCAAGGTGTCAGACATCTGATCGTGCTCCCGCTGTTTCTCGGCACTGGCAAACATGCACGAGAAGACATTCCGCGCCTTCTGGACGAATTGCGCCGGCAGCATCCCGCCTGTCGGTTCGATCTGCAGACCGCGGCGGGCGAGAATCCGCGCGTCACGTCCCTGCTGGCGCAGCTGGCAATAGAGGCGGCAGCCGGCACCGAAGCGCTCAAACATACAGATTTCAAATAAAAAATAGCTTCTTTAGATATTTGAAGCATAATGATGCAAGTTCTTAGTCCATGCCGTCATGAACCTGCATCAATTCCGCTTCGTTCAGGAAGCCGCCCGCCGCAATCTCAACCTCACCGAGGCGGCCAAGGCCTTGCACACCTCCCAGCCCGGAGTCTCCAAAGCCATCATCGAGCTTGAAGAAGAGCTGGGCATCGATATCTTTGCGCGCCACGGCAAGCGCCTCAAGCGCATCACCGAGCCGGGACAGGAAGTCCTCAAGAGCATAGAGCTGATCATGCGCGAGGTGGGCAACCTCAAGCGCATCGGCGAGCAATACAGCGCCCAGGACAGCGGCACGCTGAGCATCGCCACCACCCACACCCAGGCCCGCTATGTGCTGCCGCCCGCCGTGGCACGCCTGCGCGAGCTCTATCCCAAGGTCACCATCAGCCTGCACCAGGCCACGCCCGCCGAAGTCGCGCGCATGGTGATCGACGAAGTCGCCGAGATCGGCATGGCCACCGAATCGCTGGCCGACTACCCCGATCTGGTGACCCTGCCCTGCTACGAATGGCAGCATGTGCTGGTCATCCCCACGGGCCACCCGCTGGCGCAGAAAGAGCGCATCACGCTCGAGGACATCGCCCAGGAAGCCCTGATCACCTACCACCCGTCGTTTACCGGACGCGGCAAGATCGACCAGGCCTTCGAGATGCGCCGCCTGCATCCGCATATCGTGCTGGAAGCCATCGATGCCGACGTGATCAAGACCTATGTGCGTCTGGGCCTGGGCATCGGCATCGTGGCCGAGATGGCCATGCGCGACGATCCCGTCAACGACCTGGTGGTGCGCCCCGTCGGCCATCTGTTCGGCACCAGCGTGGCCCGTGTGGCCATCAAGCGCGGCGCATACCTGCGCAACTTCGTCTACCGGTTTGCCGAGCTGCTCAGCGACCGTCTCTCGCGCGACCTCATCATGCGCGCCATGAACGGCAGCGTGGACGACTTCGGGCTCTGATCCTGCCCGCCTCAAGGGCCGGTGCCTGTGCGCCCGGCCCATGCATTGCAAGACTATCGTGACTCCCAACTTCCCCAGCAAGCTGCCCAATGTGGGCACCACCATTTTCACCGTCATGTCGGCGCTGGCCGCCGAACACCAGGCCGTCAATCTGGGCCAGGGCTTCCCCGACTTCGGTTGCGACCCCAGGCTGCTCGACGCTGTCAACGACGCCATGCGTGCCGGTCACAACCAGTACCCGCCCATGGCTGGCTGGCCCGCACTGCGCGAGGCCGTGGCTGCCAAAATCGAAACGCTGCACGGCCGCCGCTATGACGCGGGCAGCGAAATCACCATTACCGCCGGCGCCACCCAGGCCATTCTCACAGCCATCCTGGCCACCGTGCATGCAGGCGACGAAGTCATCGTTCTCGATCCCTGCTACGACAGCTATGTGCCCAATATCGAGATGGCCGGCGGCGTGGCCGTGCGGGTGCCGCTGACACCCGGCAGCTTCCGCCCCGACTTTGCCAGGATCGCTGCCGCCATCACTCCGCGCACGCGCCTGCTGATCATCAACAGCCCGCACAACCCCAGCGCCACCATCTGGACCGATGCGGAAATGCGCCAGCTCGAAGCCCTGCTGGCGCCCACCAATGTGCTGCTGATCAGCGACGAGGTCTACGAGCACATGGTCTTCGACGGTGCCGAGCATCTGAGCAGCGCCCGCTACCCGGGCCTGGCCGAGCGCGCCTTCATCGTTTCCAGCTTTGGCAAGACCTACCATGTCACGGGCTGGAAGGTCGGCACCGTGGCCGCGCCCGCCGCCCTCAGCGCCGAATTCCGCAAGGTGCACCAGTTCAATGTGTTCACCGTGAACACGCCCATGCAGGCGGGTCTCGCGCAGTACATGCAGGACCCCGCGCCCTATATGGAGCTTTCGGCCTTCTACCAGGCCAAGCGCGATCTGTTCCTCGGCGGCCTGCAGGGCTCGCGCCTGAAGCTGCTGCCCACGGCCGGCACTTATTTCCTGTGTGCCGACATCTCCTCTGTCTCGGACCTCAACGAGGCCGAGTTCTGCCAGTGGCTGGTCCGGGAGATCGGCGTGGCAGCAATTCCGCTGTCGGCCTTCTACGGCGACGGTTTCGACCAGCGCGTGGTGCGTTTCTGCTTTGCCAAGAAAGACGAAACCCTGATCGAGGCTGCAGCACGCCTGCGCCAGCTCTGAAATGCTGAGACCCATAAAAAAGGAGCGCCTACCGCGCTCCTTTTCTCGTTTTCAGCAGGTTTTCATACTGAATCTGTTGATCAGAAAGCGCAAGCAGCTATCGAATTTTCTTTTCTTCATGCCGTCTCTGCCAGATGGCGCAGCATCAGCACCGCCCCCAGCACAATGCCGGCCAGCGCCACAAAGCTGCCCAGACTGAGCATGGAGATCGCGCTGATGCCCTGGCCCACGGTGCAGCCCATGGCCGTCACACCGCCCACGCCCATCATCAGCCCTCCCAGCAGATGACGGGCCAGATCGCCGCGGTCGGCAAAGCCCTGCCACTGGAAGTCCCTGCGCCACAGCGCATGGACAAAGCTGCCCAGAACCACGCCCGCGACCGAGGCAATGCCCCAGGTCAGCACCTTGTTGCGATCACTGAAGAACATCAGCCAGTCCAGCGTGTGCGCCACCGGCGTGACAAAGCTGAAGGCCTCGATACGGCCGCTATAGGTCGCGGCATAGACCTGCTCCAGCGTCTCGGGGTGCTCGGCCACCAGTGCCAGATGGCCGCCTAGCCACCAGGCCGCCGTCACGCACAGGCCCACCAGCAGCCCGCCCAGCAGCACGACCCGGCTGCGCTCGGCGCCGGGCCGGGGATCGAGGGCCAGCAGCAGCAAGAGCGCCCCCAGGCCCAGGCCCAGCACGCCGCGCAGCAGCGTCAAGGGCCAGGCGACATGACCGGCCAGCCACTCAGGTAGCAGGGCCGGGCCCGCGAATTCAAGATGCACGCTGTCCAGCCAGCGCACCCGCGCCACGGCGGTAATGCCCTTGAGCGTGGCAAAGGCGGCCACGCCCATGACCAGCAGCACCACCAGCGCCTTGAGGCTGCCGCTGCCCAGCCGGGTCAGATTCCTGGCCCCGCAACCCGATGCCAGCACCATGCCGCCGCCAAACAGCAGCCCTCCCGCCAGGGCCGACAGCCACAGCAGGCGACGGCTGGCATAAAGGGCATCACCCACCTGCAACTGGCCCCACAGCGCCAGCGCCGTGAAGCCCAGCATGCTCACGGCGATGGCCATGCACCACTGGCGCGCCCGTCCCCAGTCCTGCAGATACACCACATCGCTGATGGCACCCACGGTGCAAAAGCGGGTCTCGCGCATCACAAAGCCCAGCACAGCGGCCAGCAACAAAATGGCCACCAGAACGGTGGCCGTCAGGGAATCAAACTCGGCAGGACTCATGCGGGCATTGGACGGCGCGGCCCGGCTTCAAGGCAATGGCATATACCCCAGCCCGCGCGATAACACTGTCTTAATCGGCTTTCATCAGGCCTTGGCCAGCCCCTGGTTGCCGCCGACATTGATCAGTCTTGGCTCATCGAGCCTGCGCGGCCCGAGCGTCTTGCGGTCCTTGAGCCAGGGCTCGACCAGCTCCCAGATCGGCTTGTTGCCGGCCGTCCTGGCTTCCTCGGCCACGGGCGCCCAGCCGGCCACCTTGTATTTCTTGTCGGCCTCCAGCAGCTGACCGTTCAGGCGCATGTCGCTGATGCGCCGGCCCGCGCCGGCCGCCGGGTCGCACTGGTAATGCAGGCCGCCCACGCGCACCATGTCGCCGCCCTGCTGGTAGTAGGGGTCGGGGTTGAAGAGATTGTCGGCCACGTCTTCGAGCACGGTCTTGATCGTGGCGCCCGTCATCTCGCTCACCGTGGCATAGGAATAGGTGGTGGCCGTCATGTCCATCAGCCATTCGCGCGTGATGTCCTGCCCGGCCAGCAACGATGTCCCCCAGCGAAAGCCCGGCGAGAAGGCAATCGGCGCATTCTGCACCTCCATCATGGCGTCCAGCAGCAACTGGTCGCCCGTGCCGTTGAAGTTGCCACGGCGGTACAGCGTGCCGTCGGTGCGCGCCAGCACTTCGCCCAGCCGGCTTTCATAGGGCGCACGCACCCGGGTGATCAGCGCCTGCATCTGGGCATCGGCAGGCAGGATGTTGGCGAATACCGGCAGCAGCCGGTACTGGAAGCCGCGCACCTGGCCGTCCCTGACATCGAAGTCCAGCACCCCGAGAAACTTGCCGTTCGAGCCCGCGTTGGTGACGATGGTCTTGCCGCCTGCGTTCTGCACCAGCGTGGGCACTGGCATGCCGTCATGCGTGTGCCCGCCCAGGATGGCGTCTATGCCGCGCACGCGGCTAGCCATCTTGAGGTCCACGTCCATGCCGTTGTGCGAGAGCACGACCACCACCTTGGCGCCCTTGGCGCGAACCTCGTCCACCATCTTCTGCAGATTGTCGTCCTGGATGCCGAAGCTCCAGTCCGCCACCATGTAGCGCGGGTTGGCGATCGGCGTGTACGGAAAGGCCTGGCCGATGATGGCCACGGGCACGCCGTTGATCTCGCGGATCACATAGGGCTTGAACACCGGATCGCCGAAATCGGCGGTCTTGACGTTTTGTGCCACAAAGTCGAGCTGCGTGCCGAAATCCTTGTCGATGATCTCCTGCACGCGCTGCATGCCGTAGGTGAATTCCCAGTGGCCCGTCATCACGTCCACGCCCAGCAGCTTGCAGGCATCCACCATGTCCTGGGCATTGGTCCAAAGCGAAGTGGCCGAGCCCTGCCAGGTATCGCCGCCGTCCAGCAGCAGTGCGCCAGGACGCGAGGCGCGCATGCGCTTGACCAGCGTGGACAGATGGGCAAATCCGCCCACCTTGCCGTAGCGCCTGGCCGCCGCCTCGAAGTCCAGATAGCTGAAGGCATGGGCCGACGCCGTGCCTGGCTTGATGCCCACGGAGCGCAGCAGATGCTCGCCCACCAGATGCGGGCGCTGGTTCTTCATCGCAGCAATACCGAGATTGACACTGGGTTCGCGAAAGTGAATCGGGTTGAGCTGAGCATGGCAGTCCGTCATATGCAACAGGGACACGTTGCCGAACGGCGCCACCTCATACAAGGCCTTGTCGGCCAGCGACTGATCGGCGTAGGCATAGCGCTGCAATCCCATGCCCGAGACACTGGCTGCTGCCAGCACTTGCAGAAATTCGCGTTTGGAAAGACTCATGCTGATATCCGTTGGTACCTATGCAAACAAGGAGGCAAGCACGGGCATTTCTACCCTGCCCGATCCGAATTTGCATAAGTTGTGTACGTAATGCTGCGCGCCGCAACCGCTTGGCAAACGCCAGGCAAGGGGTGCGAGGGGTCATCCCCTCTCGAATTGCGAAGCAACGCGAGAGAGGGGCAAGCGGCATAGCCGCTCAGAGGGAGCTATTTGTTGACGGGAGAGGCAGGATCGACAAGCAAGGCGACAAGATCTCGTGTCTGCGCTGCGGTGAGGATGCCGGAGTGACCGAAGCGGGGCATGCCCGAGCAGGCGTTGTAGGCCTTGGCGTTCCAGATCTTGCCCCAGGTGTACTCGACGATGGCTCTGGATTCGGGGCTAGACGGATCCTTGATGCCGCGAATCTTCCCATAGTTGTAGAGACTGGGGCCCAGCGTGCCAAAGGAGATTTCTTCCTTGCTGATCTGGTGGCAGTTGTAACAGTTGCCGCCATTGGCGCTGCCTGCCTTGTCGCTCCAGGTCATGCCTCTACCGTTCTGGGCGATCTTTTCGCCCTCCTTCCAGTCGCCGAGCAGCTTGCCATCCTGAGGCCATTTGACGGTCTTGAGATTGGCAGCTTCGATGGCTTGCGCACGTGCAGGTGCCAACGGCTTGCCGGATGCATCGGCAGCGCTGCAGGCCGCATTCGATTCGTCCTGCTGCAGGCGATCGACCTTGGCGATGCCCTGGTCGCGGAAAGAGGTCTGCACCATCCTGGCCGTCAAGGCATCGATGTCCGCCGCCCCGTCGACGGAGGCACAGCCCAGCACCAGCAACGATGCGGCCACGGCCAGGTACGGCATGTGTTTTTGCTTGCGCATAGGGCCTCCTTATCGCTTGATGGCCGGTGCGGTTGACGTCCCGCCCTTGCCGTTGACGCCCATGAACACCCCCAGCGCCACCGTCACGTCGCTGGCGTAACCGGGATAGGGAAAGCGCTGCTGACGGAAGCAGTCGTTGAGGCGGCGCTGCATGCTCCAGAGCTCGCCTGATGAAACCCGATAGGCGGGCCAGGCGCCAAAGCCTTCCGCAGCCCCGGGGTTCCTGGTCAGATTGGGCAGATCCTGCATGCGGATTCGCTTGCCATCCGCACCATGGCAGGAAGCACAGGCAAAGTCATGCGGGCCGCCGCGCATATAGAACAGGCGCTTGCCCGCCTCGTACATCTGCCTTTCCTGCGCATGGCCTTGGGGCAGGTTGAACTTCATGCCTTTGGACTGCGATGAAATCCAGGCCACCAGCCCTTCCATGTTCTTTTGCTCGTCCTTGCCGAACGCTGTTGCCGCAATCTTTTGCGCGTCCAGCCCCTGCAGCCTTTCCATGCAGGTCAGCAGGCGCGACTCCAGATCCTGCACCCTGCCCGTGTCGGCAAAATAGCGCGGCAGCTCCACAAAGGCCCCCCTGACCACGCCCGGCCCCTTGCCCAGATCGCACTGCTCCATGGACGCCTTGCGGGGGCCGCGCTTTTGCTTCCACAGCTCCTCACCCTTCATCTCGAACAGCTCGGCAGGGTTGCCGTCCTGCAGCATCTCGCGGTACTCGGCAATGCCGTCGGCTGTGGACTTTTGCGCCAGCACCGGCGCGGCCATGCACAAGGCCAGCACGGCGGCAGCCGCCTGGCCCGGGGAGGAATGTCTCATGGGGCACCTCTCTGTTTTTTGATTGATTCTGGACTGGGGTGAAGGCTGGCCGGCGGCCAGCCACTGTCTCCACCGTGCTCAGCTCACGGTCGCTTCATCGGTGCGGGTCTCGCCCTTGTTGTCCTTCCAGCTCACCGAGATCTTGTCTCCTGCCTTGGCACCCTTGACCACGAACTGCAGAAACGGGTTCTTGGAAACCGCAGGCCCCCACTCCGCCTGCAGCACCTGCTTGCCGTTGTGCGCGGCCGTCACCTCCTGAATAAACCAGGCGGGCACGGTCTTGCCTTCCGCATCCTTGCGCTGGCCGGTCTCCATCTCATGGGACATCAGCACGCGCACGGTGGTCTTGTCACCCGCAGCCTGGGCACGAATACGCATTGGATCAGCCATGTTCTTCTCCTGTTTCAGATGACTTTTTGCAATCAACCGCCGCAGCCACCGAGGGTGACCTTGACTTCCTTCTTGGCATAGAAGGCCTTGCCGTCATTGGTGATGGCCACGGCATACACATCCGAGGACTGGCCCAGCTTGGCGCGGGTCAGGAAATTGGCGTCCAGCGCCTCGTTGACGGTGAAGGCGGCCACCAGCGTGTTGGGGTTCTTTTCCACCAGCACCAGCATCTGCTTCACATTGGGCAGGCTGGTCGCTGCGCCCAGGGGCACGACGGCCCCGTTTTCGGCGATGTCGGGCGCCGTCAGTGTCACGTCCTTGCTCTCGGCAGGTGCAGCAGCTCCCATGGCCTTGAGCACATCGGCCACGGTCTTGGCGTCGAAAGCGGTCTTGTTATAGGCCGCCTGCGCTGCTTGCGGCAGCAGACCGGCGGCCATCAGCATGCCGAGCACGGCCGCACTGTTCCTGAGGGCGTCTCTACGTTTCATCTTTGTCTCCTTTTCATTCACTTCACAGTCGCACGACACAAGCTGCATCATGGCTTGGCGCCCGCCGCCAGCCACTGGGCAATCACCTTGGCATCAGCATCGCTGAGATTGGGCTGGGGCGGCATGGGTGTTGATCCCCAGACGCCGGAGCCTCCGACCCTGATCTTGTTTGCCAGATAGTCCAGCTGGCCACCGTGCTTGCTGGCAATTTCGCTGAAGGCCGGGCCGACGAGTTTCTGAGCCATGCCGTGGCAAGCCATGCAGGCGTTCTTTTCCAGCAAGGCCGTCGGTGCCGCGCTGCCCGATTTCCTGTCAACCGCAGGCTTGACCGCCTTGCTTGCACCGCCATCGGTCTCGATGCCGCGCTGGGCACCGACCAGCCGGTTCTGCTGGGCCAGATTGCCGTGGTTGTTGCTGGCATGCTCGGGCAAGGCCGAGCGCAGCCTGGGCTCGGGGCCGCAGTTGCTCATGCAGGCAGTGGCCAGCACATCGGGCCTGACGCTCTTGCCGAACTCATTGCCGGGCCACAGAGCATGCCGGGTCGTCATGCCGTTGCGGTTGGGCAGCTTCCGCTGCACCTCGGCAATGTTCGTGTCGCTGAGCGTGAAGCTCTCGGGCACCACGCCACCGAGGTTGAGCAGGTAGGCCGTGACGGCATACACCTCTTCGGTGGACAGCGACTTGGGCGCATTCCAGGGCATGGCACGATTGATGTAATCCCACAGCGTGGACACCGTGGCCACTTTCATCAGGGTCGTGCGGCCCGGAAAGGCCGGATCCTTGAGCCGCGCCACATGCCCGGTCTTGATGTCCTCGGCCGTGGTGCCGCCGACCAGCGGGCTGAACACCTCGTTGGATTCGCCGAACACCCCGTGGCAGGACGCGCATTTGGACTCCCATACATCCATGCCTTTTTGCACCGAGCCCGAGCCTGCGGGCAGCCCCTTGAAGTCAGGGCGCACGTCGATATCCCAGGCCAGAACCTCCTTGCCCGTGGCATTGCGACCCACGCCGGGATAGCGGTCTTCGGCAGACTTGCTCTGTGCCGCAGCGGGCCCGGCAGCCACGCCCATGACCAGCATCAGCGCCAGCAGCGCCAACGGTTTACGCAAGCTGAACATTGGCGACCTCCCCGTTGGCACGTACCGCCCAGGACTGGATGGAGTTGTTGTGATAGATGGAGCGCGTGCCGCGCGCAGCACGCAGTTGCTGGTAGCTGGGCTGCACATAGCCGGTCTCGTCCATGGCGCGGCTCTGGATGATGCATTCCTCGCCATTCCAGACCCAGTCCAGATTGAAGCGTGTCAGGCATTTGCCCATCACCGGCCCTTCGAGCCGAGCCGTGCGCCAGCTGCGACCGCCATCCACGCTCACATCCACGCGCTTGACCTTGCCGCGGCCCGACCAGGCCAGGCCCGTGATGTTGTAGAAACCCTTGTCCAGCAGCATCTGGCCGCCGGACGGTGTGGTGACCACACTCTTGCACTCCTGAATGCTCGAGTACTGACGGTGCTGTCCGTCCGGCATCAGATCGACATAGTGGATCGCCTCGTCCTTGGCTGCATAAGGCATGTCGCCCACCTCGATGCGGCGCAGGTATTTCACCCAGCTCACGCCCTGCACGCCCGGCACCACCAGACGCAGCGGATAGCCCTGCTCGGGCCGCAGCATCTCGCCGTTCTGGCCGTAGGCCACCAACACTTCGCCCGAGGTAATCAGCTCTACGGGGATGGTTCGCGTCATGGACGAGCCATCCGCCCCCTCGGCCAGAATGAACTTGCCCTTCTTCAGATCGGCACCGGCCATCTCCAGCAGGGTGATCAGGGGCACGCCCGTGAACTCGCTGCACGACAGCATGCCGTGTGTGTACTGCACCGTGGGCACGGCCACATTGCCCCACTCCATGCCGGTGTTGGCGCCGCATTCTATGAAATGAAAGCGCGACACCGAAGGCAGACGCATGATCTCGTCCATGGTGAAGACCTTGGGATTCTTCACCAAGCCGTTGATCATCAGCCTGTGCTTGGAAGGGTCGATATCCCACCAGCCCTGGTGGTGGCGCTCGAAATGCAGACCGCTGGGCGTGACGATGCCGAACAGCGACTGCAGCGGCGCAAACGATACCGAGGCCTGCTTGGTCTGGGTCAGACCCGGGCTCTGGCGACGCTGCACATTGGCCTCGTACCTGGAAGGCTTGCCGTAGCCGTCGGTGACCACCGGCTGGCCCAGGCCCTTGCTGTGTGCGGGCAGCTCCAGAATATTCGGGTCCCCATCGCCGCTCACGGCCTGCCGCTCCTGCGCATGGACAGCTGCAGCGCTGGCTGCCGCGGCCGCGAAAGCCCCGCGAATGAAGTCACGCCGACCTGCCCTGGCTTCGGCAAACACCGTACCTACATCGTCCGCCCGCACAAAGTTTTCGGGTGCCTTGCGCACCTTGCCCATCAACTGGCTTTGCATAAGCTCTCTCTTTGATCGTTGGTGGCGCTTACCGGGAAAGCACGACACGCCTGTTTCATTTGGGACCCTTGAGAATCCAGGCCGCCAGCGTCTGGGTGTCCGCATCGCTGAGTGCTGGCTGGGCGGGCATGGGCACCGCCCCCCATTTGCCGGAGCCACCGGCCTTGATGCTTTTGACCAGATAGGCCTGTGCATCGGCCTGGGCCGCATATTTCCTGGCCACATCCTGGAACGCCGGGCCTACCAGTTTCTTGTCCGCCGCATGGCAGGCCATGCAGGCGTTCTTCTGCGCCAGCGCCTGATCCGCCTGCGCCAGTGCAGGAACAGCCAGCCCCAGCAACACCGTCAAGCCACCCAGCCAGGATGCAGTTTTCATCGCTTGGTCTCCTTATATTTATATATAAGCATGTTGTTATTTAAAGTATCCAACAGCTCGTCAAATTTGAGATCCCGCGCTAACCCTCGTTATTCCCGAACAGGAACAGCGATACCCATACCCGGCTCAGCGCCCCTGCACCGCCGCGCGGGCCGTCTGCATGCGCTCATCCAGATAAGCGCCATAGAAGTCGGGGATGGAGCTGCCGCTCAAGCGCTCGGCCACCTCCTTGTGAGCAGCTCCATAGAAGAGCACGGTCGGCGCCACCTCGATGCCCAGTTGCCTGACCATGTCGCCATGCGTGGTCGCCGTGCCATCCCAGCTCTGCAAAGGCTCACGTGACAGAAAATGAATCTGAGTCACCAAAGCCCCGGACTGTTGCAACGGCAGCAAGTAATGTTCGCGCACGATCTTGCAGAACGGGCAGCCATGCAGGCTTGCCATCACCACCAACGGCTGCTTGCGGGCCAGCGCCAAGGCCAGGTCGTGCTGCAGACTCTGGCTGGTGGGCAGCAGGCGCTCAGAGGCATCGAGCGCCGCCCACGCCGGGGCCGCCCCCGCCAGCAGCAGCTGCAAGCACAGTCTTCTGCGGGCACGAAAGGAGCTGGCTGTTTCCATCACGGCTTTTCCTGCTCCATCAGCAAAAAGGTGTTGTAGGCATTCATGCGATTGGCTTCCTTGAACAGCGGGTAAGCCGAGAACCTGGACCAGTCCGTCGCCTGATAGGCCTCGTCAAACGGGTCGAGGTTGGCTGCGGCCTTGCCCATGGCCTCGCGCAGATAGTGCAGATAGTCTCGCGTCAGCTGCATGTCCTGGCGCGGCTGCTCGGAGGCCGGGCCGTGGCCCGGCACCATGACCTTGACGGGGAGCTTGAGCAACTCATCCAGCGCGGCAATCCAGTGGCGGCTGTCGGCCTGGCCCACATAGGGAATGCGGTTGCGAAACACCACATCGCCGATGAAGAGCACGCCGCTTTGCGGCAGGAAGATGGCCGTATCCTCCGGCGTATGCGAGGGCCCCATATGCTGCAGCACAAAGTCCACGCCCCCCACCTTCAGCGTGGAGCTATCACCCGACACCCATTGATTCGCGGGCACCAGGCGCGTGCTCCGGTCGACCCAGGGCGCCAGGTCCTTGCGCGAAGCCTCAAGCCGCAGATGCGCGGTTTCTGAGTTGATGTATTCACGCGCCTGGGCATGGGCCACGATTTTTGCGCCCAGGGCCTCGAACACCTGCAGGCCATAGATGTGGTCGGCGTGATAGTGGGTCAGCAGCACATGGCTGATGGGCTTGGGCGTCAGCGTACGGATTTTCTGCACCAGCTCCTCGGCCAGTGCGGGCGAACCCAGCGCATCGATCACGACCACGCTGTCATGGGTGATGACAAAGCCCGCATTGGAGATGAAGTTACGATTGGCCGGGCTGCCCAGCGCCGATACGCCCTGCACAAAAAATACATTGGCAGCCACCTGTTGCAACTCCATCACGGGCGCGCTGACCGCTTGCGGAATGAGCGACCTGGGGGCTGCATCATGCGCGGCCGCTGTACCTGTCGCTGCAATCGTTGCCCACACAAAGCTCCTCAGCGCAGCTCCTGCCCAGCTTGTCATGGCTCTGTCTCCCTTGCATGGGCAGCGCGTCATGCTTGCATGTCGCCACTAGCGCTTGCCCTATTTTTGAATGTTTGCGTCATCGTTAATATAAGCAAGTGGCAATATTTAACCAGCAGCATCTTCCCTGATGCCTACAGACACCACAGGAGACCTTCGATGAAGCGCCAACTTGTTGCCCTGAGCTTTGCCCTGTGTACGGCGATTGCCGCCGCTCAGGATGTGAAAGTGGTCTATCACGTCAACACCGGCGTGGAGACAGCGGCCGCCATACTCGCCAATATCAATAACGAACTCAATGCCTCGCCCACGGACAAGATCGTGGTGGTCACCCATGGGCCAGGCATAGACTTTCTGCTGAACAATGCCAAGGACAGCAAGGGCCGCGAGTTCAGCGGCCAGGTCAGCGCACTGGTGGGGCGCGGCGTGGAGTTCAAGGTCTGCAACAACACGCTGCAAACGCGCAAGCTCGATGCCTCAAGCCTGCTGATGGAGGCCTCGGTCGTCCCCTCCGGTGTGGCCGAAGTCGCACGCCTGCAGGCCAAAGAAGGCTTTGTCTATCTCAAGCCCTGAACCACATACGGCCATGAAAAAAGGCGCCTGGTGCGCCTTTTCTTCTTTTGGGCTCAAGCCGTCAGTTCTGTTCGATGGCAATCTGCACGCAGATGGTGCGGCACATATGGACGACCTTCTCGTTGGCGATGAAGTAGTAGATGCTGACCCCTTCGCGCCTGCGGCCCAGAATGCCGGACTGGTACAACGTGTTCAGATGCTGAGACATATTGGGCTGGGTCGTGTCTATGGAAGCCAGCAGCTCGGAGACGTTTTTTTCTCCGTTGCACAACGCGCTGATGATCTTCAGCCGCATGGGCGCAGCCATGGCTTTGAACAGCTCGGCCGCACTCTCGAAAACGCTGTCATCCTCAAGCTCTGACGATTCCATGAAACACTCCTGAACACCGCTTCAGACGGCAACCCTCAAATAGAGGTGGTACGCCATGGTGCATGGCACCAGTTTATAGGAAGGTCATGCAGCGCCTGTCATCACCCGACGACAAACACTGATAGGCATCAGGCAATCCCGAAAAAGAAGCAGCCAGCGCCTGACTGCTATGAATTTCAGGAACTTTCATAGCTGAAACTCATTGCCAATATACGCAAGCAGCTATCAAAAAAATCAAGCTAGCTTCCACTCCAGAGGCCAGGCACCGCTTTGCACGTTCTGCAGCCACAGGCAGCAGCTCAGGGTTTTGGCGTCGGTGACCTGGCCGCTACGCACGCCGTCCAGCAGCTCGTCAGCCGTCATGCTGCAGACATCGAGAAACTCGTCGGCATCGAGCTGGCGCTCGCCCGCAGTCAGGCCGCGCGCGAAGAAGATGTGAATGACTTCGTCGGAGTAGCCGATCGCCAGATGCATGGGGCCGGCATAGGCCCATTCCCGCGCGCTGTAGCCGGTTTCCTCCAGCAGCTCGCGCTGAGCGCAGATCAGCGGCTGCTCGCCCGCATCGAGCTTGCCTGCAGGAAACTCCGTCATGACCCGGCCCACGGGGTAGCGAAACTGCCGCTCCAGCAGCACGCGGCCATCGTCGAGCAGGCCTATCACCACCACGGCGCCGGGGTGCACCACATACTCGCGCGTGGCCTGCCCGCCATGAGGCAGACGCACGGTATCGAGCCTCACCTGCAGAAAACTGCCCTGGTGCACCAGCTCGCTTTTGATGGGGTGCTCGATCAGATGGGCTTCCTGAGCCTGTTTGTCTTGTTGGGTCATCTCCGACTCGTCTTTCAAAGCGCTGTGGTGACAGCGCAAATACATCCAAGGTTTTAATCTTCGCAGAAGCCGGCTTCACTTTCCTCCACTCAGACCATGATGCATCCCATCGACACAGCCCAGACAGACATACAGCGCCACCAGTTTGGCCGCGTGACGGTGTTTCGCGGCGCCAAGGGTGGCAAGTATCCGGACGGCAACCAGGTCATGACTCGCGGCAGCGATACGCTGGCAGCGCTGGATACGCCTATCGTTGCCAACCATATCGGGGCCGAGTTCGATGCCACCGAGCTGGTGGTGATGGGTCATGTGCATGAGGACCATATGGCCGGCCTGCACCGCCTACCAGACGCGCAGGTCTTTGCTCACGCGGGCGATCTGGCGGCCTTGCAAAGCTGGGAGGGCCTGGTTGCCACCTTTGGCTGGGCTGATTCGGCTCAGGCCGGCATCATGCGCAGCAAGCTGGAGAGCGAATTCTTCTACGCCCCCAGACCCGATGCCAGGGGCTACGAGGATGGAGCCGTCTGGGAGCTGGGTCAGTCGCAGATTCGCGCCATTCATATGCCTGGCCATACGGCAGGCCATACCGTGCTGCTGATCGAGCCCGAAGGTGTTGCCTTTATCGGCGATATCGACCTGACAGGATTCGGCCCTTATTACGGCGATGCCTGCTCCTGTCTGACGGACTTTCGCCGCAGCCTGGCGCGGCTGCCCGAGATCGATGCCCGGGTCTGGGTGACCTCGCACCACAAGGGCATTTACACGGAACGCGAGGCGTTTATTCGAGACCTCAAGCGCTTTGCTGCGGTCATTGACGAGCGCGGTGCGCGCATTCTCGAATGGCTGGCGCAGCGGCCCATGACGCTCTCGCAGATGGTGGAGCAGCGCCTGCTCTACCCGCAAGGCTTTGATGCGCCCTGGGTACAGGGGGCCGAGACGCGCAGCATTTCCCAGCATCTGGATGAGCTGCTGGCGGTCGGAGAAATCCTGCAGGAGCGCAACGTGCGCGGCGAAGACCTTTATCTGCGGGCTTGAATCCAGAGAAATAAAAAAGCCGACTTCTCAAGGAAGTCGGCGGTGGCAGGCGCTTGGCCACGCATCCACCAGGCAAGCGTGACAAACGCACAGCGGCTAGATCAGCCGGGCCCGGTCACCCGGGCTTTGAGACTCAGGCCACAGCGTCCATGGGCTTGCGCAGAAAGCCCTGGTTGGCCCCTTTGCGGTTGGGTGCGAAGCCGTTCTTGGCCAGGGTTTCATCGGCGGTTTCGTAGAACACGCCGATCTGCTTGATCTCGCGGGCCTGCTGGGCCGTGGCAATCGGGCGACCGAACTCGCCCGCAATGCGCACCAGCTGCTTGATCTGCTCCACGGTGCTCATCTTGCCGGTGCGGGTCTGATTCCACAGCACGTCTTCGATACCGCAGCGCACATGCAGACCCAGGGCCATGCCGATCATATTGATGGGCAGCACGTTCAGCACCGAGCTTTCCACCGTCACGATGGCGTTGTCGGGCACGGCGCGCAGCATATTGGCCAGGTTGTAGATATTGGCCTGGTCCATGCCGCCGCTGATGGCGACCCAGTTCATGACCAGCGGCCCCTTGTAGACGCCACGGCGGATCATGCGCTCTATGGTTTCGAAACTGTTGATGTTGTAGACCTGGAAGGCACTCTGGATGCCCTTTTCGGACAGGCGACGGATATGTTCTTCGACGAAGCTGGGGTTCGAGGGAACAATCATGTCCTTGTAGGTCTTGTGCAGATGCGGGAAGCCGCGCGAGACACCGCGGAAGTCGTCTTCGCCGGCATGCTCGGTCACGTTCATCTGCGTGGTGTTCACGGTCACCGTCACCTGGTCGGGCACGGGTGTCAGCTCGGCCAGCATATGGCGGGTATCGTCGGAGAGCCACTTGGCTTCGCCGTCCGGGCCTTCGGGCGCAAAGCTGATGGAGCCGCCGACCTGGATGATCATCTCGGGCACACGCTCACGCACACCGGCAATAAGCTCGTTGAACTTGGACAGACGCTTGCTGCCCTTGCCGTCGTCTTCACGCACATGCAGATGCAGCACGGTGGCGCCGGCCTCATAGCAGTCCACGGCCTTCTGAATCTGCTCTTCCATGGTGATGGGGATGTCCTCGGGGAAGTCCGAGGGAATCCAGCCCGGAGCGTAGGGAGCAGCAGTGATGATCAGCGGTTGCTGGTTTTCGGGATACAGGTGACCGTCAAGAAAGTTCATGGTTGTTGTCTCCGGTTTGAGTGCGAGAAATCAGTGTCTGGACAAACTGCATCAGCCGATTTCAGGCCATTGCCGATGCGTGAAGCCAGTATCAAATGCCGTACGAGATGCCACTTTGCATTTCAAGACACGCGCTTTCTCAAACGCGACAAGACCAGCAAACCATGCCTGAAGGTGATTGGCTCAGGCAACAGAGAGACGACATCGGTTCATGCACTGCAAAAGTCCAGGCGACTGCCGCGCACCATCGGCAACCTGCGACCTCCCCCTCCTCGCGGCTCCGATTGCAAGGCGCCCATACCGCGCCTCAAGCACGCATCGAAGCCATGCAGGCTGCAGCCCTACATCGGGTAAGTGCGGAGTACTGCAGTCATCAAATGCGAAGTCGCAGGCATGAAACGCCAAGTCACCGGACTTGCGGACCTCCATCATGAATTGGTGCATTCCTACACCCCAAGCACAAGAGCGCAGGGACATGCCGGCAGATTCAGCGGATCACCTATTCGTTGGGTCTGCCCCCTACGAGACAGAGATCGGCGTCATGCCGAATGTCTGCCCCCCATGAAAAACGACAGGAGACATCAATGACAACCGCTGTGAATTTTGCTGGACCACCCGGCCCGCAAGTGATGCCCGTGATTCCCGTCTTGCGAGCCAGGGCCGATAGCGCCGCAGCAAGACAAGCGCTGAATGCTTGCGTTCTTGAAGATGGGCGGGTCACAGACTCTCCCGCCAGCACCATCTGAGCAACTCCATTTAGGGAGCAACACATGCGAAACATTCCTCGAACCCTGCGTTCCTGCGCCGCAATTCTTTGCGTCGGCGTAATGGCCAGCACCGCCGTACAGGCTCAGACCCCCGCATCCGCCTGGCCCGTCAAACCCATCCGCCTCGTCGTTCCTGCGCCTCCTGGTGGCATCACCGATGGTGTGGCGCGCCTGGTGGCCGATCATCTGCAGACCAATCTGGGCCAGCCCGTGGTCGTCGACAACAAACCCGGCGGATCGGCCGTGATTGCCGAGCGCGCCGTGATGAATGCACCTGCCGACTGGCATACGCTGATGATTGCGCCCTCCAGCATCTGGACCGACTTTCCGCTTACCGTGAAGACGCCGTTTGACGTGCACAAGACCTTCACCTATGTCTCGGATGTGGCCTCCATGGTGCATATGCTGGTGGCCAACAACAGCTTTCCCCCCAACAGGATTCAGGAGGTGCTGGACTATGCAAAAAAGAGCTCCGGCCCTATCAATATCGCCAACCTGAGCCCCGGCACTCGCTCCGACATGCTGGGTGAGTTGCTGAGCGAGAAAAGCGGCGGCAAGATCACCGCCGTGCCCTACAAGGGCTCGGCCCCTGCCATCGTCGATCTGATCGGCAATCAGGTACAACTGACTTTTGAAGTGGTGACCAATGCAGCCCCGCTGGTCAAGGCCGGCAAGATCAAGGCCCTGGGCGTGGTCTCGCCCAACCGCTCGCGCCTGCTACCCGATGTGCCCAGCTTTGCCGAGCAGAACATGCCCGACTTTGTGCTGCCCGATGCCAGTGTGGGACTGTTCGTGCTGAGCAGCACGCCCCCGGCCCTTATCCAGAAGGTGCGCCAGGAAATGGACAAGGTGACTCAATCCGCCAAGTTTCAGGCGCAGCTCAAAACCCAGGGCTTTGACGCCCCCCAGCCCAGCACGATGACGGAGCTGCAACAAAAAATGCTGAACACGGTGGAGCAGAACCGCAAAATTCTGAGCAAGCTCAGAATCGCCAGCAACTGAAGGACGCTGGCGTAGCCGCCCTCTCCCTGGGGTGGCACTTTGGTAGTGTGTTTGGCGGGCCCTTACGGCCCGCTTTTTTATGCGCCGCCCGTGCCTTCGGTCTGCGCCTTGGCACGGCTGTCCTTGGCACTGCAGCCGAACTGGCTCTGATACCAGCGTGAAAAACTGCTGGGGGCCGTAAAGCCCAGCAGCTCGGCCACTTCGGTCAGAGAGCGGTTGCTCTCGAACACATAGCGCACGGCCAGCTCCTTGCGGATATCGTTCATCAGCGAGGAAAAGCTCTGCCCCTTTTCCGTCAGCCGGCGCTGAATGGTGCGTGGCACCACACCCAGGTGCTCGCTGACTTTCTCAATGCTGCAGCGCCCGCTGGGCAACAGCAGCAAGATGGTGCGGCGCACATCGTCCAGCACTGCTTCCTCGCTCATGGGAGCCACGGACTCCAGCAGCTTCTGGGCATAGCGCACCATGGCAGGGTCGGCAAATTCGTTGCGCGTATCGAGATCGGCCTTGACGCAAACAATGCAGTTGAACTCTTGATTGAACTCCACGCGCGGGCCGAACATCAGGTGATGCATGCTCAGGTCCTTGGGCGCGGCGTGCTCGAAACACACCATGCGAGGCTGCCAGTCGCGACCTATCAGCTGCCGAATGGCGCGCACCATCACGCCCAGCGCCAGCTCCACGCGCTGGCGCGTAGGCTCATGGGCACGGCCGGCCAGCAACAGCTCACGGATCAGCACCGTGTCGGCCTGCTCGTCCAGCTCCAGCGTCATGGCGCCGTTGAGCAGGGCCAGATGACGCACCAGCAGGTTCAGCGAATCGCGCAGCGTAGCCTGATCGCGAATCAGCAGGCCCACCGGCCCCATATTGGACAGCAGGCGCGAGCGCGCCATGCACAGACCAAAGCTTTCATTGCCCGACTGCGTGGCCGAGGCCTGCAGCAAACGCCCCACCTTGTCCACCGGAATCATCAGATCCGGCTCGTCGAGCACACCGGGGCTCAGGCCGGCATCGAGCAGCATGCGCGCGCCATTCAGTCCCGAAGCCTGGGCGACTTCGGCGTAATTGGTCAAGCAGGCGGCGCGAACGAGAGAGGCCATGGGGTTTCACTAACTTGGCACTAATTGCAAAGCACCAGTCATGTAATGACAAGCGCCGATCGAGGGGAGTTTTCACACTGGCGACATTGATTCTATAAGGAGACTTCCCAATGAAAAACGAGGTTGGCGCAGCACCCGCCCTTATCCGCTCCAGCTCTTTGACCCGCTCGCTGGGAGTCAATCCTCTGACCTGCTCCATCGGTGCGGAGCTGTCCAACGTTCACCTGGGAGCGGCCGCCGAGGACGAAGGCCTGATGACCGAGATCCGCCAGGCACTGCTCAAGCACCGCGTGATCTTTTTCCGCGACCAGGACATCACACGCGCCGAGCATGTGGCATTTGCGCGCAAATTTGGCGAGCTGGAAGACCACCCGGTGGTGGGAAGCCACCCCGAGCACCCAGGCCTGGTGCAGATCTACAAGACCCCCGACAACCCTCTGGACCGCAACGAAAACTCATGGCACACCGATGCCACCTGGCGCGAGCAGCCCCCCATGGGCTGCGTGCTGCGCTGCGTTGAATGCCCGCCAGTGGGCGGCGACACCATGTGGGTGAACATGGTGATGGCCTATGAGAACCTGCCAGACGACATCAAGGTCAAGATCGAGCATCTGCGTGCCCGCCATAGCATCGAAGCGAGCTTTGGTGCCGTCATGCCTATCGAAAAGCGTCTGGCACTCAAGGCCCAATACCCCGACGCCGAGCACCCCGTGGTCCGCATCCACCCCGAAACCGGCGAGAAGATTCTGTTCGTCAACAGCAGCTTCACCACCCATTTCACCAACTACAACACACCCGCCAATGTGCGCTTCGGCCTGGACAAATCGCCCGGTTCCTCGCAACTGCTCAATTACCTGACCAGCCAGGCCATGATTCCCGAGTACCAGGTGCGCTTCAAATGGAGCAAAAACAGCGTAGCCTTCTGGGACAACCGCTCCACCCAGCACTACGCAGTGATGGACTACCAGCCCTGCCACCGCAAGATGGAACGCACCGCCATCATCGGCGGCCCCACGGACTGAGCCAGGAGACAGAAGATGACCTTGAAGCACACGATTCTCATCATCCCCGGCCTGCGCGACCATGTGGAAGAGCACTGGCAGACGCTGCTGGCAAAGGAGCTGACTGCGCAGTCCGTCCCCTGCGTCACCGTTCCACCGCTGGAGCAGGACAAGCTCAGCTGCCATGCCCGCCTGGACGCGATCGACCGTGCACTGGACAGCATCGACGGCCCCGTCATCATCGTGGCGCACAGCGCCGGCTGCATGATGGTCGCGCACTGGGCGCTGCGCCGAGCCCGTCCCATTCTAGGAGCCTTGCTGGCCGCCCCCGCCGATGTGGAAACCCAGATGCCTGCCGGCTACCCCCCCAAGGATGTGCTGGCAGCCCACGGCTGGACGCCCATCCCGCGCCAGCGCCTGCCGTTTCCCACACTGCTGGCAGCCAGCAGCAATGACCCGCTGACCGCGTTGGAGCGCGCGCGCGGCTTTGCGCGCGACTGGGGGAGCGAGCTGGTGGAGCTGGGCCCCCAGGGCCACCTGAACCCGGCCTCGGGCCATGGCCCCTGGCCGCAGGCAAAACAGCTGATCGAGGATTTGCAGGCTCGGATCGAAGCCCGACAGCCCGAGCCAACGGCCTGAGCCGCCCGACGACCATCACGATGAATGCGCAGCCACCCACAATATATAAAAGGTGCGCGCAGATGGGGAGCCAGACCTCCCTATTGAAGGAGACAAGCAATGAAGGCAACGACACCCGCCTCGCGCAATTCAGTGGACACGGCAGACTCTCGCGCCGCGACAGCCAGCGCACTGCGCCGCAAATTAGGTCTGGCCGTCATGGCCGTGGCCGCCAGCCTGGCCCTGCCCGCACAGGCCGAGCAGAGCGCAGACTGGCCGACCAGGCCCATACGCCTGATCGTCACCGGGCCTGCCGGCGGCACGGCCGACACCCTGGCCCGTCTGCTGGCAGAGGGTATGACGCAGGAGCTCAAGCAGCCCGTGATCGTGGAGTCCAAGCCCGGTGCCTCGGGAGCCATCGGCATCCAGGACCTCAAGTCGCATGGCAAAAGCGGCTACACCTTTTTGGTGATTCAGGACGGAGCGCTGAGCGAGGCGCCCCTGGCCCAGAAAGTCAGTTTCGACCCGTTCAAGGACCTGACTCCGCTGGCCCAGCTCACACGCACTGGCCTGGTCATGGTCGCCAACAAGGATCTGCCGTTCCAGACCCTGCCCGAATTCATCAGCTACGCCAGACAGCAACGCGACGGCGTGGACTTTGCCTCCTACGCCACGGGCCTGAAGGGTCACACCTCGGGCATGCTGCTGGGCCAGTTGGCCAAGATCAATATGCGCCATGTGGGCTACAAGGGCTCGCCCCCTGCGCTGGTGGACCTCATGGGCGGCCATGTCCCGGTGATGTTCGATGGCGTCACCACTTCACTGCCCCTGATTCGCAGCGGCAAGATCAAGGCGCTGGCAGTCGTCTACCCGAGCCGCCTGCAGACTTTGCCCGAGGTGCCGACCTTCACGGAACTGGGCTACCCCCAGCTGTCCAAATCCGGCTGGTTTGCCGTGTGGTCCCATCCGCAAGCCCCGGCAGCCATCCAGCAGAAGCTGCGGGATGTGGCGCTGGCGCATTTCCGCAAGGAGGCCGTGCTCAAACAGCTCGCCACGGTGGGCATGGAGCCCGGCCAGCCCCTTACCACGGCAGAAATGACAGCCGACCTCAAAGAGGCCAGCCGCAAACAGGCAGCCCTGCTCAAGTCCATAGGCTACAAGCCCGAAAACTGAGGCCCGGGTCCTTGAGCAGTTGCCCTCAAGCTGCTCCATTACTTATCTGATTCAAGACCTTTGCCCAGTGCCAACCCTTGGCACCGTGGGCGGCCGCACCCGGCTCCAGTCCTTTGGCGGGATTAGAGCTGGGGGCTTGCCTGCGCCCTAACCCATCCCCAGGCCCGGCCTTGCCCTGCTGTGTTTTTCGTCGGTTTGCCACCAGGCATCTTTTTTCAACGGTTCAAGGAGACATGAATGACTACAAAAAAAATGGCTTTCAATGCGCTGAGCGCTCTCGCATGCACGCTGGCGCCGCTGGCGGCCTCGGCACAATCCTCTGTGCAGGTCTATGGCGTGGTGGATATGGCCGTATCCAATTACCGCGGCGCTGGCGCAGGCTCGCGTCAGATGCTGACCTCCAGCGGCAATCAGGCCAGCCGCCTGGGCTTCAAGGGCCGTGAGGATCTCGGCAACGGTCTGGCCGCCGGCTTTGATCTGGAAGCGGGTCTCAATACCGACAACGGCACCGGCCAGGCCTCCAACACCAACAACCAGCCTTCGGGGGCAGGCAGCAGCAATGGTCTGAGCTTCAACCGCAAGGCCCTGGTCTATCTGCAGAGCAAGCAATGGGGCGAGGTACGCCTGGGCCGCGACTATGTGCCCGCCTTCTGGAACATGTTCAACTACGACCCCTTTCGCCTGGGCGTGGGCATGAGCCTGCATGTGCTGCACGGCACCACTGTGACGGGCTTTCGCGCATCGAACAGCATTGGCTACTTCTCGCCCGGCTGCTCCAGCTCCAGTTGCAAAGGCCTGTTCTATCAGTTGATGACTGCATTCGGTGAAAACGATGCCGGCCCCAACCGCCAGGACGGCCGCGTCTATGGTGCACGCCTGGGCTATGGAGGCGACAACTGGGATGCAGCCGTCGCCATCACGTCCACCAAGAACCGTGCGGCCGACGATTACAGACAGATCAATGCCGCCGCATCCTACCTCTGGGAGGGCCACCGCCTCATGGTTCTGGCTGCCGATCACCGCACTGGCAACCGCCTGGCAGGTCTGGACAATGCCGACCATGTACGCTACTGGCAGCTGGGTGCCATCTGGAAGGTCGGTAACGGCAATATCCCCATGAGCTTCATGCGCCTGAACCGCAATGACAACAGCGGCAGCAGCTCCAGCAAGTACGCAGTGGGTTATGTGCACAACCTCTCCAAGCGCACCGCACTCTACGGCACCTATGCCTATGTAGACAACCGCGGCAGCATCAACCTGCCGGTGGCCACGGGCGCGCTGCAAGGCCCGATTCCAGTCGCTGGCGGCAATGCCTCGGGCTTTGACATCGGCATTCGCCACACGTTCTGAGTCCAATCCATGGCAACCGGCGCCTGCCGGTTGCCGGCCAGAGGACATCAATCCTGAAACCATAGAAGAAGGCCCGCAGAGAAAATCTGCGGGCCTTCTTCTATGCACATCAGCGCTCGATGGTTTATCAGCAGTTGTCAGGCGGTTTGAGCCAGAGCAGTCCCTCTCTGACAAGAACTTCGTAGAGAGGAATCGTCATCTGCGGCGATGCCGTGCACTTGCCGCTGCGGATATCGAACTTGAGTCCATGCGCGGGGCAGCTCAGCACATGGGCATCGCAATTGCCGCCGGCCATGGAGGCACCCGCATGCGGGCAGCTGTTCTCCAAGGCATAGAACTCGCCTTCGACATTCAGCAGCAAGATGCTCTGGCCACCAGGCGTGAAGACCAACTTTCGCCCGCCAGGCGGCAAATCCCGCACGGCACCGGCGGCCAGCAATGCGGTATCAGGCGAAGATGCTGTCGGCAACACGGGCATGCTCCATGGCGCGCAGCAGCTCCGCGGGCGCCACCGCGCCCGTCACCTGCAGACGCTGGTTGAACACCATATGCGGCACGCCGCCGGTATGGCCGGCCTCGCTTTGGTAGCGCAGCGCATCAAAGCGGGAAGGATTCCAGTCCAGTGCTGCCGAGTGCGCCAGCTGCTGCAGCACCATGACCGAGCCTATATCGCGGCCCTGCACAAAGTAAGCGGCAAAGATGGACTCCACAAAACGGATCATGGATTCACCATCGAGCAGAGTCTGCGCGTAGTTGACCAACGCACAAACCAGGCGCGTGCTGGGGAAGGTTTCAATCAGCGCATGATTGATCTGCAGGCCCGCCGCATGGGCCGCCGAGCGCACCTGGGCACGGCGAACCTCCACGGCCCTGGGACCGCCCAGCCTGGCTTCGTAGAAGGCCTGGTAAGGCACTCCATGCTCCGGGATATGGGGCAGCAGAGTGTCTGCATGCCAATGGATTGCAAGCTGCTGGTCGGGATATCTGGCCAGCAGCATCTCACGGGCGGCCAGCAGATTGCGCAGACCGATCCAGCACCAGGGGCAGATCAGGTCCAGCGAAAAGTCGACCTGCAATGTCGTTGCAGCAGAGCTTTGAGTCATGGCATTTATTTCTTTGGGCAATCACCGGGGTTGATGCAAAAAAGGGCTGAATGGCTCAGCCCTTTTCATACAGAAGTGCTGCCTTTGGTATCTCAGAGCGTGAAGATGGCCGATCCCACAATCTTGCGGGCTTCCAGATCGCGGTGAGCCTGAACGGCGTCTTCCAGCGCATAGCGCTTGCTGATGTCCACCTTGATACGGCCTTCGGCCACATGGGCGAACAGTTCGTTGGCCAGCTCTGCACGCTCCGCAGGGTCGGCGATGTAATGCGCCGATGCAGGACGCGTCAGGAAGAGCGAGCCTTTGCCGGCCAGCATCTGCGGGTTGAATGGCGCAATGGAGCCCGAAGCCGTACCCAGACAGACCATCAGCCCGCGCACCTTCAGGCTGTTGAGCGAGCCCTCGAAAGTGTCCTTGCCCACGCTGTCGAAGACGGCATTCACGCCCACGCCGTCTGTCAACTCACGCACGCGCTTGGCCACGTCTTCGTGGCTGTAGTTGATGGTGTGAACGCAGCCGTTGGCCTTGGCCACTTCGGCCTTGGCATCGCTGGAGACTGTGCCGATCACGTTCAGGCCTTCCAGCTTTGCCCACTGCGACACCAGCAGGCCCACGCCACCGGCTGCAGCATGCAGCAAGATGGTGTCGCCCTTCTTGAAGTCCCAGATGCGGCGCATCAGGTAAGCCGCCGTCAGTCCACGCATGGTGATGGCTGCTGCGGTTTCAAAGCTGATGTTGTCAGGCAGACGGATCAGGGGGGCAGCAGAAATCAGGCGCTCCGTGGCGTAAGCGCCGATGGTGTTCAGCGCGCCGGTATAGGTCACGCGGTCGCCGACCTTGAAATCCGTCACGCCGTCGCCCACGGCCGTGATCGTGCCGCAAGCCTCGCTGCCCACGCCTGCGGGCAAAGGAGCGGGATACAGACCGGAGCGGAAATAGGTATCGGCAAAGTTCAAGGCCACAGCGCCCTGCTTGAGACGGACCTGACCTGGACCGGGTTGGCCGACTTCAATGTCTTCCTGTCGCAACACCTCGGGGCCGCCAACTTCGTGATAACGGATTACTTTAGCCATACAAACTCCCAGTCAGATACCAATCAAAAGGTGATACGGCACACCGCCTCACCTCGAACAGAAGCAATACGAATCAATGACTTAGGCCATATCCCCGGTATTCCTCCATTCAGACTGGACTGAATTTATGGGAATTCGGCTCCAGGACATTTCCCGAGAGCGCCGCCCTCTTGTCTTTACGCGACACCACGGGTAAACACCAGGCCAAAAAAGTTAACTATAAAGTTTCTCTTTGATTGAAAGCTTGCCGCAAGCGTTGGCCACCATATTGCGCGTCTGCGACTGCGGCAAGCCCGTCACAGCCTCTAGAATCATTCCGTTTACGTAAACGTCAAACCAATGCGAGGTCCTGACATTCTTGCCAGGCGCCAGACATGAAGTCGAGGGAAGCCCCTGCCATCCGTGGCTGGCAACATCCCCAACAATCCAAGGCACAACCCAGGTCTGGCAGCCAGCCGGGCCAGCATTCAAGGAAACAGAGACGATGACCTACAAAGCGCCTATCAAAGACATGCTGTTCGACATGGAGCATCTGGCCCAGATCGAGCAGGTCGCCCAGATTCCCGGCTTTGAAGATGCGGGGCTGGAAACCGCACAGGCCGTTCTCGAAGAATGCGCCAAGCTCTGCGAAGGCGTGGTCGCCCCCCTGAATGTTCCCGGCGACCTCAATCCCTCTTCCTTCAAGGATGGTGTGGTCACTACCACGCCCGGCTTTGCCGATGCCTTCAAGCAGTACGCCGAAGGCGGCTGGCAGGGTCTACAGCATCCTGCCGACTTTGGCGGCCAGGGCCTGCCCAAGACCATTGGCGCGGCCTGCATCGAGATGCTCAACAGCGCCAACCTGAGCTTTGCGCTGTGCCCGCTGCTGACCGACGGCGCCATCGAGGCGCTGCTGACAGCGGGCAGCGACGAGCTCAAGGCCACCTACCTGGAAAAGCTGGTGACCGGCGAGTGGACCGGCACCATGAACCTGACCGAACCCCAGGCCGGCTCCGATCTGGCCCTGGTGCGCACCAGGGCCGAGCCTCAGGGCGACGGCAGCTACAAGGTCTTCGGCACCAAGATCTTCATCACCTATGGCGAGCACGATATGGCGGACAACATCGTCCACCTGGTGCTGGCCCGCGTGGCCGGCGCCCCCGAGGGCGTCAAGGGGATCAGCCTGTTTGTCGTGCCCAAGTTCCTCGTGAACCAGGACGGCTCCTTGGGCAAGCGCAACGATGTGCACTGCGTCAGCATCGAGCACAAGATGGGCATCAAGGCCTCGCCCACGGCCGTGCTGCAATTTGGCGACAACGGTGGAGCCATCGGCTACCTCGTGGGCGAGGAAAACCGCGGTCTCGAATACATGTTCATCATGATGAACGCCGCCCGCTATGCCGTGGGCCTGCAGGGCCTGGCCGTGGCCGAGCGTGCCTACCAGCACGCCGTGGCCTACGCCAAGGAGCGCGTGCAAAGCCGCCCCGTCGACGGCTCGGTCAAGGCCAGCGCCACCATCATCCACCACCCCGATGTGCGCCGCATGCTGATGACCATGCGTGCCAGCAACGAGGGCTGCCGCGCCATGGCAACCGCCGCCGCCGCCGCCTACGATGCCGCCCACCACCATCCGGACGCAGAAGTGCGTCAGGCCAATCAGACCTTCTATGAATTCATGGTGCCCCTGGTCAAGGGTTACAGCACCGAAATGAGCCTGGAAGTCACCAGCCTGGGCGTACAGGTGCATGGCGGCATGGGCTTCATCGAGGAAACCGGCGCCGCCCAGTACTACCGCGACGCCAAGATCCTGACCATCTATGAAGGCACGACCGCCATCCAGGCCAACGACCTGGTCGGCCGCAAGACCGCACGTGATGGCGGCCAGACCGCCAAGGCCATTGCCGCCCAGATCGAGAAGACCGAGGCGGCTCTCATCGCCAGCGGTACCGATACGGCCAAGGCAGTCGCCAGGAATCTGGCCCAGGCCCGTCAGGCCTTTGTGCAGGTGGTGGACTTCATCGTGGCCAAGGCCAAGGCCGACCCCAATGCAGCCTATGCTGGCAGCGTTCCTTATCTGATGCTCACCGGCAATCTGATCGCCGGCTGGCAGCTGGGCCGCTCGGTGCTGGCTGCGCAGGAGCTGCTGGCCACGAGCCAGGACACGGCCTTCATGCAGGCCAAGCTGGCCACGGCACAGTTCTATGCCGAACATATCCTGACCCGCGTGCCCGGCCAGGCCGATGCCGTGATCAACGGCGCAGCCAGCGTGATGGCATTGCCCATGGATCTGTTCTGATCCTGCACCTGAAGACGGGGCGGCAATGGCCTGCCCCATCTTGAAATTCATAGACACAGCGGTCAGCGCTTATGGATAAAGCGCTGACCGCTATTTTTTTGAATCTCTACAACGCACCTGGGCCAGTTGCCAGGCAGACTCCGGAGCCATCGCTCACGCGAGCAAACACGCGCCTCGGGTGGAATAAGCGATCTGTGCAACCCAGGAAGTGAAGCCATGGGCTACGGCTGCGCAATGCAGATACGTGCGATTTGCGTAACAAGCAACGAGGTAATCGATGCAGCTGCCGTAGCGGATCTACTGGAGCAAATGACGCTGAATGCACTCTCACTCACAGCAGCACAATATCGTATTGCTCCTGCGCCATAGCAGTCTCGGCCTGCAGCGAAATGGGCTTGCCGATGAAGTCGGAGAGACTGGCCAGATGCTGGCTTTCCTCGTCGAGGAACATCTCCACCACCTTGGGGGATGCCACAACGCGGAACTCATGCGGATTGAACTGGCGGGCTTCGCGCAGGATTTCGCGCAGCACCTCGTAGCAGATGCTGCGCGCGGTCTTGACATTGCCCTTGCCGGAGCAGGCTTCACAGGGCTCGCACAGCATATGGGCCAGCGACTCGCGCGTACGCTTGCGCGTCATCTCCACCAGGCCCAGCTGAGAGAAGCCGCCAGCCATGGTCTTGACGCGGTCGCGTGCCAGCTGGCGGCGGAATTCGGAGAGCACCTCGCCCTGGTGCTCCTCGCGCACCATGTCGATGAAGTCCACGATGACGATGCCGCCCAGATTGCGCAGCCGCAGCTGACGTGCAATGGCGTGCGCCGCTTCCAGGTTGGTCTTGAAGATGGTGTCGTCAAAATTGCGCGCACCTACATAGCCGCCGGTATTCACATCGATGGTGGTCAGGGCTTCAGTCTGATCGACGATCAGATAGCCGCCCGACTTCAGATCCACACGCCGCCCCAGCGCACGCGCGATTTCCTCGTCGATGTTGTAGAGGTCGAAAATCGGCCTCTCGCCCTTGTAAAGCGCCAGCTTGGGCACAGCCGCCGGCATGTATTCCTGGCCAAAGCTCTTGAGCAGCGCAAACTGCTCGCGCGAATCGATGCGAATGCTCTGGGTGTTCTCGCCGACCAGATCCCGCAGCACACGTTGCAGCAGGTTTAGATCCTGATGCAGCACCGACATGACGGGCAGCTTCTGCGCCGCATCCTTAATGCGCGCCCAGGTCTTGCGCAGATAGCGGATGTCATCGGCCAGCTCGGCATCGCTGGATTCCTCGCCATTGGTGCGCAGAATGAACCCGCCGCCACCGCCCCCCTCCTTGGTGCCGACCAGCTCCTGCAGACGAGCCCGCAAGGCATCGCGCTCGTTCTGGGGAATTTTCTGGGAGATGCCGATATGGTCGTCCTGTGGCAGAAACACCAGCAGGCGCCCTGCAATACTGATCTGCGTTGACAGGCGCGCACCCTTGGTACCTATGGGGTCCTTGATGACCTGCACCATGATGGACTGCCCTTCGAACACCTGCTTTTCGATGGGCGTCAGCGGCTGGTCCTTGCGCGCGAACATCGGGGCTTCGCCATTTTCCTGACGCTGCCAGACATCGGCCACATGCAAAAAGGCCGCACGCTCCAGACCGATATCGATGAAGGCGGACTGCATGCCTGGAAGCACACGCGAGACCTTGCCCAGATAGATGTTGCCGACGAGTCCCCGCTCCAGCGGGCGCTCCATGTGCAGCTCCTGCACGGCGCCGTTTTCGACAATCGCCACCCGCGTTTCCTGCGGCGACCAGTTGATCAAAATATCTTGCTGCATTGACTGTCGTTCTTTCTTTATATGTCCTGGCTTTTGCTGCGCCCAGTGTGCGACGCGCGCATGGCTGGCGCAAGACAGCTGCCATGCAGACCTTCCCGCAGGGAAGACTCAAGAACAGAGTGCCGATTGCGCCAAAGGTTCAGAGCGACCAGCCCAGCTGGCGCAAAAGCTCGGCAGTTTCATAAACCGGCAGGCCCATGATGGCCGAATAGCTGCCACGAATCTCTGCAATATGTGCGGCCGCCCTGCCCTGTATGCCATAGGCACCGGCCTTGCCCATGGGCTCGCCCGTGAGCACATAGGCATCGATCTGCGCCTCGGTCATGGACGCAAAGCGCACGGTGGACACCGACAGGGCCTGCAGACGCCGCACGCCGCTTTGCAGCGCCACGGCGGTCAGCACCTCATGTTCGGCCCCGGAGAGCAGATGCAGGATGCGTCGCGCGTCTTCGGCATCGGCGGGCTTGCCCAGAATCTGCTTTCCCAGGGCCACGGTGGTGTCGGAGCACAGAATGGGCGCCTGCGGCAAACCGCGCCGCGCATGGCGAGCCACGGCTGCATCGAGCTTGCCGGCCGTCACGCGCTGCACATAATCATGGGGGTCTTCCCCGACCAGCTCGGCCTCTATGGCCTCGGCATCCTCGGCGATATCACCCGCTGCATTGGGCAGCAGCAATTCATGCGCCACGCCCAGCTGCTCCAGCAGCTGACGACGGCGGGGACTTTGGGATGCAAGATAGAGAAATGGCGCCATGATTTTGATTAAAAATGGCCTCTAGCGCCCATATATAAAGCGCAAAAGGCTATCAAAATCATAGTATCACGCACTGCGCGAAATTGCACGCAGAGTCCGGTCACAAGCGCTTATTCGCGGTGGTAGGGATGGCCGGCATTGACCGACCAGGCGCGGTAGAGCTGCTCGATCAGCAGCACGCGCACCATTGCATGCGGCAGGGTCAGGTCGGACAGACGGATGCGCTCGTGTGCCGCGGCCTTGAACTCGGGGTCCAGTCCGTCGGGGCCGCCGATGACCAGGGCCACATCATCGCTCTCGAGCTGCCAGCCCTTGAGACGCTGGGCCAGCGCCTTGGTGGTCAGATTGGTGCCGCGCTCGTCGAGCACCACGATGCGGGTGCCCCTGGGGATGGCGGCTTCGATACGCTTGCGCTCTGCCGCATACAGGGTCTCCAGCGTCTTGGAGCCGCGCGGCTCGGTCTTGACGGCCTTGAGTTCGACCTTGAGTTCGGGCGGAAAGCGCTTGGCGTAATCGTCGTAGGCCGTCTGCGCCCAGTCGGGCACATGCAGGCCTACAGCCACGATGGTCAGCTTCATTTAGGCCTTGGCGCGGGGAGCACGCTTGGCTGCAGGTTTGGCCGCAACCGGCTTGGCAGTACGGGGCGTGCTGGGCTTGACGACCACGGTCTTGACCGTCTTGGCGGCGGCGGACTTGGCAGCAGGCTTCTTTGCTGCAGGCTTGGCACCGGCAGCCGTCTTGGTGGCGGGCTTCTTGGCCGCAGCCTTCTTGGCGGCAGGCTTTTTCTCGACCACGGTGTTTTCCGCAGCTGCCTTTTCCACAGCCAGCTTGGCAGCCAGTTTCTTGGCGGCCACTTCGGCGGGCTTGGGCTTGGCGGCACCGATCTTCATGCGCACCGGTGTCTCGCCCCAGATTTCTTCCAGGCGGTAGTATTGGCGGATGGCCGGCTGCATGATGTGGCAGACCACCGAGCCGCAGTCCACGATGATCCATTCGCCGTTTTGCTCACCTTCCTGGCGGGGCACGGGAAACCCTGCTTCCTTGACGGCTTCGCGCACGCTGGAGGCAAGTGCCTTGGTCTGGCGGTTGGAAGTACCCGAAGCCACGATCACGCGCTCGAACAGCGGGGACAGTGCTTCGGTGTTGAACACCTGGATGTCGTGGGCCTTGACGTCTTCGAGGCCGTCAACAATGGCTCGCTGGAGTTTGGTGACGTCGCGCTTGGCTGCGGAATCCGATTTGGTGGAGGTGGTCATCAGGCGATGGAATCAGTAAATGATGGGATCAATATAGCGTGTGCTGCGCCACACCCGTATCAGGGCTGGGTTAGCGTCTGCGTTCAGGCCCCTAAGACCCGTGCTCTTCACGCATTGAAAAAGGTTGACGCGCCAGTCGATAGCGCGCATCCAGCTATGGAAATTATAGTTTTCTAAAAATTTCCTTGCTGACAGGGCTTTATGCGCTGCCGGCAAGGAAACAGACTGATTACAGCCAGTCGCGGCGAATCAGGAATTTCTCGAGCAAATCGCGCTCGGGAGTACCGGGGGCATCCTCGCGCTGATAGCTCCAGTCCGCATGAGGAGGCATGGACAGCAGGATGGACTCTGTGCGGCCGCCAGACTGCAGGCCGAAATGCGTGCCTCGGTCCCAGACCAGGTTGAATTCCACATAGCGGCCACGACGGTAGCGCTGGAAATCCACCTGCTGCTGTGTGTACTCCGCATTCCGGCGGCGCTCCACGATGGGCAGATAGGCCTTCAGAAAGGCATCGCCAACCGAGCGCAACATGGCAAAGCTCTGCTGCTGACCCAGTTCGCTGAAATCATCGAAGAAGATGCCGCCAATGCCGCGCTGCTCGTTGCGATGCTTGAGAAAGAAGTACTCGTCGCACCATTGCTTGAAACGCGGGTAGAGCTGCTCGCCAAATGGCGCCAGCGCATCTTGGCAGGTCTGATGGAAATGCACGGCATCTTCTTCAAAGCCATATACCGGCGTCAAATCCATGCCGCCGCCAAACCAGCAGGTCTTGGGCTGCCCCTCATGGCCGGCCGAGATCATGCGCACATTCATGTGCACCGTGGGCACCAGGGGATTACGCGGGTGAAACACCAGCGACACGCCCATGGCCTCGAACGGCGCCCCTGCCAGCTCGGGCCGGTGCTGTGTGGCCGAAGGCGGCAGCTGTGGCCCGCGCACATGCGAGAAACCGCAGCCTGCGCGCTCGAACACGCGCCCGCCCTCCATGATCTTGGTGACGCCGTTGCCTTGCAGCTTTTCGCCCGGTTCCTTGTGCCAGGCGTCTGCCAGAAAACGCGCACCACCCTCGCCTTCGATCGCTTCCAGCGCCTCGGTGATACGGGTCTGCAGACCCACCAGGTACTCACGCACCTCGGCCGCCGGCAGCTGATCAGCCACAGAAGATGAGGATGTCTGGTTCATCAGTCGGCCTTCTTGACGGCACGGAAGCCGATGTCGCGACGATACTGGGCACCATCGAAATGGATGCCACGTGCCACGTCATACACCTTCTGCTGCGCCTGCTTGACACTGTCGGCCAGCACGGTCACGCAAAGCACGCGACCACCGCTGGTCACAGGCTGGCCGTCATCGCCCAGCTGGGTGCCGGCATGGAAGACCATGGCATCGTCGGCTGCGGCAGGCAGACCGGTGATGACATCGCCCTTGCGCGGGTTTTCGGGATAGCCGGCAGCAGCCATGACCACGCCCAATGCGGTACGGCGGTCCCACTGCAACTCCAGCTGATCGAGCTTGCCTTCGCAGGCTGCCAGCATGACATCCACCAGATCGCTCTTGAGACGCATCATGATGGGCTGGGTTTCCGGATCGCCCATGCGGCAGTTGAATTCCAGCGTCTTGAGATGGCCGACCTTGTCGATCATCAGACCTGCGTACAGGAAGCCGGTATAGGGCACGCCGTCTTTTTCCATGCCGCGGATGGTGGGCAGGATGATCTCGCGCATGGCGCGGGCATGCACATCGGCCGTCACCACGGGCGCAGGCGAATAAGCGCCCATGCCGCCGGTATTGGGGCCCTGGTCGCCATCCTTCAGACGCTTGTGATCCTGGCTGGTCGCCAGCGCCAGCACGTTCTTGCCGTCGCACAGCACGATGAAGCTGGCTTCCTCGCCTTCGAGGAACTCCTCGATCACGACGCGTGCACCGCCTTCGTTGTGCTGAACACCGTACTTGTTGTCCACCAGCATGAAGTCCACGGCATCATGGGCTTCCTGCAGCGACATGGCCACCACCACGCCCTTGCCGGCAGCCAGGCCGTCGGCCTTGATGACGATGGGAGCGCCCAGGCGATCCACATAGGCGTGGGCCGCGACGGCGTCGGTGAAGGTTTCATATTGCGCAGTGGGGATGCTGTGGCGCGCCATGAAGTCCTTGGAGAAGGCCTTGGAAGACTCCAGCTGGGCTGCAGTCTTGGTCGGGCCGAAGACCTTGAGTCCGTGGGCACGAAACTCATCGACCACGCCGGCCGCCAGCGGAGCCTCGGGCCCCACCACGGTCACGGCAATTTTTTCGGCCTGGGCCCATTCGCGCAGAGCCTTCACATCGGTGATGTTGAGGTTCTCCAGCTTGCCGCCAGCCAGGGCAGTGCCACCGTTACCGGGAGCCACATAGACCTTGGTCGCCTTGGGCGATTCGGCCAACTTCCACGCCAGAGCGTGCTCACGGCCACCGCCGCCAATCACAAGAATTTTCATAGTTCTGCGTTGTGGTAGACGTCCTGAACGTCATCCAAGTCTTCAATCATGTCCAGCAGCTTCTGCATGCGAGCTGCATCATCGCCTTCGAGAGCGATTGTATTTTCGGGGCGCATGGTCACCTCGGCCATGTCGGCGGTAAAGCCGGCAGCCTGCAGTGCATCACGCACGGCTTCAAAGTCGCCGGGGGCAGTCAGCACCTCGATGCCACCTTCGTCATCGGTGATCACATCGTCGGCACCGGCTTCCAGCGCGATCTCCATGACTTTTTCTTCGTCCGTGCCGGGGGCGAACATGATCTGACCCACATGCTTGAACTGGAAGGCCACCGAGCCTTCGGTGCCCATATTGCCACCGTACTTGCTGAATGCATGGCGAACATCGGCCACCGTACGTACGCGATTGTCCGTCATTGTGTCCACAATGATGGCCGCGCCGCCGATGCCATAGCCTTCGTAACGGATTTCCTCGTAGGTCACGCCGTCGAGGTTACCCGTGGCCTTGTCGATATTGCGCTTGATATTGTCGGCCGGCATATTGGCGGCCTTGGCCTTGTCCACCGCCAGACGCAGACGCGGGTTGGCGCTCAGGTCGCCGCCGCCTTGGCGGGCTGCGACCATGATTTCACGAATGATGCGCGTCCAGATGCGGCCACGTTTTTCATCCTGGCGACCCTTGCGGTGCTGGATGTTGGCCCATTTGCTGTGTCCTGCCACAGGGAATCCTTTGATATTTGATTTAACCTAGCGGGAGCGATTTTACTTTTGACTGCATGCCCCCCCAGAGGAAACCCGAAATGGCTTCACCCCTTTTGATTGCCCAGCACTCTGCCACAGAATGTACCCTGCTGCCCGGACTGGCCAATCGGCATGGCCTGATCACAGGCGCCACCGGCACCGGCAAGACCGTCACGCTGCAGAAACTGGCCGAAAGCTTCTCGCAGATCGGCGTGCCGGTTTTCATGGCCGACGTCAAAGGAGACCTGAGCGGCATCAGCCAGGCCGGCAAGATCGAAGGCAAGCTGGCCGCCTCGCTCAAGGAGCGCGGCCTGGACCTGCCCCAGCCTCTGGCCTGCCCCGCCACGCTGTGGGATGTGTTCGGCGAGCAGGGCCACCCGGTGCGCGCCACCATCTCGGACATGGGCCCGCTGCTCATCGGCCGCATGCTGAATCTGAACGAAACCCAGATGGGCGTGCTCAATCTGGTGTTCAAGATTGCGGACGACAACGGCATGCTGCTGCTGGATCTCAAGGATCTGCGCGCCATGCTGAACTTTGTGGGCGACAACGCCAAGCAGTTCACCACCCAGTACGGCAACATCAGCTCGGCCAGCGTGGGAGCCATACAGCGCGGGCTGCTGACCATTGAAAGCCAGGGCGGCGACAAGTTCTTTGGCGAGCCCATGCTCGACATCAACGACCTGATGCAGACCGATGCCAATGGCATGGGCGTGATCAACGTGCTGGCGGCCGACAAGCTGATGAATGCGCCGCGCCTGTACTCGACCTTTTTGCTCTGGCTTCTGTCCGAGCTATTCGAGCAGCTGCCGGAAATCGGCGACCCCGAGAAGCCCAAGCTGGTGTTTTTCTTTGACGAGGCCCACCTGCTGTTCAACGATGCGCCCAAGGTGCTGATCGAACGCATCGAGCTAGTCGTGCGCCTGGTGCGCTCCAAGGGCGTGGGCGTGTACTTCGTCACCCAGAACCCGCTGGACGTTCCCGACAGCGTGCTCGGACAGCTGGGCAACCGCGTGCAGCACGCCCTGCGCGCCTTCACCCCACGCGACCAAAAGGCCGTGGCCTCGGCAGCCTCCACCATGCGCCCCAATCCCGGTCTGGACATTGCCGCAGCCATCACCGAGCTGGCTGTAGGCGAAGCCCTGGTCAGCTTCCTCGACGAAAAAGGCCGCCCCAGCGTGACCGAGCGCGTGTTCGTGATTCCGCCCGGCAGCCAGCTCGGCCCCATCACGGCCGAGCAGCGCAAGGCGCTGATCGATGGTTCCCTGGTCGCCGGCGTCTATGAGAAAGCCGTGGACCGCGAATCGGCCTTCGAGATATTGCGCGACCGCACTGCGAGCGCCACGCCCGCCAAGCCCGGCGATGCCCCGGCTGCTGCCGGAGCGGCCGGAACGTCCCCGCAAGGCAGCGCCACGGACTCCATGATGGACGGACTCAAGGAGCTGCTGTTCGGCCGTACCGGCCCGCGCGGCGGCCAGCACGACGGTCTGGTGCAGACCATGGCCAAGTCCACGGTACGCACCGTGGGCAACAGTCTGGGCAAGGAGATTCTGCGCGGCGTGCTGGGCGGCATTCTGGGCAACAAGAAGCGCTGATCCCAACGCGCTCACTCGCTCCAAGGGCCTGCGTCAGCAGGCCTTTTTTGCGGCCGCCGCACAGAAAGCGCTCAAGGCGGCAGTCATTATGACGATACATAATAAATCCATCCCCTGGTGCCAGCCGCCAGTCTCTTGGACATGTGCTGCTGCCTGCAGGCACAGCCGCTTCTTTCCTCTACGCTAACCACGCTGCCCAGTCTTGCCGCAGACCACCAGTTCGCTCGGGCCGGGCAGTGCTTTTGCAAATTTTCTGCCAATGCAATTCAATCAATGGCGTGTATCCACCAAGCTGTGGTGCACTTTGGGCGGGCTTCTGACCATGATGCTGGCCGTCTCGCTATGGAACCAGCACTCATCCACCCAGGCCCTGCAGGCCGGCATGCAGACCCTGACCGACTATGACAATCGCATCAATCTCGCCCTTCAATGGAAAGGTGCGACCGAGACCACGGGCGAACGCGTGCTCACCAGCAATATGACCACCGACGAAGCGCTGACCCAGCGCATGGACGAGCGCGTCAGCGAAGGCGTGGCCGTCAACGGCGCGCTGCAGGCGCAGGTCATCAAACTGGCTCAAAGCGATGCTGACAAGGCTGCCCTGCAGAAGATCGCCGCCGTGCGCGCCGAAGTTCTGGCGCTGAACAAGCAGGCAAGGGAGATCAAGCTGAGCGGCGATATCGAAGCCATGCGCGACTTCATCCGCCTGCAATATCTGGGCGCCATCGGCCGCTATGTCGATTCGCTGCAGGACTTTGTGAAGCTGCAGGAGCAGCAGCGCGACGCCGCCAGCCTTCAGCTGCAGCAAGACCAGCAAAGAGCGATCTGGCTGTCCTGGGTGGTGCAGGCCCTGGTGCTGACCGCCGCCCTGGGCCTGGCGCTGGCCCTCACCCGTTCCATCACCCAGCCTCTGAATGAAGCCGTGGAGCTGACCCAGGCCATTGCACAGGGCGATCTCACGGTAACCGCCGGCAACGACCGCCATGACGAGTTCGGCCGCCTGCTGAGCTCCGTCTCGACCATGGCAGCCCAGCTACGTAGCCTGGTGAGCGATGTACGTACCAGCGTGCACTCCATCAGCACCGCCTCGGCCGAAATCGCTACAGGTAACCACGACCTGTCCGCACGCACCGAGCAGACCGCCGCCAATCTCGAGGAAACCGCAGCCAGCATGGAGCAGCTGACCGCCACCGTCGCCCAGGCCTCGGACACCGCCCGCCAGGCCAACCATCTGGCAGGCAATGCCGCACAGGTCGCTCAGCGCGGCGGCCATGTGGTGCAGTCCGTGGTCAGCAGCATGGGACGCATCAGCGACAGCGCACACCGCATCTCCGACATCATCGGCGTGATCGACTCCATCGCCTTCCAGACCAATATCCTGGCACTCAACGCTGCGGTCGAGGCCGCGCGCGCCGGCGAACAGGGCCGAGGCTTTGCCGTGGTTGCCGGCGAAGTGCGCGCCCTGGCCCACCGCAGTGCCGAGGCCGCCAAGGAGATCAAGGCGCTCATCACCACCTCCGTGGACGCCGCCCAGGAAGGCGCAGACCAGGTCTCCCAGGCAGGCCGCGTGATGGAAGAAATCGTCAGCAGCGTCGGCAAGGTCTCGGACATGATTGGCGAGATCAGTGCCTCGGCCACGGAACAGCATGACGGTATCAGCCAGGTCAACCAGGCCGTGACCAACCTGGACCAGATGACGCAGCAAAATGCAGCCCTGGTCGAGGAATCCACGGCTGCCGCTGTCTCGCTGAGCGACCAGGCCCAGCGCCTGACCGGCATGGTGGCCGTGTTCAAGGTCCATACCGCAGACAGAGCGCCAGCCCTGACTGCCTGATTCTGGTTGAAGTTGCTGGAACACAGCATCCATCTCTTCACCAGCTTCTCTGCCAGCCGCTCCATGCACCCAGGAGGGAACGGCTGGCACCGCAGGTTTGACCCAGACCGGCTTTTCTGTCTGCAGTCGCAAGTGTGACTGGCGCGGCCTACGCAGCAAGACACCATGCCGGCATGCCCCATACCTCTGACGACACCTTGCTGACCGCCGGTCTGAGCAGCTTTCGCCTGGACCTGGTCGACCATATTGCCCATCTGGTGCTCAACCGCCCCGATGCCTTCAACACTCTGAATCCCAGGTTCTGGCAGGAGCTGGACCTGGTGCTGGACACACTGCAGCGCAGCGGCCAGTCGCGCGCACTGGTCATCAGCAGCACGGGCAAGCATTTTTGCGCCGGCATGGCACTCGAGACCTTTGCCGACCCCGCCTTTGCGCCCAATGACCGCACGCCCGAGGGCCGCGCCGCCATCATCGACACCCTGGCCCAGTTGCAGTCCACCTTCAACAAGATCGAAGCCCTGCGCATGCCCGTGATCTGCGCCATTCAGGGCGCCTGCGTGGGTGGCGGACTGGATCTGGTGGCCACTGCCTGCATACGCTATGCCAGCGCCGAATCCTTTTTCTGCGTGCAGGAGATCAATATCGGCATGACCGCCGACCTGGGCAGCCTGCAGCGCCTGCCCAAGCTGATGCCGCTAGGCATCGTCAAGGAGCTGGCCTACACCGGCCGCCGCATGACAGCGCAGGAGGCCGCCAGTCACGGTCTGGTCAACGCCGTCTACGACACGCCCGAAGCCACCGTCACAGCAGCTCTCGCCTGCGCGCGCGAGATTGCGGCCAAGCCGCCCGTGGCCATCTGGGGCAGCAAGCAGGTGATCAACTACGCGCGCGACCACAGCGTGAGCGACTCGCTGCAGCAAATGGGCTGGGTGCAAAGCGGCATCTGGAGCAACCGCCATGTCATGGAGGCCGTGAGTGCCATGCAGGCCAAGCGCGCCGGTGACTTCCCTGCTCTGGAGCCGCTACAGGCATTTGCACCAGCACTTCCCAAAGCAGGTGATCGCTCCTGATTAAATAGCCACCAGCCCCTCTCAATAAAGGCCTGCATGCCTTTTCCGCTCGTATTTCTCTATCTTCTCGATGGCCTGCTGGGCGCCATCGACGTGTAGCCAAGCGACAACGCAGCGATTCGGGCTGGAGTGGAGCATGCCCCGTTATCATGGGCTCAGTCACCACCTCAGCCTGTCCTGCCATGAGCACAAACACCGCCCCCCTGCCCACTTATGACGATGTCGTGGCCGCTGCCCAGCGCCTGCAGGGCGTAGCCCACCGCACGCCGGTGCTGACCAGCCGCACCATGGACGAACAGCTGGGCGCGCGCCTGTTCTTCAAATGCGAGAACCTGCAGCGCATAGGCGCTTTCAAGTTTCGCGGTGCCTATAACGCTCTGGCCCAGTTCACACCCGAGCAGCGCAAGGGCGGCGCCCTGGCCTTTTCCTCCGGCAACCATGCCCAGGCCATTGCCCAGGCGGCCCAGTTGCTGGACATGCCTGCCCTGATCGTCATGCCCGAGGATGCGCCGGCCTCCAAGATGGCGGCCACGCGCGGCTATGGCGCCCAGGTCGTCACCTACAACCGCTTCACCGAAGACCGCGAAGCCATCGCTCACAAGCTGGCGACCGAGCGTGGCATGACGCTGATCCCGCCTTACAACCACCGCGACGTGATCGCCGGTCAGGGCACGGCGGTCAAGGAATTGCTGGAGGAAGTGCCGGATCTGGACTATCTGTTTGTCTGCCTGGGTGGCGGCGGTCTGCTCTCGGGCAGCCTGCTGGCCGCCAACGCCCTGGCTCCGCAATGCAAGGTAATCGGCGTCGAGCCCGAAGCGGGCAACGATGTGCAGCAGTCGCTGCGCGCCGGCCATATCGTCAAGATCGATACGCCGCGCACCATTGCCGACGGTGCCCAGACCCAGGCGCCGGGCGATCTGACCTTTGCCATCATCCAGCAGCGAGTGAACGAAGTTCTTACCGTTAACGACGAGCAATTGGTCCAGGCCATGCGCTTTTATGCCGAGCGCATGAAAATCGTGGTCGAACCCACGGGATCGCTGTCTCTGGCAGCTGCCATCCACGGCGGTTTGCCGCTCAAGGGCAAGCGCGTGGGCATTGTGATCAGCGGCGGCAATGTGGATTTAGAGCGTTTTGCCAGCCTGCTGTCCGAGTGACAGCGAAAATAGCGTCCGTTGCGGCCCTGCCCGCATCCGCCTGATCCCATTTTTTGCAAGCACGAGTCCGCCACAAGCGGGCCTGCCTGCCTTCACCACAAAGACCAAGAACATGAGCACTCTGCATTTGATCGACCACCCTCTGGTCCAGCACAAACTGACACTGATGCGCCGCAAGGAAGCATCGACCAACAGCTTTCGCCGCATGCTGGGCGAGCTGTCCACGCTGATGGCCTATGAGTTGACACGCGACTTCCCGCTGCAGGATGTCGAGATCGAAACCCCCATGGAAAAGACCATGGGCAAGGTCATTGACGGCAAGAAACTGGCGCTGGTTTCCATTCTGCGTGCCGGCAACGGCTTCCTGGACGGCATGCTCAACGTGGTGCCCGGCGCGCGCATCGGTCACATCGGCCTGTTCCGCGACCCCGAGACCCTCAAGCCCGTCGAGTACTACTACAAGATGCCCGAAAACATGGGCGAGCGCGACGTGATCGTCGTCGACCCCATGCTGGCCACCGGCAACTCGGCCGTGGCGGCCGTGCAGCAGCTCAAGGACAAGAGCGCGCCCAAGTCCATCAAGTTCATGTGCCTGCTGGCCGCCCCCGAAGGCGTGAAGACCATGCAGGCCGCCCACCCCGATGTGGACATCTACACCGCCGCCGTGGACCGCGAGCTGGACAGCCATGGCTACATCCTGCCCGGCCTGGGTGATGCGGGCGACCGTATCTTCGGCACCAAGTAAGCACGGCTGCTTGCCAACAAAAAGCCCCAGGCGCAAGGCCTTGGGGCTTTTTTCATACTCAAAATAGCCTGCAGCGCTTATCCATCAAGCGCTGGCAGCTATCAATTTCAGATCCAGTTCAGATCTGATTCAGCGCCACATTGTTGAGCTTGTCCAGCCGAGCAGGCCAGCTGCCCTGCTCGGCCGACTGCAGCAGAATGCGCGCCCAGGCCATCCAGGCGTCCCACTGCACGCGCTTGTCCCAGGCATTGCCCCAGCTGCTGAAGCACTGCAGCGCGCTCTCGGCGGCCCGAGCGGCATCGGTGTTGCGCCCTGTCGTGAGGTAGAGCTGGGCCAGCACCATCTGCGGCTCGCCCACCCAGGGGTTGAGCGCGACAGCCTGCTCCAGCGTGGCGGTGGCTGCATCCAGATCGACCAGCGGCTGATCGAGCTGAATCACTGACCAGTACAGCGCTACGGCCGCTGCCTCGTTGCCAGCGCTCAGCAGCTGGCTGCAATTCGCAAAAACGGGCGGCAGCGGCAGCTGGGTCTTGAGCGCAGGATGCTGCAGCGCCTGGCCCAGGCCGCTGATCTGGCTGAGCATGCGGCTGCTCGGGCGCATGGGGCCGGGCCACAGCGACGCTGCCCAGTGCACGGCCTGCTGACGACTGTGGTCCACGGCCGGGAAGCGCGAGTAGATGTCTTCCTGCCAGCTGAACCACTGCTCCATGCTGTCGGCCATGCTGACGATCGCGAACACAGCCACTTCATAGGCGGTGAGTCTGATGGTCTCGCGCGGCTCGGGACCGTTGCGCTCCAGCTGCATGCTGCCGTCCGCCGCGATATCGCCGGCCAGCAGCTTTTGCACGAACTGGGTGCGGCTCATGGTGCAGAACAGATAGACCAGATGCTCGGCCTGCTCGCCGATCAGGCGCTTGAGCTGCTCGCGCTCATTGCCGGCATCGAACTTGACCAGATCGACAAAGGCATTGCCGTAGACACTGTGCAGCAGACCCAGCAGGCGCACGTCCCTGGGTTGCTGCCACAGCGCCAAAGAGCGCGCCACGCCTGCCAGATGGTGGCGAAAAGTGCCAGCCTTGTGCCAATCCTGGCCCACACCGCGCTCCAGCACCACAGGCAGCAGCTGCGCCAGATCGGCGTCACGGCTCAGCCATTCCTCGTCCAGCAAGGTCTTGGCGCGCTCGAACAGCGCCTCATCCAGTTGATTCCAGGGCTGATTCATGCGCTCACCATGCGGTTGTGTAGGCACCCTTGAAGGTCTTTTCCACAAAGGCCTTGACCTCGGGTGACTGGTAGGCCTTCACAAACGCCTGCAGGCCTTTGCTGTTCTCATGGCCAGCGCGCGTGACGATGAGCACGGTCACATAAGGCGTGTTCACATCTTCCAGCGCCAGCGAGTCGCCCTGGGGGGACAGGCCGGCTGCCACGGCATAGCTGCTGTTGACGGCCGCGGCATCCAGGTCATCGAGGGCGCGGGCCAGTTGGGCGGCTTCGAGCTCGACAAACCTGAACTTTCTGGGGTTGGCCGTGATGTCCAGCACCGAAGCGCGCGCACCGGCATCGGCCTTGAGCGTGATCAATCCCTGCTTGGCCAGCACCATCAGAGCACGCGAGCCATTGGTGGGGTCGTTGGGAATGCCCACGCGCGCGCCGCTCTTGAGATCGGCCAGCTTTCTGACCTTTCTGGAGTACACACCCATTTGCTGGTTCACAGCCTTGGCCACGGGCACCAGCTTGTAGCCACGGTCCTTGTTCTGGGCATCGAGGAAGGGCTGGTGCTGATAGATGTTGGCGTCGAGATCGCCGGCGGACAGCGCCGCATTGGGCTGGATGAAGTCGCCAAACTCCACCAGCCTGACCTTCAGGCCCTGCCTGGCTGCAACCTGCTTGGCCACTTCGGCAATCTGGGCGTGGGGGCCGGCCGTTACGCCGACGGTCACGGCCAGATCCTGGGCCTGGGCCAGCAATGCGGCAGGTACCAGGGCGGCAACTGCCAAGGCTTTTACGAGAGAACGCTTGTGCACCATGGGCACCTTTCAAGACAAATCCGAGAAACTCAGGTCCGCCAAGCATGTACACGCTCAGGGACAGCAGCTTGAAACTTAACGCATAAAGCAAACCTCAGCAGCCTGGCTGGGGCCCGCCCCCATCACAAAGCGGAATGGCTGGCAGCGCGGCTCGGAAAATATCAATAAAAACCACCCCAACCCCTTACTCATAAAGCGATTAAAGCTATCAAAACAGGAATACCTCGAGCACACTGCATGCTTGACATTGAACTGCACTTCAAGCTTAAGTTGGGAGCCACAGGAGACTCCCCATGCCCCGTCGCATTCTTCACGTCGTCAGCAACGTCGCCCATTACGATGACCCTGCCGAGCCCACCGGCCTGTGGCTGTCAGAGCTCAGCCATGCCTGGGAAGTCTTTGCCCAGCGGGGTTACGCGCAGCACCTGGTCAGCCCGCTGGGCGGCCACTCGCCGCTGGAGCCGCGCTCGCTGAAATGGCCGAACCGGGATGCCACGGCCAGGGCATGGCTGGCGGATGCAGCGCGCATGGCCCTGCTATCCAACACGGCCGCCCCTGATGCCGTGGACGCGCAAGACTTTGATGCCATTTATTTCACCGGCGGCCATGCCGTGATGTGGGACTTTCCATCCTCGCAGGGGCTGCAGCGCATCACGCGCGACATCCATGAGCACGGTGGCGTCGTTGCCTCGGTCTGCCACGGCTATTGCGGTCTGCTCGAAACCCGTCTGTCCGATGGCTCGCTGCTGGTCGCCGGACGCAGGCTGACAGGCTTTTCCTGGCTGGAGGAAAGGCTGGCCGGCGTGGCCGGTAAAGTACCGTACAACGCCGAAGCGCTGATGCGCCAGCGCGGTGCCCAATATGAGAAAGCCCGACTGCCCTTTGTCTCCAAGGTGGTGACGGACGGCAGGCTGGTGACGGGGCAAAACCCGCAGTCGGCCCGGGCCACTGCCCTGCAGGTGGCTCAGTTGCTGGGCTGAGCGGGTCGACCCGCCGCCTCCCCGTCCCCCTCCCCCTCCCGCCCCAGCAAGCGCATTTGCGACAGCACACGCCGTGCGTTGCCGGCGCAGTCCATGTCTTCGGGTCTGGCCTCGATCTGGGCGATCAGCTCGCCCAGATCGGCGCGATTTTGCGTCAGCTGTACCAGCATCAGATCGATGCTTTGCAGCTTGCGATGCAGCGTGGCCAGCAACACGTCATGCTGCCACTGCTCCAGATCCTCGGGCAGCAGCTGGCGCAGCTCCTGCAGGCTGAAGCCGGCCCGCTGCGCCGTGGCAATCAGCCTGAGCGCCAGCACCGCCTCTTCGGGATAGCTGCGATAGCCGTTGGCCTGACGCTGGGCAACGCTCAGCAGGCCGATGCGCTCGTAAAAACGAATGCGCGATGCGGCAAGACCTGTGCGCTGGGCGAGTTCTCCGATTTTCATGTACGCCATTCTCGCGCAATCCGCGCTTGACCTTGAACCAAGCTTCAAGCTCACGCTTGCATCACTACCGGTCGTTGAGGCCGGCGAAGCCTGTGCTTCAAGGAGTGGAATCGCAGATCCATTCGGGTATCAATGGGCGGATCGCCTTGCGCTGCACTGCGCAGGGCGATTTCTGCCCGGACAGCCTCGGAGGATGAACGGGCAGAGTTTTCAATGGAATAAACAGCGTCCTTGAACTGTTTACAGCAGGTCAACCTCAAGGAGATCTCCATGACCCGTCTCGCTTCCTTCGCCCCCCTCACCTCGGTGTTCCTGGCGGCCTGTGCCGTGACAACTGCCGCCCAGGCGCAGGCGCCCGCTTCTGCCATGAATGGCGTGCTCGTGGGCCCCAACCAGATGACGCTTTATATCTTTGACAAAGATGCCGCCGGATCCGGCAAGAGCGTATGCAACGGTGGCTGCGCCACGAACTGGCCGCCTCTGACGGTGGCCCCGGGGGCGACGGCTACCGGTGACTGGAGCTTGGTTGTCCGCGACAACGGTGATCAGCAATGGGCCTACAAGGGCCGTCCTCTCTACTACTGGGCCAAGGATGCCAAGCCCGGAGACAGAACGGGAGATGGATTGCTCAACAACAGCTGGCACATCGCCAAGCCCTGAGAACTCAAGCCTGGATCATCAAGAGGAAGAAACAATGAAGCTCCGAAAAATGAAGCTCGCGCTGAGCTGTGTCATGGTGGTGTCGCCGGTTTTCACCCTGGCAGCCGAGCAGGAGGTGACGGCACCGCGGGTGGTCCAGGCTCTGGAAGCGACCTTTGGCGTTCATCAGGGAGAGCGCCGCAATCACATCAAGGGGACCTGCGCGGTGGGCGAATTCACCGCTACCGCCGAGGCCGCCAGCTACTCGCGCTCTGCACTGTTTTCCGGCCAAGCCGTTCCGGTGATTGCGCGCTTCTCGCTGGCAGGAGGAAACCCCAAGGTTCCAGATGTTGCCCAAAGCGCGCGTGGAATGGCCCTGCAATTCAAGCTCCCCAAAGGGCAGTTGCACCAGATGTCCATGCTGAACACCCCCATGTTTGGCGCCGCCCACCCCGGAACGTTTCTGGACCTGACCGAAGCTCAGCGCCCCGATCCAGCCACCGGCAAGCCGGACCCGGAAAAGCTCAAAGCATTCAGGGCCTCCCATCCTGACAGCCTGGCTCAGGCGCAATACCTGGCCAGCCACAACCCTCCCGACAGCTACACCCGCAGTGCATTCTTTGGCATTCACACCTTCAAGTTCATCAATGCTCAAGACAAGGTGACTCTGGTGCGCTGGCGCTTAGTACCGCAGGAAGGGGAGAAGCCGCTAAGCAACGAGGCGCTGAAGACGGCTGGAACGGACTTTCTGGAAACCGCCTTGATCCGCAGCACATCAAATAAACCGGCTCGCTGGGACATGCTGGTGACGGTCGGGCAGCCGGGTGATCCCCAGGACGACCCCACGCAATCATGGCCCGCACAGCGACCTGAGTTCAAGGCCGGCACCTTGACGATCACGAGTGCTTCGACTCAGAAAGGAGGCTTGTGCGAGCCGATCAACTTTGATCCGATGGTGATGGCCGACGGCATTGCGCCCACCAATGATCCGGTGCTCCGCTTTCGCTCCCAGGCCTATGCGGTGTCATTTGGCAAGCGCTTGAGTGGTCAATGAACTCCGAGGATCAAGCTCAGTGCATTCCTCCTTAGGTTCCAGCAAGGCCAAAGTCAAGCAAGGGTGAACCTGGAAGGCAAGCTACCGGCCGATCTTCGACTGTCGTTAATCGGCCGGTAGCAGCCAGTAGCGGCCACACAGTGCCGTGTCCCAGTCACGTTGGGCATGTGGCACATGCTTGAAGATGACGCTGTGATCTGAAAAGGGATCTTGCGCATGTCACCCCTTCCACTCGAATGCGCAGGCCGTCTGGCCACTCGGTGCATTTCGCAGGCGGTTCAGAAAATTCAACTGGCTTCTGGCCGTTTGACTCCCCTTTACGGCAGCTTGCCGCAGCCAGTGAGCTGCCTCGCAGCGATCTGCCTTTACCGCAGCGCCGTACAAGGTTGGGCCGGCCAGAAGCACCCATGCCAGTGTTTCCTGCGCTTGTGCCTCGCCATCGCGGGCCGCCTGGCGCAGCAACGCGAGCATAGGGGCGTAGTCACCTGCAGTCTGGGCTTCCAAGGCCAGTTGAAATCGCTGCTCTGGGCTGGTTGCCATGTCAAAAGACAAGGGGGTCGCCAGCGCCAGCGCGCCAGACAGGGTTGCTGCGATGAACAAGGCACGCACTGCATGTCGGGCCGGTGTGGCAATTGAGCGGAATTCGAATCGCATTTTTGTCTCCACTTGAACTGAGTGGGCCCATCGTCGTAACAATCTCGCTCGCTGAAAATTGGGAATTTTCGAAGATGCCCTCAGGGCCACCCAGAGGCTGATTCGAACTGATGTATCGACCCAGCGAAAAGCCTGCACTGGACCGCCCCGGGGTTTTGAGGAGGCTTTAACTCATAAGAAGGTGAATCGGCGGCAGTCCAGTAGCAGATACTGGCTTTGGAGTCGCCGATGCTGATGTCGCAATGAAAGACTGCAGGCATTGATCAAGGCGCAGCGAACGACAGCAACGGGTCGTGAGCATTCCTTGGCGGCAGGCTGTTACCGGCCAAAAGCAGACTATCGGTAGTCAGATTTAGAAGTGACTGCTTTCGCGCACAGATACAGGCCCACTCCAAAAACAATATGTGTGGCCAGTCCCAGTGCACGACTTTGCCAAGGATGAGGAGCTTTGCGGCTTGCCAGCCCAGCTTCTAAAGCAGGCAGCAGAATCACCCAAGGCAGTACCAAGGTCGCACCGCCGAAGATCAGCGCAGGAGCCAGCGTAGGAGCCTGTATCCACAAAGGCGGCGCAAAGCACATGACCTCTACTTCTGTGCATTCAAGCACGCTACTAAAGCAATGAAAATCGATATTGAACCGATCCCTAATTCCGCTCAACACGAATTGAAAACGATGCTTCTCGGCTACCTGACCGAGTTGGGGGTGGATGCGGAATATACCTATCTCCCTCTCTACTGGACTGAGCCAGGGCGGTTTCCCTATTTCATCCTTGCAGATGGTCAGGTTGCTGGTTTTGCACTCGTTCGTACTCTAGACGAGTCACCTCTCTTCGAGATGGCCGAATTCGGCGTTTCAAAGTCGTATCGTGGTCTCGCTATAGGAAAGACCGCGGTAAAGGCTCTTTTTGCCAAGCATCAAGGGCATTGGCGAGTCGCTGTGATGCCGGGCAATCTCTCGGGGTTGCGATTCTGGCGCTCCGTGGTGCCACGCAGCACGTCGGTAGCATTCAGTGAAGAGCCCGATGAGGCTCCTTGCATGTTGATGTCGTTTTCTACTGCACAGCCCTGAATTCCGTGTCGGTTCGCTCAATGGCTGCTTGACAACGTTATGAGCGACGGCTTTGGGTCGTTCTGAGACGGCCGCCTATCGGTCAGAAACAGATATTTGATTCAGTGAATTACCGCCGTCCTACTGATGTGTAACCCAGACATTCTGTGTTGCGCCGTCCGTTTCAAACCGCAAGTTTGGCGGACCAAAGCGAGCAAGGCAATCTGGGCTGCAGCGCTTGCAAGCTGCGAACCGGTGATACCTGGTCTGAACGCTTGAGCAGTAGCTACGCATGAGTTGCCCGGTTCTGCGGCCTGCCTCTTCATTCATGGGTGCGAAATCGGCTGCGGTACTCGGCAGGTGTGGTGTTCAGTTGCCTGCGAAACGCGCGAGTCAGCGTATCGGTAGTGCCTAGACCGCAGGCGATGGCGATGCGCACCAGTGACTCATCAGACGTCTCAAGGCGGTTGCGCGCCATCTCCACGCGCACGGACTCTATATACGCGGCAGGCGTGGTGCACAACTCGGTCTTGAACAGGCGGGCCAGTTGTCGCTCGCTGACGTGGATTCGTTCGGCCAGGAGCGGCAGCGTGAGCGGCCTAGCAACGTTCTGCGCTATGTAGTGGCGTAGCGCGTCCATACGGCGTGTGGTCGAAGGCTGGGCTATGGCTACGCTGAACTGGCTCTGCCCGCCGGGCCGCTTCAGGAACATGACGAGCTGCCGGGCCACACGCTGTGCCGCTGCCTCGCCGAAGTCGTCTGCCACCAGGGCCAACGCCAGATCCAGACAGGCTGTCAGGCCCGCGCCCGTCCACAGATTGCCTTCGCGGATAAAGATCGGCTCGGCATCCACGGTAACGGCTGGGTACTCTGCTGCCAGCTGCTGCGCGGTGGACCAGTGCGTGGTGACACGCTTGCCATCCAGCAGCCCTGCCGCGGCGAGCACATGTGCGCCCACGCAGACGGAGGTGACGCGGCGGGTGCGGGCAGCCAATTTCTTCACCCACGACACGACTTGCGGGTCGACCACGGCGCGCAGTTCGCGCGCCGCATTCCTTTGCACCGCACCGGGCACTACCAGCGTGTCGATGCGCTTGCGCGCCAACTGGGCAAAGGTGATGTCAGGCAGCACGCGCACACCCGCAGAGGTCTGCACTGCCTCCAATGTCTCAGCCGCCAGCACTACACGATAGCCTGTGGGCTGCTCCATCTCGCGCTCGAGTAGCGAGAACACTTCGGCGGGACCGGTCATGTCCAGCAGATCCACCTGATTGAACAGAACGATGACGATGAGGCGTTCCATGTGCTGCCTGCAGAGAGTGTCTGAATCTGCATGTTATATGACATTGCAGACATTACCCTGCTTTCCTACCATTCCTTCATCGCTCAACATTGACAAGGAAACCGGACCATGACCCCCTCGAAGACCCTGAGAGAACTCAACGCCCTCGACGCCTCGCCTGCCACCCTGGCCAACGCCACCTTGGTGCTGGTGGACTACCAGAACACCTACACGCGCGGCGTGATGGAACTCACGGGCTGGAAGCCCGCGCTGGAAGCTGCCTCAGCCCTGCTTGCCCGCGCACGTGCAGCGGGAACAAAGATCATTCATGTGATGCATGACGGCGGCGCGGGCTCTGCTTACGACATCACGGAGGACATCGGGCAGATTCACGCCAGCGTGGCGCCCATCACTGGCGAAGCCGTGGTGGTGAAGCAGGCCCCCAACAGCTTTGTGGGAACCAATCTCGGTGAGCTGGTAGACGCAGCAGGCCGCCAGCAACTCATCATCATCGGCTTCATGACCCATATGTGCGTGACATTCACGGCCGAGGGCGCCTTTCTACGCGGCAACCAACCAACCATCGTGGCCGATGCCTGCGCCACGCGCCCCTTGCGCAGTGCCGTGGCAGAGGTGGAGGCAGTGCAGCTGCATCACAGCGCACTGGCGACCATTGCTGATTTGTACGGTGTCGTCGTCCCCTCGGGCACCGCTCTGCACTGAAGTTTGGCGGGATCCGCAGCTCAAGTGGCTCTGGTTGATGGCCTCTGCCTACTTGGGCCCAAGGGGCTGAGCCCATTGGCAGCCTTGAGATGCCGTGCGTGTATGTCCTCGCAAAATCGCCCCGGTAGCGCTGAGACATGTTTTGAGCAAGTGCTGCGGCCCGCTCGGCCCTCCCCCCTTGGCAAAGCGCTCCCCCGCTTTGTCTTTGAAGCAGCCAAGCGGTTGCTCCCCGGTTTGCTGGACACTTTCAGCCCAATTGAGCACTCAATCCGAAACCCAGCCAAACAGGCGCGCCGGATTTTTCACCAGCACCTGTTGCTGCTCATCCTCATCCATCAGCCAGCGGCCTATGTCCTGTTGGATGGTCTGCGCGGGCACCGTGCGGAACTGGCTAGGCTCCAAGGCTGAGACGCCAGCATCCCTGGCTGTATGCGGCCAGTCACTGCCCCACAGCACTCCCTGTGGAGCATGGCTCACCAGATGCCTTGCCCAGGCGCAGGCCCATTGCGCTTCAGCCAGACGATAAGGCGCGGAAAGCTTGACAAATATCCGGCCACTTTCAGCAAGTCGAAGCAGCAATCCGTCATCTTGAGAGGCTGTTGCCGGGAACGGCACCATTGCGAAATGGTCCAGGACAAAAGACCCCGGCAACCGACTCAGGTGCGTGCTCACAGCTTGCAGCACCGGGTAAGCCATATATAGCTGGATACTCCAGCCCAGATGGCAAACGCGCTCGCTCCAGTATGAGAGTTCGTTGCAAGCCGAGGCGACGTCTTCGTTGCCCGAGCTTTGCAGGTTCACGCGGATTGCTCGCACACCTGCTGCATGCCAGACATGCAGCTGAGCCTCGCTGACCTCGCGCGGTGCGACTGCCACGCCACGAGCACTGTCACCGAGCTCGGCCAGGGCATCCAGCAGGCACTGGTTGTCAAACCCGTAAACGCTTGGCTGCACCAGCACCACGCGCTGCATGCCGATGGCCTGCAAATGCTGCCGCAGCGCCTGAACCGATGCTTGACGCGGTGTGTAGTGCCGCATTGGATCCATGGAATACTGCTGCTGCGGCCCAAATACATGGGTGTGCGTGTCGCAGCGCAAAGCCGGGAGCTCTGCCCCCGTCCTTGAACTTCGGTCAACTACCGCCATGACTTTGCCTTGCCTGGCTTCACCGCGTCAACGAAGCGATACGCTGTGCCAGCTTGCGGCCTGTGGCAGCCGTGCCGAGCTGACCGCCCACATCGCGCGTGGCCTCGCCATGCTCGACAGCCTGGGCTGCACAGGTGACGATGGCCTCGCTGGCCCGCACAAAACGCATGTCATTGCTGCGCTGACCGTACCAGTTCAGCAGCTGGCTGGCCGACAAGATCAGCGAAAACGGATTGGCGATGTCCTGGCCTGCGATGTCTGGCGCAGACCCATGAGCCGCTTGTCCCATGGCGTATTGCTGGCCGGCGTTGACGGAGCCTCCCAGGCCCAGACTGCCGGACAACTCGGCCGTCAGGTCAGAGAGGATGTCACCGAACATATTGGTCGTGACGATGACGTCGAAGCGTTGAGGCGCACGCACCACATGGGCCATCATCGCGTCGACGATGAATTCATCGACCTCGATCTCTGGAAAATCCTTGGCGACACGCTGACATTCTTCAATGAACATGCCGTCGCCCAACTTGAGCACATTGGCCTTGTGGACGATGCTGACATGCTTGCGCCGGCGCTGGGCCAGTTCGAAGGCCGAACGCGCCACGCGTGCGCAGCATTCGCGGGTGATCCGGCGAAGAGAGACGACCACGTCGGACGTGATCAGCATTTCGCTGCCGCCCGATGCAATGTTGCGATCTGCGTAGAAGCCTTCGGTGTTCTCACGAACCACGACCAGATCGAAATCATCCACCTTGTGCGGCACGCCAGCCCAGGTTCGCGCCGGCCGGATGTTGGCAAACAAGTCCAGCTCCTTGCGAAAGAACTTGGAGGGGTTGATCTCGCCCTTGGCTTCGTCCTTGAATTCATAGGTGGCCATGGGGCCGAGCATCAGGCCGTCAGCAGCCTTGACCTTGGCCAGCAGTTCCGGCGTGACCGTCGCACCATATTTGCGCAGGCTCTCGTGGCCGGCGACATCGTGGTCCAGGGCCAGATTCAGATCAAACTTATGAGATACAGCCTCCAGCACCTCCACTGTGGCGGCCATGGTTTCCGGGCCGATTCCATCGCCGGGCAATACAACCAGTTTCATACTCAACTCTCTCTTTTTCAACGCTTAATCAATCAATATGGAAGTGCTTCGGACCAGTTGCCGGTATTTGGTGATTTCCTTGCGGACAAAAGCATCCACCTCCTGCGGCGTATAGCTTTTGACCAGAGTGCCTTCTGCCTCGAAGCGTGCCTTCAGCGCGGGCTGCTGCACGATCTGGTTGATTCTTTGTGACAGCAGTTGCACCACCGGCGCCGGAGTCTGCCTGGGCGCGAAGTAACCACCCCAGAGGCTGAATTCGAAGCCCGGAAATTTCTCGGCAACCGTGGGCACGCCTGGCAGCGCTGCGATGGGCTCCAGACAGGTGACCGCCAATGCGCGCACCTTGCCGCCTTTGATATGTGACAGGATCGATGGCGTGCTGGCCATGAAGAACTGCACCTGCGCTCCAATGAGGTCGGTGATCGCCTGGCCGGCCCCCTTGTAGGGAATATGGACCATCTGAACTTTGGCGGCCTCTGCAAGGGCTGCTGCTGCCAGATGCCCCGGTGTTGCCGTACCGGACGAAGCGTATGCCACCTTGCCTGGCGCTGCCTTGGCAGCGGCGATCAGGTCGTCCAGCGATTTCCATGGTGCGCTGGCAGGAACCGCCAGCACCAGCGGAGAGTCGCCAACCAGGGCCACGCCTTGCAGATCCTTCAGGCTGTCATAGCCTGGGCTCTTCATGGCCGCCCCGTTGATGGCGATCTCTCCGGTCTGGCCCAGCAGCAATGTCAGTCCATCCGCAGGAGCGCGCACCACCATGCGTGTGCCCAGCGCTCCACTGGCGCCAGGACGGTTGTCAACGATGACGGATTGCCCAAGTGCCTTGCCCAGATCGTTGGAAATCAGTCGTGCGAATACATCGCCCTGTCCTCCTGGCGCATACGGAACGACGACAGTGACTGGACGTCCTGGAAAACTTGGCTGCGCTCTTGCCATGCTCGCGGCCACCGCTGCAGAGCCCGCGCAGATGGCAGCCAGTACCTGTCTTCTCGACACCAGGCCTGAGGGGTCGTGGGATAGCAACATGCTCAGAGCTCCATGCCAGGCTTGCTTGCCACGGCTTTCCACTTGCCCAGCTCATCGTGAAGTTCCGCGGCAAAGGCCTTCGGGCTCAGGGAAATAGGCGTTGCGCCTTCATGCTTGAGACGCGAGCGCACTGGCTCAGCGGCGGCGGCTGCATTGACGGCTTGATTGAGCTGATTCACGATCTCTGGTGACACCCCGGCGGGCGCAAGCACACCCCACCATGTGGTCACGTCATAGCCCTTGATTCCGGCTTCTGCCATGGTGGGCACCTGCGGAAACAGGCTGGAGCGCTGAGCACTGGTGACGGCAAGAAGCTCCAGCTTGCCGGTCTTGAGGTGCGGAAGAATGGTCGGCACCGTGGCAAAGAATGCATCCACACGACCTGCCAGCAGTTCCAGCGCAGCAGGGCCGCTGCCTTTGAAGGGGACATGCGTCATTGGAAGCGTCGCCTGCTGCCTGAAAAGTTCGCCAGACAGGTGGTTGATGCTGCCCGCGCCCGCTGAACAGTAATTGATGCCGCCTTCGCGTGTTTTGGCAATCTTTGGCAGATCCGCGACCGACTTCGCCCCCAGAGCCTTGTTGGTTACCAAAAGCAGAGGCCCACGACCGATCATTGCCACCGGAGCAAAGTCACTTTCCGGCTTGTAGGGCAGCTTGGGATCAATGGCTGCGTTCGTCGCGAAAGTGGATGTCGCAAACAGCAGCGTGTAGCCATCGGGCTTGGCTTTTGCCACAAAGTTCGCACCTATGGAGCCACCTGCCCCACCCTTGTTGTCAACAACAACTGGCTGGCCAAAGCGATTTGACAACTGGCTGGCAATGTCACGTGCGATGCTGTCTGTACCGCCACCGGCCACAAAAGGAACAACCAGCGTGATGGGACGCTCAGGCCACTTTCCCTGAGCTGCTGCCGAGTTCACCAGCATCAATCCAGCGGCTGCGGCGAGCCACGCTTTTCTGAAATCACCCAAGCCTTGCATTTCGTCTCCGTTTCTTATGTTCTGGGCGAATGATCAGTGATTTAATTAATGCAGTAAATTGCAAAAAATCTTCTCATTGATGCGTTTTTCAAATGAATTTCGACATTGCTGATCTCAAAGCCTTTGTGGCTGTGGCAGAGCTGGCCAGTTTCAGGCGCGCAGCCGAGTTGCTGCACATCTCTCAACCGGCCTTATCGAGGCGGGTCGAAAAACTGGAGCAAGCCTTATCGCTCAAGCTTCTGGAGCGCACCACTCGCAAAGTGGAGCTCAATGCCATGGGACGTGTTTTCCTGCCTCGTGCCCAGCATGTGCTGGCCGAACTGGAGGCCTCGCTGATAGGGATGACCGAACTCAACGAACGGCTGCACGGTCTGGTGACCATTGCCTGCATCCCTTCTGTCGTGGATACGGTGGTGGCGAGCGCCATCCATCAGATCAAGAAGCAGTTCCCCCGCATTCGGCTGCGCATCCTGGATCAACCCGCTGCAGACATCCTGCTGACCGTGGCGCGCTCGGAAGTGGATTTCGGAATCGGCTATCTCGGAGCCAGCGAACCTGACCTCGACTTCGAAGAACTGGCTTCGGAGTCTTTTGTGCTGGCCTGCCGCAAAGACCATCCTCTGGCCACCCGCAGCAGCATCAGCTGGAGTGAACTGGCACATCAGGACTGTGTCACTCAAGCACAAGGCAGCGGCAATCGCCTGCTCATCGACCAGGCTCTGTCAAACACCGTCACCCAACCCCATTGGGTATGCGAGGTTCAACATGTCCCCAGCCTGCTAAGCCTGGTTCGGCGCGGGGTGGGCGTGGGCGCGGTCCCTCAGCATGCAATCAGCGGGACCGATCTCTGCGGCATCCCATTGGTAGAGCCGCAGGTACTTCGCAGCATCGGCTTGATCTCGCGACGGGGCAAGGCACTTTCTGCCATGGCTCAGGAATTCCAGAGGGCATTGCGACTGGTTCATACCCGGCAGCTGAACTAAGCGCAAAGCTGTAAATAGATGACTGCCTGATTGGAACTGCTGGCCGAGCGTCCTATTCCTCACCCATTCCTGCCCTATCAAGCCCAGCATTTACGCCACCGCTGCAAGCCTGTCTGCCTTCCGGGCTGGGCGGGCGGACCCGTCATTCCTGCGCAAATTGCGCTTGACCTTGAACCAAGCTTCAAGCTTACGCTTGCATCATTCCCAGTCATCAAGGCTGGTGAAGCTATCCATCAAGGAGCAGGAATGCAGACCATATTGGGCGCCAACGGGCAGATCGCCACCGAGCTGGCGCGCGAACTCAAGCGCAACTACAGTGATGAACTCAAGCTGGTGAGCCGCAGGCCGCGCAAGGTACATGACACGGATCTGCTCGAAGCCGCCGATCTGCTCGATGCCGAGCAAACAGCCAGAGCCGTTCAGGGCAGCAGCGTGGTGTATTTCACCGCAGGCCTGCCTCCCGATACCCGGCTTTGGGAGCAGCAGTTTCCAAGCATGCTGCGCAACGCCCTGGCGGCCAGCCGCGCTGCAGGCGCCCCATTTGTCTATTTCGACAACACCTATATGTATCCGCAGAACGCGCAGCTGCAGACCGAGCAGACCGCATTCGCTCCCGTGGGGCGCAAAGGCCGGGTGCGCGCCGCCATGGCCGAGATGGTGCTGTCCGAGATGGCACGCGGGGAGATTCCCGTGCTGATAGCGCGGGCGCCCGAGTTCTACGGCCCGGCCCAGACGCAGAGCATTACCAACACCTTGGTGATTGACAGGCTCAAGGCCGGCAAGACACCGCTGGCACCGGTGCGAGACGACCGCCTGCGCACCCTGATCTGGACCCCCGATGCCAGTAGGGCTCTGGCTCTGCTGGGCAACACGCCCGATGCTTATGGGCAGACCTGGCATCTGCCATGCGACGATGCACGCCCCAACTACAAGCAACTGATCGACTGGGCCAGCCAGAGCTTTGGCCGCTCTCGCCGCCATCACAGGCTGCCCCGCTGGGCACTGAGCGCAGCCGGCCTGATCTCCAAACCCGTGGCCGAGCTGCAAGAGCTACTGCCCCGCTATGCCCACGACAATCTGTTTGACTCCAGCAAATTCAAGCAGGCATTTCCGGGGTTTGCCGTCACCAGCTACCGGCAGGGGCTGGCCCTGATTGCCGATGAATTTCATAGAAATCAGCAGCAATCCCTTGCCCAGACTTCGGAAGCAGCTATCAAATAAGTATCGGTACTTATAAAGCTACCAGTTCAGCGCCTGGGCCAGCTGCTCGGCCCGGGTTTGCTCGCGCAAGCTAGCCACCGAGGCGCGCAGGATGGCGCGGCTTTCGCCCTGGTCGACAATCCAGAAGACGACACGCTTGACGGGAGCTGCGCCCGTCCGACTCTCCTGAGGGCTCACTTCAAACGTCCATTCGCGGCCTTCAGGCCGTCGGTCCCTGGAGCGCGTCTGTGCAGTGAAGTTGCGCTTCTTCAAGCTCCCCGCCTTCAAGCGGAACTGCTTTTCCAGCGCGGTGCGCAGCAGCTTTTCCTGCACCTCGTCGGACTCGGGGATCTTCAGCCCTGTGGTCAGGCCCAATTGCTGCCCGGTCATCAGATCGCGGTACATCATGCGCTGCGAATCCTTAGGCTCTTGCAGATGAAAGCCTGCTGCACGCATGGGCAGCACCATGCCGGTGCGGCGATTTTCCAGGTCGGCCACCTGTGGGTCCTGGGCCTGCACCCAGATGTTCTGCAGCCCGCCGGCATTGCGCAGGTACTGGCGCATCAGTCGAGCGGCATCGGCGTCGCGACCTTGCTGCGCCGCCAGCTCGGCCCCATATTGCTGGGCCAGGTCGACCAGCTCGGACTCCAGCCTGAACAGGCTGACATAGGGCCAGGCCTGCAGAGCCCAACCCAGATAGCGGCCAGCCTCGGCTTGCTGACCGGCCTTGAAGGCCGAGATGCCAGCCACTGTATTCAGGCGCGCAAGCTCGGCAGGGAACTGTGCATCGGCCAGGGCCGCGCGGGCCAGTTGACCGGCCCTGGACCAGTCGTCATCGACCCGCCAGGCATGACTCACCTCGCGCTCCTGGCGCGGTAGTTCTGGCGGCAGTTCGGGCGCTTTGGGCCATTGCATGGCCTGCCACAGCTGGGGCAGCTGCTGCAGCGCGCTGTCACGCTCGCTGTCCATTTGCTCGGCGTGCAGGCTCAGTTTCCAGTTGCCGCGCACCAGCCCCCAGTCCAGATGCAGGATGTCGGGCCTCCCCTCTTCTCTTTTCTCGCGGCTGGCCTCCTGGCTTTGCACTGCGTCGGCGAACGGCAGGGCCGGCAACCTCAGCCCAGGCTCTGGCGTCTGCTCGCTGGCAAAAATGCCACGTTCCTGCTGCAACGACTTCTGCCTGGCTGCTGCGTCCATGTCTTTCAGACCATCGTCATAGCCGAGCCGCATGCGGACCCGCAGGCGCCTGCCATCGGGCTTCAGGTAGACATACTCCAGATTCGCGACCTCTTTGCGATCCCTGGCCGGCTCCAGCTGGACCAGTACCCAGCGCCCCTGCACCAGCGGCACGCTGAGCTGCGCGGCCTGGTAGTGCAGTTGCTGGTCTGCAGTATTCCACTGCCACAGCGGCTCAAAAGCCTTGGACTCCTGCTTGAGCGCCAGCAGATAGCGAGCCAGTGCGTCCTGATCGCCGGCCATCATCGCGGCTGTCAGACCACGCTGTATCAACGCCTGCATCTGCCCGCTGACCGGGTCGTAGCCGTCGGCTTCGGCCAGAGCCATCATCTGGTCGGTCTGCAACACGGCCTGCGCGTACTGCCCTTGCTGATAGAGCAAAGCGTAGAGCAAGCCCGATGCATCGAGCTGCTCGTATGGATTGCCGCGCGGCAGCGTCATGTCCAGCAGCTTGCGCGCCTGGGAGATGGCCTCGTCCCAGCGCCTGACCTGGGCTGCCTCGACCACGGCACGGCGCAGCCTGAAAAAAGGCGAATCCTGTTCGGCGGGCGAATCCGCCTGTCGCGCAACCCCCGTCAGCCTTTCAGGCTCGGCCGCCTGCGGCGCAGGGCCCGCCAGCGACAAGGCCACCGCCATAGCGGTCAGGGAAACAGGCGCGGGAATGCGAGGTAAAAAAACCATGAAGTCGATCCACAAGACAGTTCAGCAGGCTTGCAGTATAGAAAGCGACTGCCGGGCCGCTGGCTGGGGTCGACTCGGGGCAAAAAAAGAGCGACCCCGGGGCCGCTCGTTTTGCCATGCTGCGATGACTTCAGTCCACCAGACCTGCGTAGACATGCTGCACATCGTCGTCGTTTTCCAGACCGGCCAGGAATTCCTGCACTTCTTCCTGCTGCTCGGCAGACAGGCTGCTCATGCTGATGGGGTTCTTGGCCTTGTAGCCCAGCTTGACCGACAGCACCTTGATGCCTTGCGCGGGCAAAGCCTTGCTCACTGCGTCCAGATCGGCAATATCGGTAATGAACAGGGTGGTGCCTTCTTCTTCGCCAGCTTCGAAGTCTTGCGCGCCGGCTTCGATGGCGGCCATTTCGACGTCGGCACCGTTTTCAGGCTCGCCTTCGATCATGCCCACATGGTCAAAATCCCAGGCCACGGCGCTCATCTGGCCCTTGCGGAAGCAGACACGCATATTGGGAGCCGTGCGATTGGGATTGTCGGTCAGACATTCCACCATCACAGGCACGCGATGAGGGGCATAGCCCTCAAACAGCACGCTGGAATAGTTCACGGCGTCGGCACCAACGCCAGCACCCTTCTTGATGGCGCGATCCAGCGTGTCCTTGGGCATGGAAGCCTTGCGGGCCGCTTCCACCGCCATGCGCAGGCGCGAGTTGGCAGCAGGGTCGCCGCCGCCCAGACGGGCGGCAACCATGATTTCCTTGACCAGCTTGCCAAACAGCTTACCCTTGGCATCGGCGACCAGCGCCTTACCCTTTGCTTTCCATTGCGCGCCCATGGCTGCGTTCCTTGTTGAATGTTGTCAAAACCCGCGCTATGCACACGCAAGCCGCCCGCCAAAACATCGGCGAGCAAAAGCCGGATTTATACACCTGCGCGCGATCTTTTGTCGGCAAACTGCATCAAGTCCGGGTCATAAATACAGGCAAACAGCAAGCAGTTGACCGCCCACCTAGGAGGAAAAAATGCACCGCATCACCATTCACGCCCTCGCTTGCAGTGTGCTGGCCCTGCTCGGCTCGCAGGCCCTGGCTGCCGCCGAGCTGAGCACGCAAACCGTGGCAACGGGGCTGGAGCACCCCTGGGCACTGGCCTTTTTGCCGGACGGACGTTATCTGGTAACGGAACGCCCTGGCCGCATGCGCATTGTGGAGGCCGGGGGCAGGCTCAACGCCCCTCTCAAAGGTCTTCCTGCCATCGCCGCCTCCGGGCAAGGCGGCCTGCTGGATGTGGTGCTGGACAGCGACTTCGCCAGCAACCGCCAGCTCTATTTCTGCTTCTCGGAACCTGGTCAGGGTGCGGACCGGGGCAAGAACAGCACGGCCATGGCCAAAGCCTGCCTCGCGGCCGATGCCAGCGCCCTGGAAAACGTGCAGATTCTCTTCAGCCAGCGTCCCAAGATCGATTCGGCCCTGCACTTCGGCTGCCGCATCGTGGAACGCAAGGTGAACGGCAAGCCCGACGGCTCGCTGTTTCTGAGCCTGGGCGAGCGCTACAAGGCCATGCAGGAGGCCCAGAATCTGCAGACCCATCTGGGCAAGATCGTGCGCGTCAACAAGGATGGCAGCGTGCCTCGCGACAACCCCTTTGGGGGCAGGCCCGATGCGCTGACCGAGATCTGGAGCTATGGCCACCGCAACAGCCAGGGCGCCGCACTGGGGCCGGATGACGAACTCTGGATGACAGAGCATGGCCCGCAAGGCGGCGATGAACTCAACCGCATCGAGCCGGGCAAGAATTACGGCTGGCCCGTCATCACCTATGGCGAAAACTATGGAGGCGGCAAGATCGGTGCCGGCATCAACGAAAAGACGGGCATGGAGCAACCCCGGCATTACTGGGTACCGTCGATTGCCACCTCGGGGCTCGCCTATCTGAGCAGCGAGCGCTATGGCATGGCCTGGAAAGGCTCCTTCATCACGGGTGCACTCAAGGCCATGCAACTGCAGCGCCTGCAGATTGCCGATGGCAAGGTCACCGCCACCGAAGTACTGCTGCCGCGCCTGAGCCAGCGCGTACGCGATGTGCGCCAGGGACCGGACGGTCTGCTGTACCTGCTCACCGATTCATCCAATGGACAATTGCTGCGTGTGCTGGCAAAGCCTTGAGTTCGGATCAGCGCAGCACGCCGCGGCTTTTGAGCCAGTAGAAATAGCCCAAAATGCAGAACCAGAAGATGGCCTCTCCCAACCACAAGCCCAGCGACAGCATATCGACCTGGCTGCCGAGCCTGCTGACATACCAGAACATGCCAGCCTGACTGACCACGCCGAGCACCACGTAAAGAACGCCCAGCAGCAGAGCCGCACGATTGCGCGTCCACAGCAGCCACACCAGCGTGAAGCACATGGCCGAATTCAGCGCCAGCATGGCCTGCAGCACCAGAGCCCACTGGATCCTGGCACCAGTACGCCAGCCGTCCGAAAAATCGGCCTCCAGCAACATCCATCCGCTCATCAGGCCAAGAAAACCGAACAGACACATCAACAGGGCCAGCCCCTTGCCATAGGGCTGCTCCCAGAGAACTTGCTTTGCTGTCATCCGTCCACTGTCCCTGTCTGATTCAAAACATCTGAGGGCCCGCCATGCTCTCCCGGGCAACCAAGGAGCCACAGTGTGCCATTGCTGCCCCGGTTTCGCGCCACAATCGGCTGCAGTACAGAACAGGCGCTTATATGCTCAATGCCTTGTGGCTCGGTTTTTTTCTCGTGGCAGCGGCAGCTGCGCTCGCGCAGTGGCTGCTGGGCGGTCAGGCAGATGTGTTCTCGTCCATGGTGCAGGCTCTGTTTGCCATGGCCAGGCTGTCCGTCGAAGTGATGGTGCTGCTGTTTGGCACGCTCACGTTGTGGCTGGGCTTTCTGCGCATTGCAGAAAAAGCGGGCGTGGTCGAATGGCTGGCAAAAATGCTGGGCCCGCTGTTTGCCAAGCTCATGCCCGAGGTGCCGCGCGGTCACCCCGCACTGGGCCTGATCACGCTGAACTTTGCCGCCAACGGGTTGGGGCTGGACAACGCGGCCACGCCCATGGGCCTCAAGGCCATGCGCGCTCTGCAGGAGCTGAACCCGAAGCCCGACACCGCAACCAATGCGCAGATCCTGTTTCTCGTGCTCAATGCCTCGTCACTGACGCTGCTGCCGGTCACCATCTTCATGTACCGCATGCAGCAGGGTGCGGCCGATCCGACGCTGGTCTTTCTGCCGATTCTGCTGGCCACTTCCGCCTCTACGCTGGTGGGCCTGTTCAGCGTCGCACTCGTGCAGCGGCTGCCCCTGTTCAGTCCCGTTGTGCTGGCCTATCTGGTGCCCGTGGGGCTGGCGCTGGCAGCCTTCATGGCATTTCTGGCCACGCTCAGCGCGGCGGCGCTGGCCCAGCTTTCCTCGCTCATGGGTAACCTCACGCTGTTTGCGCTGATCGTGCTGTTTGTGGGCCTGGGCGCGCTGCGCAAGGTGGCCGTGTACGACAGCTTTATCGAGGGGGCCAAGGAGGGCTTCGATGTGGCCAGGAACCTTCTGCCCTATCTGGTCGCCATGCTCTGCGCCGTGGGCGTGTTTCGCGCCTCGGGGGCACTGGAATATGCGCTGTCGGCTATCCGCTGGACGGTGGACGTTTTGGGCATGGATGCCCGCTTTGTCGATGCCCTGCCCACGGCGCTGGTCAAGCCCTTTTCCGGTAGCGCGGCGCGCGCCATGCTGATCGAGACCATGCAAAGCCAGGGCGTGGACAGTTTTGCGGCTCTGGCTGCAGCCACGATTCAGGGCAGCACCGAAACCACCTTCTATGTGCTGGCCGTGTACTTTGGTGCCGTGGGCATTCAGCGCGCGCGCCATGCCGTACCCTGCGCACTGGTGGCCGAGCTGGCCGGCGTGGTCGCCGCCATCGTGGTTTGCTACCACTTTTTTGGTTGATATCCGGGAAGCAGCATGACCGCTTCAGATCATCTCTTCGAGCGCTCCTGGCTGCGTGCCTGGCAGACGCTTCACGCCACACCGCCCCAAGGCCTGAAGCAGGCCCTGCTGGCCGCCTATGCCGAGCCGCAGCGCCACTATCACACGCTGCAGCATCTGAGCGAATGCCTGGCGCATTTCGAAACCGTGGCGTACCAGGCCCGGCACCCTGGCGAAGTAGAGATCGCGCTCTGGTTCCATGACGCCGTCTACGACGTCAAGGGCAAGGATAATGAGCTTCGCAGCGCACGCTGGGCGGCCCAAGTCCTGGGCAACAGCGGCGTGGACGAGGCCGCTTGCAGGCGCGTGCAGGCCCTGATCATGGCCACCTGTCATGAATCCACGCCCGAAGACGATGAAGCTCGGTTGCTCGTGGACATCGACCTGGCCATCCTCGGTGCCGCCCCCGACCGGTTTGCCGAGTACGACTCCCAGGTGCGTGCCGAATACGCCTGGGTGCCGCGCCCCATCTATGCGCTCAAGCGCAGGCAGGTGCTCAAAGGCTTTCTTCAGCGCAAGACCATCTACGCCACCTCGCACTTCCACGCCCTGCTGGAGCAGCAGGCCCGCAGCAATCTGCAGCGGGCCGTGGCCTAGGACGGGCGGGCGTCGTCATTCGCGCCATGGCCTGACGCTATTGCGTGCGGCCCACCACGAGGCGCACCGCCGCATAGTCCTCCAGCGGCTTGTCGCTGGGAGCGGCCCAGGCAGCGCGCGTCGCCTCCGATGCGGGCAGATTGATGGCTACTCCCGTCGGCGGCACGGGCTTCATGAACCACTTGTCGTAGAGCGCGGCCACTTCGCCGCTGGATGCCATCTCGCGGATCTGGGCGTCGAACAGCTTCTTGAATTCGGGCGACTTCCTGTCCAGCATGATGGCAATGGGCTCCACGCTGAAGGGCTCGCCCACGATGGCGTACTGGCCCGCATCACGCAGCCGCGACAGTCCAGACGCCAGGATCTGGCCGTCCGCGACGCAGGCATCCGCGCGGCCCGTCTCCAGCAGGATGAAGCATTCGGCATTGTCCTTGGCCATCAGCACATTGAAGTCCACGCCCTTTTCCTTGCTGAAGCGCCTGAGCAGGGTCACAGCCGTGGCGCCCGTGGTCGCGGCCACGTTGCGCCCCTTGAGCTGTGCCACCTCGGTGATGCCCGAGTTCTTGCGCACTGCCGTGCGCACCTCCTCCATGTAGACCGTGGGTGCGAACGCAACCTCCTTCTGGCGCGCCGCATTGTTGGTGGTGGTGCCGCATTCCACATCCACCGTGCCGTTGGCGACCAGGGGCACGCGGTTTTGCGCCGTCACCATCTGGTAGCGAATGTCCAGCCGCGGCAGCTTCAACTGCTGCTGCATGCGTGCCAGCGCCTTCTCGCACAGCTCCACATGGAAGCCCGCGTACTTGCCGTTGCCCAAGGTGTAGGACATGGTGCCCGAGGCCTCGCGCACGCCCATGGTCACCACGCCCGTATCCCTGATCCTGTCCAGCGTCTCGGCCTGCGCTGCGATGGCCAGACAGGCTGCCGCACCCATGACGATATGGCTCAATGTGACTTTCATCGCTCAATCCTTTTTGTTCTTGCCTGGAGAAAAACACCGCTTTGCGGGCGCTGCGGGAACAGGCCCGGACGCAATTCACCGCCTACTTGGCGAACAGCTGACTCATGTCCTTGAAAGCCTTGAACTCCAGCGCATTGCCGCAGGGGTCGAGCAGGAACATGGTGGCCTGCTCGCCCACCTGGCCCTTGAAGCGGATGTAGGGCTCAATGACGAATTCGGTGCCAAAGGACTTGAGGCGCTCGGCCAAGGCTTCCCATTGCGGCCATGCGAGCACGATGCCGAAGTGCGGCACCGGAACGTCGTGGCCGTCGACTGGATTGGTGTGGGCGCTGTCCTGGGCTGTGGTCTTGGGATGCTCGTGGATCACCAACTGGTGGCCGTAGAAGTCGAAGTCCACCCACTGCGTGCTGGAACGCCCCTCGGGCAGGCCGAACACTTCGCCATAGAAACGGCGCGCCGCGGGCAGGTCATACACGGGAATGGCCAAGTGAAAGGGAGACAGGCTCATGGGGAAACTCCGGAAATCGTTATGGGGTCGAGTCAAGGGTCGGGAAAAGCCTGCAGGCAAGGCCTGGTTGCGTTGGACCTCGATGCCCGGCGTCGCTGCGGGCCCCGGCGCATGCCTGAGACTGCAGCCATCGTAAAAAACCTTGATAAAAAACAAAATCAATATATTTTTTCCAAATACACAAATAGAATTTATTAATGTTGAAAGAGCTGAACACCTTCATCGCCGTGGCCCGCGAAGGCACCTTCGCCGCGGCGGGCGACCGGATAGGCTTGACCCAGGCTGCCGTCAGCGCACAGATGCAGCGCCTGGAAAGTGAATTGGGGTTCGCCTTGTTCGACCGCATAGGCCGCACGGCCCGTCTGAACAAGATGGGGCAGCAGGTGCTGCTGCAGGCGCAGGAACTGCTGCGTCTGTACGCCAACCTGGGCTCTTCGGCACAAGGGCAGCCCGCCAGCATTTCAGTGCAACTGGGCTCCATCGCATCTCTGCAGCGCTCCCTGCTGCCCGATGCGCTGGCCAGACTCCACCAGCAGTTCCCCCAATGCCGCACACGCATCATTCCCGGCGTATCGCTGCAGCTGATGAATCTGGTGGATGCGGGCGAGCTGGACATGGCCGCGCTGATACGCCCGCCCTTTGCGCTGCAAAGCGATCTGCGCTGGACGGCGCTGGCGCACGAGCCCTTCCGGCTGCTGGTGCCGCGCGCAACCCGGGGCGACGACTGGGCCGAGCTGCTGGCCAGCCAGCCCTTCATACGCTATGACCGGACCTCGTTCGGCGGCCGGCAGGTGGACCGTTTCCTGCGCGGCATGCACTTCACGCTGAAGGAAGTGTGCGAAGCCGACGAGCTGGAAGCCATCGTCAAGCTGGTGGCCAACGGCGTGGGCGTGGCCCTGGCGCCCCAGACCACGGCGCAGCGCCGCTGGCCCGCTGCCGTGCGTGCCATCGACCTGGGGGCACACACCTTCCACCGCGACGTGGGCCTTGTACATCGCGCCGAGCGGCACCTGAGCGAGCCGGCGCGGGTGCTTATCACCCTGCTCACCAAGCTTGCCCGGCGCGCCCTGCCGCAGGAGCACTAATGCGGCTCAGTTGACCGGCGGTGCTCAGCCTTCGGGAACCAGATTGCTGCCGTAGTCGTAGAGATCGCCCAGAATCTCCTCGCCGCGCTCGTCCACGGATTCCGACAGCGCATCGATCATGGTGAACATCTGCTCCGCCGTGCGTGCCCCGCCCTGGCCTTCGATCAGGCAGGCAGCGCGGTGTTGCTCCCAGCGCTGCTGCTCGCTGGCATCCAGCGTCTGCGGGAAATTGCGCGCACGGTAGCGCCAGACCAGCTCGGTCAGGCGTGCGTCATCAAAACCGGTCTTGTCCAACGCCAGCTCCTGGGGCGAGAGTCTCTTGATACGCTCCAGACGGCGGCGGTCCTCGTTGCCTACAAAGCCGCCATACAGATCCTGGTCGGCATCCAACGGCTCACCTGCCTCGCGCCTGAACACGGCCTTCCATTGCGCGCTCATGTCGGGCAGGTCGCGGGCAATCGCCGCATGCTGCATCGCCAGCTCCATGTCCACGCCCCATTTTTCGGCCATCGCGGGGCTCAGGGTCTTGAGGCTTCCCACCACCATGGGCGACTTGTTGACGTGGATGCTCTTGATGGGCAGACGGCTCACGCCCTCGGGCAGCTCGGCCTGACGCGTGAACAAACGCAGGCGCAGCTCTTCGATGCTGATGCCCGAAAGCTCGGCCGGGTCGGCCGCCAGATCCCAGCAGATGACTTCGTTCTTGTTGGTGGGATGGGTGGCCAGCGGCCACATCACGCCCAGACAGCCACGCGCGGGGCTGATCATGCCGGTCACATGCAGAAACGGGCGCGCGTGCTCCTGTGTGGCGGGCAGGCCCATCTCGCGCAGAGCGCCGTCCTTTTTATGCAGTCCAAAGGCAAAGTCAAACAGGCGCGGCTGCTTTTCGCGAATCAGTCGGGCCAGAGCAATCGTGGCGCGCACATCACTCAGCGCATCGTGGGCCTGCTCGTGCAGCAGTCCATTGGCGCGGGCCAGGTCTTCCAACCTGAAGCTGGGCGTACCGTCTTCCTTGATCGGCCACTGAATGCCTTCGGGACGCAGCGCATAGACCATGCGCACCACGTCGAGCAAATCCCAGCGGCCGCAGCCGTTCTGCCATTCGCGCGCATAAGGGTCGATGAGATTGCGCCAGAACATGAAGCGCGTGATCTCGTCGTCGAAACGAATGGTGTTGTAGCCCACGCCCACCGTGCCGGCCTGCGCCAGCTCGGCCTCGATCAGCGCTGCAAACTCATGCTCGGCAACCCCTTCCTCCAGCGCCCGCTGGGGCGTGATCCCCGTGATCAGACAGGATTGCGGGTCTGGCAGATAGTCATTGGCCGGCTGGCAGTACCACATCACGGGCTCGCCGATTTCGTTGAGCTGGTCATCCGTGCGTATGCCCGCAAACTGCGCGGGACGGTCGTAGCGCGGCTGGGCGCCAAAGGTTTCGTAGTCGTGCCAGAAGAAGGTATGAGCCATGGGCCCGAAGTATGCCTGCGAACCGGCACGGCTTGCGGCTCAGTCCCATCAACTTAAAGCCTTTCTAGCCTTCAGCGCCTTTGGATAAAGCGAAAGCAGCTATCAATATGATTGTTTGAGCTATTCCCAATTCAAACCAAATTTGTGCAGCCGGTCTGCAGCGTTGACCACGGCCTTTTGCTGGCGCGACTGGTCAAGGACATCGATGCCGTCATGGCCGCCCAGAAGGACCTGGTGGAAGTGCACCATACCCTCAGGGTCAAGGGTTGAATGAGGCGGGAACATGGACTCACGCCTCATTGCCAGAAAGTAGGTCCATCGTGCAAGCCATTGAACAGAAAGCCATTCCGGGTGCGCACCTACTATTGGAAGTCATGCGCGCCGCCGCACTCCAACAAAGGCACGATATGACGGTGCTGCTTGCCGGAGAGTCGGGCAAGCCAGGCTGGGGCTTCACCTCGCCCAATAGCAACCAAGACTTGCTCATTTAGCAGGTTGTGCGATAGCGCACAGGTGAAGCAGATTCCGAAAACGCGTGTGCAGAGGCGTTAAGCTCAGCGCCCGAGAAGTGCATATGCTCAAGCCTGGAGCAAGGTGCAAGCAGCGATTCGGTTTTGTTGGAGAGTTGAATGAATGGTTCCGCAGTAGCGGCCCTACTACCGGTGATTGCGTTGATCGGTACAGGGTTTGGCTTGGCGCGTGTCGGACTGGTGCGACAGGCAGCAGTCAAGGACATGTCCAACCTTGTGTTCCTATTGCTGCTGCCTTCACTGCTGTTTCGCACCATGGCTCAGGTCCATATCGGCGAACTGGATTACCGACCGATTGGCGTGTATTTCCTATCGGCCATCATCGTATTCGTGACAACGATGCTGGTCTACGGCTTCAACACCCTGGCTGCGGCGCGCGGATTGGCCAGCATGTTCAGCAATGCAGCCATGATCGGCGTACCGCTCGTGGGCCTGGCCTTTGGCGAGCAGGGACTGGTGACGCTGTTCACCTTGATCTCGGTGCACGCCCTGGTATTGCTGACGGCCGCGACCATGGTGTTCGAGTTGGCATCCTCCCGTGAACAGCATGCTGACGACACCCACAACAAACGGTCCATGGGGCGCACTGTCTGGCAGGCAGTGCGCAATAGCGTCATCCACCCGGTGCCTTTGCCGATTCTGGCTGGCTTGCTGTGGTCATTGACAGGCTGGCCTCTGCCTGAAGTGCTTGATACCTCACTCAAGATGCTGGGCTCGGCCATGGGTCCCATGGCGTTGCTGCTCGTCGGCATCACGCTGGCCTACACCAGGATCGGAGCTTACTGGCGAGCCGCGATGCGCATCACGCTGGTCAAGTCGCTGGTGCACCCACTTGTGTTTCTCGTCTGCGCCTGGACACTTCAACTGCGCGGCCCGGCCATGGGGGTGATGCTGATCTGCTCAGCCTTGCCCGTGGGCGCCAACGCACTGCTCTTCACCCAGCGCTACCGGGTTGCCGAGGATGAGGTGGTGGCCAGCATTGCCCTCTCCACACTGCTGGCCCTGGTGACCATGCCGCTGCTGCTGATGCTGCTGCACGTCCTGCATGGGACATAGTCATCAAGGTAGTCCTTCGCGTATATCCACCCTGATTCAATCGGAGTTCGGTCTTGCCCTGCCGACGCATGGCACTGCGGCATCGGCTGAAACATTGCAGTGAACCGGTCAGGAGCCGGCCAGCGAAAGTTGGAGCAGATCTCGACCTGTCCTGAAGAAAAGCTGGGCTTTGGCGTCCAGGCAGCTGCTCCAAGTGCAGGACGGGATGACGCAGATCAGTAGACAGGGAACAGCGCTCATCCAGTTCGGCAAAGTGGAAGAAGGCGAGGACTCGGGCTCTGTCGCTTAGAAGCTGCAATTACCCATAAAAAGGTGCCCCTGGAACTTTCAAAAAGTTACACTTTAAATGCATGGACACAAATTAACACGAGCTCTCAAACCGAAAACATTGGCTGCTAAAGGAGGCGCGCGAAATGGATCGTTTGAAAATTTCCACTCGGCTGACTTTCTCGTTCATGACATTGATGGTGCTGATACTAGTGCTGGGAGGGGTGGCACTTTGGGGGTCGTCGACTCAGCGCTCAGCCCTCACCGACATCACCCAGAAGCAAATCCCGATCATTCGCACGCTGAACACCATCACGGATGGCGCCAATGAACAGGCAATTCAGTTCCGCAACCTCGCGATCTTTTCCACGGAGACGCTCCAGGCCTCGGCACGTGCCATGATTCAGAAGACCCGCACCGAGCTGGCTGCAGAAATGGATTCGCTGGGCAAGCACACTCACTCCGGCCTGGGGCAATCGCTGCTGGAGGATCTGAAGCAGCGGCGCGTTGCCTTCCTCAAATCCGGTGATGAATTTCTTGGACTGATCGATCAGGGCCAAAGAGATGAAGCGCTGAGATTGCTGGAAACCCAGCTGCGCCCCAACCAGCTCGAATATCAGCGGGTCATCCGCAGCATGCTGGATCACCAGACCCAAAGCTCCGACGTGGCCAGCCAGAAAGCAGAAGCTGCTGCCGACAATCTGTTCCGGGAAGTGTTGGCGACAAGTGCAATCGCCATTCTTCTAGCGGTGACTCTTGCCATCACGATCACTCGCTCCATCACCCGCCCCCTGTCCCTGGCCATGGCAGCAGCCGACCGTGTGGCCAGAGGCGATCTCAGCGGCCAGATCACAGTGAAATCTCAGGATGAAACCGGTCAACTGCTGAGCGCGCTGCAACGCATGCAACACAGCCTCGTGAGCACGGTGTCGGCGGTGCGTGGCAATGCTCAGGGAGTTGCGTCGGGCAGTGCTCAGATCGCCATGGGCAATAACGACCTATCCAGCCGCACGGAAGAGCAAGCAAGTGCCCTTGAACAAACTGCTGCGTCCATGGAGCAGTTGAGTGCGACGGTCAAACAGAATGCCGACAACGCACGCCAGGCCAATCAGATGGCCGTGAATGCATCCTCTGTGGCTACACAGGGCGGTGAAGTGGTCGCAGAGGTAGTGGAGACCATGAAGAGCATCAATGAAAGCAGCCACAAGATTTCCGACATCATCGCTGTCATTGATGGCATCGCTTTCCAGACCAATATTCTGGCTTTGAATGCCGCCGTCGAAGCTGCCCGCGCCGGCGAGCAAGGACGAGGCTTTGCAGTGGTGGCAAGCGAAGTACGGGCTCTGGCTGGACGCTCGGCTGAGGCCGCCAAGGAGATCAAGCAGCTCATTACCACCAGTGTCCAGCGCGTGGAACAGGGTTCCTTGCTCGTGGACAAAGCTGGCGAGACCATGACCGGTGTGGTCACGGCCATTCGGCGCGTCACCGATATCATGGGTGAAATCAGCGCTGCCAGCCATGAGCAAAGCTCGGGCATGGCCCAGATTGGGGAAGCCGTCACCCAAATGGATCAAACCACGCAGCAGAACGCAGCCTTGGTCGAGGAAATGGCCGCTGCAGCCAGCAGCTTGCACAACCAAGCACAGTCGCTGGTCGAAGCGGTGGCAGTCTTCAAGTTGTCAGAGCACGAGCAACATGCCTCTGCCGCAATGCAGGCAGCGTCGGTCAACCCGACAAAACCGGTGACAGTGGCTAAGGTATCGGAGTCGCCTCCAAAGCCCCTCATGGCCACCAAATCCCCTGTGCTGCGTCGCCCGGTTGCTATCGCTGGAACACAGCAGGCCACGAATAAGAATGGCGATGACTGGGAAACTTTTTGAAGGAGCTTCCGAGCGGATCCGTGAGCAAAGGCGGTGAGGCGTCAAGCCTGCCGCTTTTTGAACCTATCGGTGTCGTTGCATAACTCAGTGCTTGGCAACAGATAGCGTAGACGATGAGCAACTCCACACACCAGGACCTGCTGCCAGTGGCTCCTTGGGAACATTACAACGGCCAGCCCTGCGTGATGCCCGCCAGCCATCACCTCTGACAGCAACTCTGTTTTTATTCGAGACGATGATAGATCGGGATTCTGGGGGAACCGCCTCCCCGCACTAGAGCAGACATCCAAGTACTCGCATATCCCACCGGCTGCGGCGGTACTTCGCAGTTCACAAATTGCCATCATGGCCAGTTGGCTCGGGGTCCGGCTGGTCGCTCCACGCAAGGTGCAAGTTACGCGTTTCACGGAGCGTGCACAGACGTTTTACAGTTCCACCCGAGCTTCGCGCCGTACGGCCTGTGGCGGCATGCCGAAGCCACGTAGGAAGGCTTCGCGCATATGGCGCCGGTCACGAAAACCTGTCTCCCGAGCAATCACCTCCAGCGGATGCCGACTGCCCTCAATCATCAGCCGCGCGGCTTCTAGCCGAAGGCCCTCCACGGCTTTGGCGGGGGACTGGCCCGTCTCGGCCGTGAACACCCGGCTGAACTGGCGCGGACTCAAGCTGGCAGCCTCGGCCAGCTCTTCCACACTCAGTGCTTGAGAAAGATTGCGCCGTGCATGCTCCAACGCCTGCTGGATACGGTCTGACTTGGGTGCCAGCTTGAGCATCTCCGAATGCTGTGACTGTCCTCCCGAGCGGCGCTGGTGCATGACCAGGCGATGTGCAACCGACCGTGCAACCTTCGCGCCCAGATCTTTTTCCACCAGCGCTAACGCCAGGTCGATCTCCGCTGTCATACCGGCAGAGGTCCAGATCGGTCCGTCGGCGATGTATATGCGGTCGGCCTCAATCTGCGCCTGTGGGTGGCGCTGCTGCAAGGCCTCGGCCCAATACCAGTGCGTGGTGGCGCGGCGCCCGTCAAGCAGGCCCGCGTCGCCCAGCAGGAAAGCGCCCGTGCACAGACCGGCCACGCGCCGCGCGGATACCGCCACCTTGCTCAGCAGCCGGATCAGTTCCGGTGCCGTAGCGACGTCCCTTGGAGTGAGGTTGCCCGCAACCAGCCAGGTGTCTGCCCTGCTGTGTGCGGTGAGGGGCTTTGCCTGCAATGCAAGTCCTGCCGAAGCTCGGGCCGTACCACTCATCGCATAGGTCTCCACCTCATAAAAGGGCTTCTCCACCATCAGGTTGGCGAGTTCGAACACAGCCTGGGTGGCCAGCGCCATGACTTGGAAGCCTTCCGGCAGCATGTAACCGATGCGGTGCATAAGAAACGCCCTTTCCAATGTCCTTTTTCATGACTATATACGTCATTTACGACAAACCACGCACATCGCACCATTGAGGCCATGGACAACATCCATCAACCTCAAGGAGTTTCACCATGGCACAAACCCATCTCGGTACCGCCCTCATTACCGGGGCATCCAGCGGCATCGGTGCGCTATATGCAGAAAAGCTCGCTCAGCGTGGCTATGACCTGATCCTGGTCGCCCGCAACCGCGAACAGCTGAACGCGCTGGCGAGCAGCATCAGCACTCGCACCGGCCGTGCGGTAGAAGTCCTGCCGACCGACCTGAACGACCGCAATGAACTGGCACGCGTGGAAGAGCAATTGCGCACGGACGCCAGCATCACCTTGCTGGTCAACAACGCGGGCATGGGCACACATACCCCCTTGCTGCACAGCGACGTTGAAAAGATGACCCGCATGGTCGATCTGAATGCCACGGTGCCCATGCGGCTGGCCTATGCGGCGGCTCCTGGCTTCGTGGCTCGTGGACGCGGAGCGATCATCAACATTGCGTCCATCGTCGCCATCTCCCCTGAGACCCTGAATGGCGTCTACGGTGCCAGCAAGGCTTTTGTGCTGGCCTTCAGTCAGTCACTTCAGCATGAGTTGACCGACAAAGGTGTTCGGGTGCAGGCAGTGTTGCCTGGTGCTACGGCCACGGACTTCTGGGCCATCGGTGGATTGCCGGTAGAGAACCTGGATGCAAGCATCGTGATGAGCGCCGAAGACCTCGTCGACGCAGCACTGCTGGGGTTTGAGCGAGGAGAAAAGGTCTCCATCCCCTCGCTGCATGCTGGCGAGAAGTGGGATGCCTATGAGGCCGCACGCCGAGCTATGGCAGGCCAGCTGTCCAGCAACATCGTCGCCCAGCGCTACGCCGCCGCGCACTGACCATCGCAAGGAGCCCAAGTCATGAAAGCCGTTATTGCAGCTTATGCACGCTCGCCATTCCAATTCGCCCGCAAAGGCCGCCTCGCCGAGGTCCGGCCGGACACGCTGGCCGCCCAGGTTGTGCAGGCTTTGCTGAAGCGCTCCGACCTGGATCCTGCACTATTGGAGGATGTGATCCTCGGCTGTGCCTACCCCGAGGCCGCACAAGGCAACAATCTGGCGCGCATCGTCGGTCTGCTGGCCGGCCTGCCCGAAACCGTGGGCGGCATGACCGTGAACCGCTTTTGCGGCTCGTCGATGCAGGCCGTGCATATTGCCGCAGCGCAGATCGAGGCCGGCATGGGCGACGCCTTCCTCTGTGTGGGCGTGGAGTCCATGACGATGGTTCCGCAGGGCGGTTTCAACTTCTCGCCGAACCCCCAGTTACAGGCAAATACCGACGCCTATATTTCAATGGGCGAAACGGCGGAAAACGTGGCGCAGAGATGGAAGGTAAACCGCGCCGACCAGGAGTTGCTGGCGCTGCAATCCCATCTGAAAGCCGCCGCTGCCCGCGACCAGGGTCTGCTGGTCGACGAAATCGTGCCCATTCTTTTACCGGACGGGGAGCTGCTGGATGCCGACGGCTGCATACGCCCTGCCACCACACTCGAGGCCCTGGCCGGGCTCAAGCCCGCCTTCAGGCCTGATGGCGTGGTCACGGCGGGCACATCGTCGCCGTTGACCGATGGCGCTGCGGCCGTGCTGGTCACCCGAGACGATTTTGCCGAACGCCATGGTCTGCAGGTACTGGCGCGCATCCGCAGCTTCGCGACCGTGGGAGTGGACCCTGCGATCATGGGAATAGGCCCGATCCCTGCCACGCGCAAGGCGCTGGCCCGTGCCGGTCTCACTGTGGCCGATCTGGATGTGGTTGAGATCAACGAAGCTTTTTCGTCACAGGCGCTGGCCTGCATCCGAGACCTCGGCCTGGACATGGCGACCGTGAATATTGACGGCGGCGGGCTGGCCATCGGTCATCCACTTGGCGCCACTGGTGCGCGCATCACGGGCAAGGCAGCTGCCTTGCTTGCACGACAGCAGGGACGATATGCCCTGGCCACCCAATGCATCGGCGGTGGGCAAGGTATTGCTACGGTGCTGGAGAGACCGTGAGCTCGTATCGACAGAGACCAAGACTTCAACTCCACTCAAGGAAACCATGATGCTCCGTAGCACCGAAACCCTGGACAGTCTGTTTGAACGCCAGCGCGGCACACTGCCCGATACCTTTGGCGCGCGGCCGCTGGCACTTGCCGAAGGCCGCATGACCATGGAGCTGACTATTGCACCGTGGATGATGGCACCCAATGGCTTTCTACATGCCGCCACACAGGTGATGCTGGCCGACACCTGCGCCGGCTATGCGACGCTGGCGCATCTACCGGAGGGCGCGAAAGGATTCACGACACTGGAACTGAAATCCAACTTCCTTGGTACTGCGAAGCAAGGAATCCTGCACGTGGAGGCTGTGGCCGAGCATCTGGGGAGGACAACGCAGGTGTGGTCGGCCACATTGTTCGATGACAAGGGTCGTAAGCTATCGCTATTCCGCTGCTCGCAGATCGTTCTCTGGTGACTGGCTCGTTGCCGCGCTTGAGTCGGCAGCCTAAAAACATCCGACAGAAATCGATGCTCCCCAGGGTGAAGACGGAGCGCAGCACGTAGGTCAGGCTTTCGCGGTGACCTACGATCCGCACGAACTGCCAACCTCTGTGCGCAGGTGAGCCGAGTCGACGGCCAAGACACTTCCCCGAGTTTGCAGGAACCGGAATACCTGCGCCGTACATTCCGACGGCCCGAGCTCCACCAGGAGTTTCAGGCTGGAGCTTTGGCTGCATGGCCCGCACCTATGCAGAACACGAGCCGCTCAAGGGCGGCACACAAATCCCTTGGCACTCCCCGCCACTTTATGGAGCGCAACCATGCACCGCTGCTGCGCCACGATTTCCACCCGCCCGATGGCGACGAACCCGAGGAGCATGCAGACTGTTCCCCCCTGCCCTCATCCGTTGCGCGGAGGGAATGAGCTAGCTTGCCTCGATCAGGCCCATCAGGACCTGACCCACATCGGCCTCTACCTTGAAAGCCAGCAATGCATCGGCCCTTGTCACGCCTTGATTGATGGCCACGATGGACTTGCCCTGCTCATGCGCTGCCAGCGCAAAACGGTAACCCGAATAGACCATCAATGAAGAGCCTGCGATCAGCACAGCGTCGGCCCTGGCCACTGCCGCCATGCAGGTCTGCACGCGTTCACGCGGCACGGTCTCGCCAAAGAACACCACATCGGGCTTGATCAGGCCTGTTCCGCAATGTGGGCAGGCCGGCACGACAAAGCGACTGAAGTCCTGGTCTTCCAGATCGGCATCGCCATCGGGCGCCGGTGTGGCATACAGTTCAGCCCAGGCCGGGTTCAGCGTCAGCAGGCGCTGCTGCAGATCGGCGCGGGCAGAGCGCTTGTCGCAGTCCATGCAGCGCACGGTGTCGATGCGCCCGTGCAGGTCCACGATGTTCAGGCTGCCGGCCGCATCATGCAGGCCATCGACATTCTGGGTGATCAGCAACTCCAGCCGGCCTTGCTGCTCCAGTCGCGCCAGTGCCTGATGGGCGGAACCGGGCCGCGCCTGACCCATCACGCGCCAGCCCAGCATGGAACGCGCCCAGTAGCGCTGACGCACCAGCACATCGCCCATGAAGGCCTGATAGGTCACGGGCTGGGGGCGCTTCCACTGTCCGTTGCGGTCCCGATAGTCAGGGATGCCGACTTCGGTGCTGCAGCCGGCGCCACCAATGACTACCACACGCGGGTGCGCATGCAGCCAGTCTTGCAGGCGCCACAGCGCCAGAGCATCCACACAATGGTTCAAGGTTTCACTCACTACAGCAGCGGCGATGTCAATCGGGCCACGGAACCGACCAGCCGTCGCCGCAGACCTTTTTCGCTGCGATATTGCACCATTCGAGCCTGGCCCAGGTCAGCCTCGAACTGCGCAGCGATGGCCTGATTCAGCTCTGGCCCGTAGCCAATCACACAGACCTCGTAGTTGAGGAAAAAGCTGCGATAGTCAAAATTGGCCGTGCCGATCATCGCCATATTGTCATCGACCACCAAGGTCTTGGAGTGCAGCATGCTGGCCGCATATTCATAGATATGCACTCCACAGCGAATCAGCTCGTCAAAATAGGAGCGCGCAGCGGCCGTCACCAACAGCGAATCAGACTTCTTCGGCACCAGAATGCGGACCTCCACACCGCGCAGTGCAGCATTGGTGAGAGCCGTCAGCGCGCCTTCGGTCGGCACAAAGTAAGGCGTGGTCAGCAAGATGCGTTGCTGTGCCGCGTTGATGGCCGCCAGATAGGAGCGGTAGATGGCGTCCAGCTGGTCGTCAGGCCCCGAGGTCACGACCTGCATGGGGATGGGGCCGTCTTCGCAATCTGGCAGCAGATCGTCAAGATCGTTGGGCAGCCGGTGCGGATCGTCGCTGCGGGTGTAGGCCCAGTCCTCGAGGAAAACTGTCTGCAGCCAGTTGACGACGGAGCCTTCGACCCGGATATGCACGTCATGATAAGCATCGTCACAAATGCGCTCGTTCTCTTCATCGGTGACATTCACACCACCCGTAAAGCCCACTTTTCCATCGCAGACCAGAATCTTGCGGTGGGTACGGAAATTGACCACGGGTCGCAGCCGCCGCCCTATCTTGGCATCGTGAAAGCGCAGCACCTCGGCCCCGGCCTGCTGCAGCGGCTCCAGAAACTTTCGCCCCAGCTTCTTGGAGCCCAGAGCATCCACCAGCAAACGCACCTGCACGCCTGCACGTGCCTTCTCGATCAGCAGATCACGCAAGGCCGTGCCGGTCTGATCGGGCTCGTAGATGTAGTACTCCAGATGCACGTGGTGGCGTGCTGCGCTCACGGCCTCGGCAATCGCATCAAAGGTCGCCGCGCCCCCCACCAGCAACTGCATGGAAGTGGCCGTGCTGACCGGGAAATCGCTGGTCATGCCAACCAGCCGTGCCACCTGACGCAAGCGCTCCTGCTGGGCCGGAATGCGTTCCCTGAGTTTTTGCATGCTGTTGCGCACACGCGAACGCTTGCGCGAGCGCAGCCGCTTGATACGCTGGCGCTTCATGCGTTGCGGACCGAAGTAGTAATAGACCAGCAGACCCACCACAGGTAACGCAGCCATGGACAACAGCCAGCTCAGTGTGGCAATCGGCTGGCTGCGCTGCAGCAGAATCCAGATGCCTACCACGACGACATACAGCGACCAGCCCACGGACAGCCAGAGCTTGACGCTCTCGTGGCTCAGCTGCATTGCTATCCAGTCCAATTGCACACTCCTGTTGTTCGATGAACCATCACCACCATGCCCTCGCAGTATGGCAGCGGCATGGCAGACTGCGGCGACCCGCCTGCCCGGGGGGAAACACCCTCCAGCAGGCGCCATGCTTTTGTACCGCGCTACAAAGAGTATATTGATACGCATGATTTCCGAACTCATCACGACTCTGGCCCAGGCCCGCAAGGCCGCCCGCATCACCCAGGCCGATCTGGCCGAACGTGCCGGCCTGTCACGCATGGCCGTACAACGCACTGAAACCGGCGATGTGGACCCGCGCTTTTCCACTCTGCAGGAAATGGCCCGTGTGCTGAATATGGAGCTGATCGCCGTGCCGGCCGAGCTGCACGCCCAGGTGCTGGCACTGATTCAGCCCCAGACCGGCCAGACGGCTGCAGCCGACCACATCGCCAGTCCTGTGACCGACCAGGATTCGCTATGAGGTCTTACGTATTGTTAACTTGAGAACCCTGTTTGCTCGGCCACAATGGCCCGAGGTTTTTTTGCGCGACATTCAGAGATTTGAGAGATGGCGATTCACAACTGGGATTACGCACCGGAGGCACTGGAGGTACAGGTCAGTGAATTGTTGCTGGCCACGGCAGATCGAAGTGACGAACTGGTCGATGAAAACGTGCGCCTGGTCCTGCAGGAGCTGCGCCAGCACCTCAATATGGAGGTGATTTTTGTCTCCGAGATCCGCAACGGCCAGCGCATGTTCCAGCATGTCGATACCGCCCCCGGCAAGGAATTGATTGCCACTGGCGGCGGCGGTCCCCTGGAGGAGTCGTTTTGCCAGTGCGTGCTCGACGGCATTCTGCCCGGTCTGGTCCAGGATGCGACCAGCCACCCTGCCTTTGCCAAGCTGCCTGCAACTCCTTTTCGCGTGGGCGCCCATCTGAGCACGCCCATCGTGCTGGCCAGCGGCAAGGTCTACGGCACGCTGTGCTGCTTCAGCCAGGCGGCCGATGAAAGCCTGACGGCCAAGGACCTGCAAAAACTCGAATGCGTGGCCAGGATCACGGCCAGGCGAATCGATATCAAGCAGGCCCAGCAGCTCCAGCCAGCCGAAGAAAAGCGCACGCCTTCCGGCCCGGCTTCTCCCGGAAAGCTCTAAAAACCAGCTCTCCGGGAAAAAGCAGCGTCAGTTCACTGCCACGCAGACCTGGCGCTGCTCGCCCAGCCCATCGGCACCCAGCCGCACCACATCGCCGGGCTTGAGAAAGACGGGCTGCGGCTTTTGCCCCAGACCCACGCCCGCAGGCGTTCCGGTGAGAATCACATCGCCGGCCTCCAGCGTCATGAACTGGCTGATATACGAAATGAGCGTGGGCAGGCTGAAAATGAAGTTGGCCGTACTGCCGTTCTGCATGCGCTTGCCGTTGACTTCCAGCCACAGGCCCACGCGATGCGGATCGGTAATTTCGTCGGCCGTCACCAGCCAGGGGCCCAGCGGCGCAAAGGTGTCATGGCTCTTGCCCTTGGTCCAGGTGCCGCCACGCTCCAATTGCCAGCCGCGCTCGGACACATCGTTGGCCAACAGATAACCGGCCACATGGGACAGAGCCTGCGCCTCGGTCACGCGCCGCGCGCGGCTGCCGATGACAACGCCCAGCTCCACCTCCCAGTCGACCTTGTCCGCGCCCTGCGGAATCTGCACCGCATCGCCCGGACCGCAGATCGCCGTCACGGCCTTCATGAACAGCACGGGTTCGGCCGGCGCTGGCAGTCCGGCCTCGGCCGCGTGGTCAGCATAGTTGAGACCCGCACAGACCAGCTTGCCCACCTGTGCCACGGGGCAACCCAGGCGTGGCGTTCCGTCAACCCTGGGCAAACGGCTCCAGTCCGTATGCCGTATGCGCTCCAGCGCATCGGGACCTAGCTGGCCCGGGCCCCAATCGGGCACCAGGGCCGATGCATCACGCAGCACGCCGTCGGCGTCCAGCACGCCCGGGCGCTCCGCACCCGCGCTGCCATAGCGAAGCAGTTTCACGATGGTTGTCTCCTTATGAATCGGTCAGTGTCGCCCTCTAAGGCCTTCATCATGCAATATCGAACAGGCGGCCCCAGCCTTTGACGGCGGAAGGATCACGCCCGGCCGCGCGCAGCATGCCCCAGACCGTGGTACTCACGGTATCGAGCAGCGGCACGCCCCAACGGCGCTCCACCTCTTCGGCCAGGTGCGCAGCGCGCAAATTGGTGCAGTAAGTCACGACGGCGTCAGGTTTGCCTTCTTCGATCACGTTGCCGATGAGTTGCAGCAGTTGCTCGGGCTCCACCAGCGCAAAGCTGTGGTTGACCGAGATGTCCAGATGGCGCTCTGCCGTGGTCTCGACGCCTGCGGCGCGGTAGTTGTTGACGATGCATTGCTGCACGTCCGCCGTGTACGGGCTGACGATGGCCAGCTTCTTCACGGAGAGCTTTCCCATCAGCTCATTGAGTGCCAGGATGGCCGTCGTGGCCTTGATGCCGGTGCGCTCGGTAATACGCTCGCACAGCCGCATATCGGTCTCAAAGCCGCGCCATCCTGCGGCCGTGCCGCTCCAGCCGATCACGTCCACCTTGGCATCGGCCAGCAGCTCGGCTGCGGCCAGGATCTTGCTGTCGTCAAACTGGTTCAGTGCCCCCTCGGCCAGCGAAATCTCAGTCACCGTGAAGCGCGAAAAATGGGCCGAGCAGTTGCCGGCACTGGCAGCCAGCGCGCTGGTCAGAGGCTCCAGCGCGGTGTTGGAAGAAGGCGTGAGCACGCCCAGGCATGTCGTAGTTGCAGTCATCTTGCTTGTCTCCGTTGTATGGCCAACCGGCAAACCGGTTGGCCGGCATTGTTCACCTCACCCAAACAAACGTCAACAATATTGTTGACAATAAATCAAAATCCAATCACTCAAAGTTATCCGACAAGAAAATCTTCACTTCGTCACCACCTTTCGCCTCACAGCATATTTCAGAGAAAAATTCCCAAATAGGTGTTTACGATATTGTTGACAACATTGTCGACATTTAGATTTCGACCTCACATCGAACAATCAACCAACCGATGGAGCGAGACCCGAGATGCAAAACCCAACCACACTTGCCGCGCCACAGGCGGCGGCAGCGCCGACCAAGGTGCGCTGGAAGATCTTCCTGATGATGCTTTTCCTGATCGCGGTCAATTACATTGACCGCGCATCGCTGTCCGTGGCCATGCCCATGATCGCCAAGGAGTTCGATCTCAGCCCTGCCGTTCAGGGCCTGCTGATGAGTTCCTTCTTCTGGACCTATGCCTTCATGCAGATTCCCGGCGGCATGCTGGCCGACCGTTTCGGCCCACGCGTGGTCATCGTCTGCTCCACCCTGGGTTGGGGCTTCTTCCAGGCCATCGCCGCAGCTTGCACCGGCTGGGTGTCGCTGCTGATCACCCGTCTGGGTCTGGGCGCTTCCGAGGCCCCCATCTACCCTGCAGGCGGCAAGCTCAACGGCATCTGGATGACCCAGAACGAACGCGGCCGCGGCGCCACACTGCTGGACGGTGGCGCACCTCTGGGTGCCGCCCTGGGTGCGCTGATCATCGCCGGCCTGCTGACCCATTTCGACTCCTGGCGCGTGTCCTTCGTCGTCGCGGGCGTTGGCACCATGATCGCGGGTGTCTTTGCCTGGTGGTATATCCGCAACCATCCCCGTGAGCACGCCGGCGTCAATGAAGCCGAAGCTGCCTTCATCGAGGAAGCACATGCCGCCGACCTCGCCGCCGAGCCCGCCCATGCCAGCGGCAAGGTGATGGACTTCTTCAAGTACCGCTCGGTATGGGGCATGTTCTTCGGCTGGATGTGCTTCAACGCGCTGTTCTACGGCCTGCTGACCTGGATGCCCACCTACCTGTCCAAGGTGCATGGCATGGACATCAAGCAGATGGGTGGCGCCGTGTTCATCATGTTCTTCTCCGGCTTCGTCGGTGAGATGGTCGGCGGCTGGATTGCCGACAAATGGAAGGCTGCGGGCGCTTCGCAAGCCAAGGTGCTGCGCACGCTGTTCGGTATCGCCTCGATCATCGCCACCATCGCCATCTACAACGTGGCCCGCTTCAAGGACCCCGTGACCATCGTGATCCTGCTGTCGGTAACGCTGTTCTTCCTGCGCTGGTGCGGTCTGTTCTGGTGCGTTCCTTCCATTCTGGGCACCCGCAAGCGCGTCGGCTTCCTGGGTGGCGTCATGAACCTGGGCGGCAACTTCGCCGGCATCGGCGTACCCATTCTGGTGGGCTTGATCGTGCAGGCCACCGGCTCCTACGACATGGCCATGATGCTCTTCGCTGCTGCGGGCGCAGGCCTCTTCGTCTGCTCGTCGATCGTGATCGACTACAGCAAGAAGATCCCGGTCTAAGTACCGCCCGCCTCGCCTGGACACTTTGATGGAGAACCCCATGCCCTTGCCCACACGCCGAGCCGTGGCCCTGACCTGCGCCACGGCCATCGCCTCTACCCTGAGCGCATATGCCGCCACGCCAGCCAGCCGCAACTCCGTCGCCGTCCAGGCGAGTCCCGATTTCCCTGCTGCCGCCCCCGAGTCCGTAGGCGTGGATTCGCGCCCTCTGGTGCAGTTGTCCGAGATGATCCGCAAGGAAAACCTCGACGTGCGCAGCTTTCTCGTCATCAAGGACGGCAAGCTGATCTATGAGCGCTACAGCCAGGGCCTGACGCGCAACCACAACTACGAGCTGTACTCCATCACCAAGAACGTGACGGCCCTGGCCGCCGGCGTTCTGGTGGACGAGGGCCGCAGCAAGCTCGACGAGAAAGTGGCGCCCATCCTGACCAAGGCCCGCCCCGACCTCCAGGATGCCTTCTCCGACAAGCAATCCATCGAACTGCGGCATGTGCTGTCCATGTCCACGGGCCTGGTCTATAACTTCAAGCCCACCGACGACCCCATCTACTACGGCGCCCCCGACCGTCTCAAGCTGGCGGCCGAAACTACGCCCAAGGTAGCGCCCGGCACGACCTTCGACTACACCGACGTCAACCCCATCCTGGCCAGCGCCACGCTGGGGGCCGACGCCGGTATGCCACTGCAGGACTTTGCGAAGGAGAGACTCTTCAAGCCCATGGGCATGAGCCATTACACCTGGGAGCGGGCTGACGACAAAGGCCTGGTCTCCTCCGGCTGGGGGCTGCGCCTGCGCGCCGTGGACATGGCCAAGCTAGGCCAGTTGGTGCTGACCGGCGGCCGCTGGGACGGCAAGCAGATCGTCTCCCAGGCCTGGGTCCGGACCATGACCGCGCCCGCCTCGGCGCCATGGTATGGCTATTACTGGTGGATCAACGACATCGTCGCCACCGAGCCCGAAACCCACGCCATGGGCTTCAAGGGCCAGTTCATTGTGGTATTGCCCGAGCGCAATGCCGTGGTGGTCATGACCAGCATGCAGCCCATCGAAGGCGGCCTGCGCGAATCCCGGAACGTGCTGGCCATCCGCCGCATGGTCAATGACTACGTGCTGCCCGCGCTGAGCAACCAGGCCCATGCCAAACCCACGCCCGCCCGCCACAAGGCGTTGGCGCGCGAACTCGTACTCGCATCACAACACCAGGGCAAGTCCGGAGCACCGGCAGACCCGACCGACACCCCGAAACTCTGATATTCAGCATGAAATCCAGCGAATTTGATCTCGTAGTGCGCAATGCGCGCGTTGCCACCGCCAGCGACATCTTTGAATCCGATATAGCCATTCGCGACGGCAAGATAGTCCAGCTGGGCGCCAACCTGCCCGCCGGCGCCCGCGAATATGACGCTGCCGGCCGCGTGGTCACGCCCGGCGGCATCGACGCCCACTGCCACCTGGACCAACCCATGGAACCGCCGGTGCGCATGGCCGACAACTTCGACAGCGGCACGCGCGCCGCAGCCTGCGGCGGCACCACCACCGTGATTCCGTTCGCGGCCCAGGCCAAGGGCCAGTCGCTGCGCGCGGCCGTGGAGGACTACCACCGCCGCGCCGACGGCAAAGCCCACGTGGACTACGGTTTCCACATGATCGTCAGCGACCCCACCCCCGAAGTTCTGGAGAAGGAACTGCCCCAGTTGATCCGCGAAGGCTATACCTCCTTCAAGATCTACATGACCTATGACGATCTGAAGCTCAACGACGGCCAGATCCTCGACGTGCTGGACGTGGCGCGCAAGTACGACGCCACCGCCATGATCCATGCCGAGAACGCCGACTGCATCCAGTGGCTGACCAAGCGCCTGGAAGCCAGCGGCCGCTCCGCTCCGCGCTACCACGCGGTCTCTCGTCCCATGCTGGTGGAGCGCGAAGCCACCCACCGCGCCATCGCGCTCTCGGAGCTTGCCGATGTGCCAATTCTCATCGTCCATGTCTCGGGCCGCGAGGCCGTCGAGCAGATCCGCTGGGCCCGCTCCCACGGCATGAACATCATGGCCGAGACCTGCCCGCAATACCTGTTCCTCAGCGCCGAGGATCTGGGCATAGATGACAGTTATCAGGGCGCCAAGTGCGTGTGCAGCCCACCGCCGCGCGATCAGGCCAACCAGGAAGTGATCTGGAACGGGCTGAACGACGGCCTGTTCACCGTGTTCTCCTCGGACCATGCGCCGTTCAACTACGATTCCCCCGAAGGCAAGAAGCCCAATGGCGAGGAGGTGTCCTTTGGTCACATTCCCAACGGTATTCCTGGCATCGAAACCCGCCTGTCGCTGCTCTACACGCATGGTGTGCTGACGGGCCGCATGACACTCAACCGCTTCGTGGAGCTGACCTCCACCAACCCGGCCAAGGTCTACGGCCTGCATCCGCGCAAGGGCAGCATTGCCATCGGCGCCGATGCCGACCTCGTGGTCTGGCAGGAAGGCGAACGCGCCATCAGCAACCGCGATCTGCACCACAACGTGGACTACACGCCCTATGAAGGCCAGCAGCTCAAGGCCTGGCCCTGCCTCACCCTGTCTGCGGGACAGGTAGTCTGGGACGGCGAGCAATTCCACGCCCGCGCCGGCAGCGGCCGCTTCCTGCAGCGCGGCGCGCCCACACTGCTGCCCAAGCGCCACCAGGCCCGCTTCTGAAACTTCAGCACGAACACACCATGAAACTGCTCATCATCAACCCCAATATCTCCGAGAGCGTCACCGCGCTCATCGAGAAAGAGGCCAGGCTGGCCGCCGCGCCAGACACGGAAATCACCATGCTGACCGCTCCCATGGGGGTGGCCTATATCGAGACGCGCTTCGAGGCCATGATTGCCGCCTACGCCGTGGCCGAGCTGGCCGCCGAACATGCGCACCAACATGACGCCGTCATCCTGGCGGCCTTTGGCGATCCGGGCCTCGAAGGCCTGCGCGAGGCTCTGGACATTCCCGTGCTGGGCATGACCGAGTCCGCACTCATGAGCGCCTGCATGCTGGGCAAACGCTTCTCGATCATTGCCATCTCCAGGCGCATTACCGCCTGGTACCGAGATATGGTCGAGCGCAACGGACTCATAGACCGGCTGGCCAGCATTCGCTGCCTGGACGAGCCTCTGCGAGATATCGGAAGTGTGCAGGATGACCATGCAGCACGCCTGCAGGCCTTGTGCGAAGCAGCGGTCAGCGAAGATGGCGCCGATGTACTGATCATTGCCGGCGCCCCGCTGGCGGGCCTGGCACGCTCCATCAAGCAGAGTTTGCCGGTGCCAGCCGTCGATGGCGTCTCCAGCGCCGTCAATCATGCGCAGAGCCTGGTCTCGCTGGCTCCCGCTGCGGCACGCGCAGGCAGTTTTGCCAAACCACCGCGCAAGGACTTCAAGAACCTCCCCCCGGGGCTCACCCAGCTATTGAGCCAGCTGCCCTGAACAGGCTGCGGGATAACCTCAATCGGGATGTTCGAATCCGACATGCCGCGTGACACTAGAATTCACCGGCATGTCGACAAAACACACTACAAAAGTGAACAATCGAAGCAACACATCTCGATCTGAAATTACCGTGGATGAAATGGCAGCCCGCATTGCCACAGCCATCCATGAGCACCGCCTGCTGCCGGGAACCAAGCTCGGCGAAGACAGGCTGGCCAATATCTTCAACACCAGCCGGGCTCGCGTGCGCGAGGTCCTTGCCCGCATGGCCCGCGACCAGATGGTGGAGCTGTTCCCGCAGCGCGGAGCCTTTGTTGCCAAGCCCAGCATCGAGCAGGCGCTGGACGTCTTCGAAGCGCGCCGGCTGATAGAGCCAGGCATTGTGCGTCGCCTCGTTCTGAACATGGACAACAGCAAGATCCGTCGCCTGCAGGCTCATCTGAAGCAGGAGCGCGATGCTCGCGCCAATTCCGACAAGCGAGCCACGGTTCGCCTGTCCGGCGAATTTCATGTACTGCTTGCCGAACTGGCCGGCAACTCCGCGCTGCTGCGCAGCATGCGTGAACTGTCCACGCTGACCTGCCTGACGATCTCGCTGTATGAATCGGCGGTCAACACCTGCTGTCTGGTGGACGAGCACGAGGCCGTGGTCGATGCCATTGTCGCGGGCAATGGCGAGCTGGCAGAACAGCTGATGCTCAGCCATCTGGATCACATACAGGGCAGCCTGCGCCTGGAGGCCGATGCCGACGACGCAGATCTGGAACAGATACTGGGCGACCTCTGACCTGCGCCAGGCGTCGCGATCCGGCAACGGGAGCCATCAAAGTGATCGATACGCCCTTCTCTACTGAAGATGGCTGGCAGCTATCCGGGCAGGGGCGTCCGCATTAGCATCCACGGCTGATCGCCATCACTTTCTCCAGAGGCCCAGAGGCCCTTTCAATGAGCTCACCCGCCCCTTCGTCACTGCCGCAAGCCGAGCGGCCACGCCCGCGCCATCTGAGCGAACTGTTCTGGTCGCTGACCTTTCTGGCCTTGCAGGGCTTTGGCGGTGTGCTGGCCGTGGTGCAGCGCGAACTGGTCGAAAAACGCCAATGGCTGAGCAATGAGGAGTTCATGGAGGATTGGGCCGTGGCACAGATCATGCCCGGCCCCAATGTGGTGAATCTTTCCATCATGCTGGGCGAACGCTACTTCGGCTGGCGCGGCGCCATCGTGGGGTTGTGCGGAATGCTGACGTTTCCCATGCTGGTGGTCATCAGCCTCACCCTGATCTATACCCAGTTTGCGGCCAACCCGGCCGTGGCCGGAGCCCTGCGCGGCATGGGCGCCGTGGCGGCAGGGCTGGTGGCGGGCATGGGCCTGAAGCTGGCTGGCACGCTGCGCAAGCACCCGCTGGGCAAGTGGTATTGCGCAGGGCTGGCCATCGCCGCCTTTGTGCTGGTGGCCGTGCTGCGCCTGCCGCTGTTCTGGGCCTTGCTGCTGGTGGGCGCAACAGGCTGCGTGCTGACCTACCGGAGGCTGGCATGAGCACGCTGACGATCGAGCTGCAGACCGTGGACTGGCTGCATCTGTTTGCCTATTTCCTGACGCTGTCGCTGATGGCCGTGGGTGGAGCCATCACCGCTGCGCCCGATATGCACCGCTATCTGGTCGACGGCAATCGCTGGCTGTCGGAAACCCAGTTCACCAGTTCCATCGCCATTGCCCAGGCCGCCCCCGGCCCCAATGTGTTGTTCATCGCCCTGCTGGGCTGGAACGTGGGTCTGAATGCAGGAGGCGGCACCGGCCCGGCGGCCTGGGGACTGGGAGCACTCGGAGTTGCCGTATGCATGGTGGGCATTTTGCTGCCCAGCTCGCTGCTGACCTGGCAGGCCTCGCGCTGGGGTCAGCGCAACCGGGACAAACGCGGCGTGCGCGCCTTCAAGCAAGGCATGGCTCCGCTGGTGATTGGTCTGCTGCTGGCGACAGGCTGGCTGCTGGGCAGCGCCAGCGGCAACCCTGGCAGGGACTGGAAGCTATGGCTGCTGAGCCTTGCATGCACATTGCTGGTATGGCGCACACGCATTCATCTGCTGTGGCTGCTGGCTGCCGGCGCGGCGCTGGGTGCGCTGGGCTGGGTGTAAACGCAGTACCGCCCCCGGGGTCGGAAGATCGGCGTCAACTGCCAAAGCAGTCTCCTCACTGAGACAGCCGCTAGCAATCCCATCCCGGCCTACTCGGGACTTGCCAGCAGCAAGGGCAGCACCTGTGCCGATGGCATGGCGATCATCTGGTCGGCCACCGAGTCCAGCTCGCTGGCATGGGGGTTGATGATGACCACGCGCGCCCGGTTGCGCCGTGCGATCTTGGCCAGACCTGCTGCTGGGTAGACTGCGCCCGACGTGCCGATCACCAGCATCAGCTGACATTGCTCTGCCGCCTGCTCTGCCCTGGCCCAGGTCTGGCTCGGCAGAGACTCGCCAAACCACACGACGGCAGGCCGCAGCAAATTGCCGCAGGCGGCGCAATGAGGCGGCTCGCCCGGGACAGCCTGCTCCATGTCGCAGGACGCACAACGGCGATTCAGCCAGCGATTCCTGCTCAGCTCCCCATGCAGGCTCAGCACACCTTCACTGCCCGCCTGCTGGTGCAGACCATCCACATTCTGCGTGATGAGTGTCATTCGACCGGGATGCTGCCTTGCCCAACGCGCCAGCGCCAGGTGCCCCTCATTGGGAGTCACCTTGGCAACCAGCGCACGTCGGTGCTCGTACCAGCGCCAGACATGAGCCGGATCGCGGCGATACCCCAACTCGCTGGCCATTTCCTCGGGCTTGAACTGGGACCAATACCCGTTTGCATCCTCTCTGAAAGTGGGCACTCCCGACTCGGCGCTGACACCTGCCCCGGTCAGCACGGCCAGTCGCTGCGCCTCGCCCAGCCAGCGACGTACGCAGGCAATCGCACCCAAGGACGTCGAAGAATTGTCAATAAGTGCTTGAACCAAGGCTATAACCTCAAAAATCGAGTTGCAACGTGGAATACTTGAATTTCCCTGCGGAGCTTCTTCTTTGCCTGATATTGCACCACACCAGCATATGAACGAATCGGGCCAATTGTTCGCACTTCAGCAAGCCATGACGCCTGCAGCATTGGCATGGGGTCTTGTTGATGTCCAGACATTGGAACTGCGCTTTGCCAATCCTGCATTGCAGCGCCTTCTGCAGCCCAGTCACCAGGCACCCGGCATTCCCGCGCGCGAGATTCTGGAAACAGCCAGGCTGGCTATCAGGCAGTGCGTGGAGACAGGCCTGGAAGCGACTGCAAACTTGCCCGATCACCCCGGACTCTGGCATTTTTCGCCGATTCAGGGCAATGGCGCGGCAGAAGCGGTGCAATGCTATGTATTGCCGACCGAAACCTCGTTTCGTGAACCCGATGACGAGCTCGGGCTGGGGCATGTCAACCGCTTTGAGGACTTTCTGGACCACCTGCCCTACCAGGTCTGGATTGCAACACCCCATGGAGAGGTGACCTGGCTCAACCGGGCCCTGCATGAATACGCCTACCGGGAAGTACGCCCCCTGAGCCTGCGCGAAGGCATATGGATTGATATCGTGCATCCAGACGATCTGGCGACCGTCAACACCGGGCTGTCGCGCGCCCTGATCACCGAAAAGCCGACGGGATACCGGCTGCGCATCAAGCGCCATGACGGACAGTTCCACTGGTTTTTCTCGTCGCTGTCTCCCGTCAAGAATGCGCAGGGCAGAATTCTCTACTGGGTCGGCGCCAACCTGGGCATAGACAGCGTCCGGCAATCCGAGAATCAGCTGCGCGACCAGATCACCACGCTGAGCCACCAGCTGAGACTCAAGCAGCAGGCGCTGGATCAGGCCGAAACCTACCTCGCCCAAGCCCAGAAAATGGGCATGGTGAACCAGTTGTCTGCCGGTGTCGCGCATGACATGAAGAACCTGCTTTTCATCACCGGCCTGCATGCCGGCATGCTGGAGAAGCAGCTGGGCGAGCCCGAGCAGCTCGAACATGTGGATGTGATACTCAACACCATTCAGAAAGCAGGCAGCCTGGCATCGCATCTGACGGGATTCAGCAGTCGCAAATCCATGCAGCTGGCTGCCGCCGACCCCCGTGCACTGGTGCAGGATCTGGAGCCTCTGCTGAGCAAGGCCGTAGGCCAGAACGCTGAACTGCAGCTGCATATGGCGTCCAGCATCTGGCCCATCAGCGTGGACAAGCTGTATTTCGAAAACTCGCTGATCAATCTCTGCATCAATGCGCGTGATGCCACCGAAGAGCAGGGCCAGATCACGCTGACAGCGGAGAACGTGCTGCTAAAGCGCGCCAGCCATGCGGGCGACTACGTGATGATCAGCGTAGCCGACAACGGCATGGGCATGAGTGAGGAGATCAAGGCCCGCATCTTCGACATGTTCTTCACCACCAAGCCCGAAGGCAAGGGCGCGGGCCTGGGCCTGCCCATGGTCAAGAACTTCATGGACCATGTCCAGGGCCTGATCGAAGTGGAAAGCACTCCAGGCCTGGGAACCATCGTGAGCCTGTACTTTCCGCGCTCACAACCGGTCGTGCCGCAGAGCCCGCAAGCCTCGGCCCCAGTGGGCCGGCAGGAAACGATTTTGCTCATCGAGCCCGATCTGGCCACGCGCAATGCCATGGCCCAGGTACTCTACGGACTTGGTTATCAGGTCGTGACCGCATATTTACCCGAAGTCGCGCTGCGCTATATCAACAGCGGCATGAAGGTGGATCTCATCATTGCCGCCGATGAGTTTTCCGGTGCCTTGAGCATCGCAAAAATGCAGGAAAAGCTGGCCCGGGAGCATGTTCTCATTCCGCTCATCCTCATGACCAGCAGCGAAGAGGCCGAAGTGCCGCATGCCCAGGAATGCCGCTACGTGGTGCTGAGCAAGCCCATGGAGATTGGCGAGCTGGCACGCACCGTGCAGCGCATGCTGCATCCGGACTTCACGACGCCAGCCGATCTGCCGGCCGTCTGAGAACGGCTCGGCCGGACCTTCAAAAAAGGCGTGGCTGCTCTCGCAGCCACGCCTTGCCTCAGATACAGGGAAAGCCGGCTCAGGCCTTGATCGCCACGGCTTCGGCCAGGCGCTGGCGCAAAGCCTCATAAAGACACACACCGCTGGCCACGGACACATTCAGACTCTCCACCGCGCCCTGCATGGGAATACTGACCAGCGCATCGCAGGTCTTGCGGGTCAGCTGGCGCATGCCATCGCCCTCGGCCCCCAGCACCAGTGCCGTCGGTCCGGTCAGATCCATCTGGTAGAGATGTTTGTCGGCATCGCCGCTGGTACCGATGATCCAGATGCCGCGCTCCTTGAGTTCCTTGAGCGTGCGCGCCAGATTGGTGACCATGAAGTAAGGCACGGTCTCGGCCGCGCCGCTGGCCACCTTGGCCACGGTGGCGTTGATGCCGGCCGCGTGGTCCTTGGGAGCGATCACGGCATGCACACCGGCGCCGTCGGCTACACGCAGGCAGGCCCCCAGGTTGTGCGGATCGGTCACACCATCGAGCACCAGCAGCAGCGGGGCCTTCACCCCCTCCTCCTCCAGGTCGTCGAGCAGCTCGTCGAGCGTGCGCGTGTCCTTGACTTCTTCCACGCGTGCAGCCACGCCCTGATGGCCGTGAGAGCCGGCGAGCTTGGCAAGGCGCAGGGCATCGGCCTCGATCAGACGCACCCCGGCTTCCTTGGCACGTTCCAGAAACTGGCGCATGCGCGCATCGCGGCGCGAAGCCTCGAAATAGACTTCGATGATGGATTGGGGGGCGGTCTTCAGACGCACGCCTACGGCGTGAAAGCCGAAAAGAACTTTGGGGGACGACATGGGGCCACATTATCCCGGCGTTTACGGCAGACCTGAGACTCGCAGGGCCATGTCTGGGCTGACAGCTGAGGTTTTCCATTGCCGCTACACTGCGCCCCCAACGGGCAAGGCACCGGTTCATCAAGCAGTACCAGCATGGTTTTTTCCGAGTGCGAGTCTTCACATGAAGCTCCACTGCCGCCCAGAACGACTGGCAACAGGCTTGAGCCTGCTGCCCCGGCATTCACGCATATAGCCTCTTCATGTCCGGCATGAGGAGGCTTACGTGTTTGTATCTCCCTCCCATCCCATAACGAATACCCAGCATGCTCAACGCCTTGCTCGATTGGTTCAACCGCAGCAGCCTGGTGCTGCAGATTCTGATTGCCCTGATTCTGGGCGGCCTGGTGGCCTGGCTATGGCCGGCCGCCGCCCAGTCGGTTTCCCTGTTGGGCAGCTTGTTCATTGCCGCGCTCAAGGCTGTCGCTCCGGTTCTGGTGCTGCTGCTGGTCATGGCTGCCGTCAGCAGCCACCGCCCCGGCCAGGAAACGCAAATCAAGCCCGTGCTCTGGCTGTACGTCATCGGCACGCTGGCGGCGGCCTGCGTGGCCGTTGCAGCCAGCGCGCTCTTTCCCTCGGTGATTCACTTTCGTGAAGCGCCCAAAGTCCAGAGCGTGCCCGGCGAGATCAGCCAGGTGCTGAGCACCGTCGTCCAAAGCCTGTTCGACAACCCCGTCAATGCATTGCTGAACGCCAACTACATCGGCATTCTGGCCTGGGCTATCGCGCTGGGCTTGGCACTACGCCACGCCACGCCCACCACCCGCACCATGGTGGAGGACTTTGGCCATGCCATCACCCGCGTGATTCAAGGCGTGATTCGCCTGGCCCCCTTCGGCATCTTCGGCCTGGTGGTCGCCACCTTCTCCTCCGGCGGGCTGGAAGCACTCAAGGACTACGCCCATCTGCTGGCCGTGCTGGTCGGCTGCATGGTGTTTGTGGCATTGGTGATCAACCCAGTCATTGTCTGGACACAGACTCGCCGCAACCCCTACCCGCTGGTGCTGACCTGCCTGCGCGAAAGCGCAGTGACCGCCTTCTTCACGCGCAGCTCGGGAGCCAACATTCCCGTCAATCTGGCCTTGGCCCAGAAGCTCAGGCTCGACGAGAACACCTACAGCATCTCCATCCCGCTGGGCGCCACCATCAATATGGCCGGCGCTGCCGTCACCATCAGCGTGCTGACACTGGCCGCTGCCCATACGCTCAATATCTCGGTGGACATTCCCACGGCCATACTGCTGTGCGTGGTCTCTGCGGTCTGTGCCTGCGGTGCCTCGGGCGTACCCGGTGGATCGCTGCTGCTGATTCCGCTGGCCTGCAGCCTGTTCAACATTCCCAACGATGTGGCCATGCAGGTGGTGGGTGTCGGCTATGTGATCGGCGTGATTCAGGATTCGACCGAGACAGCCCTCAATTCCTCGACCGACGTGCTGTTTACCGCGGCCGCCTGCCGCGCCGCAGAGCGCAGGGCCGGGCTGGAAGTCGCGCGCATCTGAGGCTTGAACTCAGAATCTACTGATTTGATAGCTGCAAGCGCTTATTTGATAAGCGCCAGATCCCCAAAAAGGCCTGTGATCACACAGGCCTTTTGGTTTTTCAGACAGAGCGCCCGGCTTCTATGGTGATGCTTCGATCACATTGCGCCGCAATCTCGCGGTCATGCGTCACCAGAATCAGAGTCGTGCCGCGCTCGCGGTTGAGCGCAAACATCAGCTCCATGATGGTCTGGCCCGTGGCGAAGTCCAGACTGCCGGTGGGCTCGTCGGCCAGCAGCACGGCCGGCTCCACCACAAAAGCACGCGCCAGGGCCACGCGCTGCTGCTCGCCGCCCGACATCAGCCTGGGATAGTGATTGAGACGCTGGCCCAGGCCCACGCGCTCCAGCATCTGCGAAGCTCGTGCTCTCGCATCGCGCTGACCCGCCAGCTCCAGCGGCAGCATGACGTTTTCCAGCGCCGTGAGATTGCCCAGCAACTGAAAGCTCTGGAAGACAAAGCCCATCTTCTGTGCCCGCACCGCTGCCCTGTCGTCCTCGCTGAGTGCAAACAGATCCTGGCCCAGCAAGCGGACCGTGCCGCGACTGGGGGTATCGAGGCCGGCCAGAATCGACAGCAAAGTGCTTTTACCCGAGCCGGAGGCACCCACAATGGCAACGGTTTCGCCGGCCGTGAAACTCAGATTGATATCCCGCAAAATATCCAGCACGCCTGTGGAATCGCTCACCGATTTGGACAGTTGCTCAACGGCAATCAAAGGAATGGCAAGAGTTGTGGACATGAATCAATTGGATAGCAAAAACGTCAAGAGTCGCAACCAGCACTTTGCACTGCAGCGCCGTCACTGTATCGCTGTTGCTCTGTCGCTCGCCATTTCAGGGGCTTGCGGTGCGGCAGTGGCCTCATCGCCCGCCAGGAACAAGGAGCCGGCCAAGGCCGCTCCCGGCGCGAAACCCGGCCCGGTGCTGGTACTTGGCGATTCTCTGAGCGCCGAATACGGCCTGACGCGCGGCAAGGGCTGGGTGCAGTTGCTGCAGCAGCGCATGAATGACGAAAAGAATCCGCGCAAGGTGGTCAATGCCAGCATCAGCGGCGAGACTACGGCCGGCGGCAGAGCGCGCCTGGCATCGCTGCTCAGGCAGCATGAGCCGGGCATCCTGATTCTGGAGCTGGGCGGCAACGACGCATTGCGCGGCCTGGCGCTGCAGAGCACTCAGCAGAATCTGGAAGTCATGATCAAGGCCGCCAGGGAGGCCGGGGCCCAGGTGCTGCTGGTGGGCATGCAGGTACCGCCCAACTATGGTGCGGCCTATACCGAGCAATTTGCCGAGATGTTCAGGAGCATTGCCGACGCGCAAAAGCTGCCGCTGGTGCCGTTTCTGCTGTCGGGCATCGGCGATGCTGCGGACGCCGAGCGATGGTTTCAGAGCGACCGCATTCACCCCAATGCCCAGGCTCAGCCACAGATGCTGGCCAATGTCTGGCCCAAGCTCAGGCCATTGCTGAAATAAGTGACGGCCGCGCGGCCTCAGTCGCCGCTGCCTCCGCCATCACCGCCGGAGTCGCCGCCGTCCGAGCTGCAGACACCTTCGCCGCTGCCCGAGCCACAAAAATAGCTGTCGTTGAAGACGTCGCTGCCGTCTTCACGACTGCTTGCCGAAGTCCAGGCCAGCTGCGAATCAGCGCTGCGCCCCGGCACGCCGGACTGAGGCGAGAAGATTTTTTTCAACCAGTTCCAGAACTCCATGACATCCCCCTCATTGCACCTTAAGCAGGGTTCTCCTTGCTTTCGGCGCGGACGCTGGCTTTATAAGCATGCCAGCTGGTGCAACCCAGCAGCGGCCCGATGACGATCAGACCTGCACTGTAGAAGAGCAGCGAGACCGCGATCAACACGGTGATGATCAGCCCCCACAGCAGCATCACACCCGTGTTGGCACCCACCACGCGCATGCTGGTGATGCAGGCCGTCAAGGCATCGGTATCCAGATCAAGAATGGCGGGCAGTGAAACCACCATGCTGGCAAACACCAAGGCAGCAAATATCCCGCCAACCGCGGTGTAGCCCAGCAGGAACTCCCAGTTCTCGGGCCGCAGCAGGGTCTGCAGCAGGGTTGCCGTACTGGGCATGCCGGTATCGAACGAAATGGCGAACACCACCATGGCGGCGCGCCCCCAGAGCATCTCCAGCACCATCAGCACCATGACCAGCATGCCCATGCTGGCCAGATGCTTGTCCCAGCAGGTCAACGACTCCGACAGCAGCACGGGCTTGCCCTGCTCCAGTTGCTTGCTGACGTAGTACAGGCCCATGGCCAGGAAGGGGCCTACCAGCAGACAGCCGCTGGCCATGGACATCAGATATTCAGGGCTGGAGCGAAACACCCAGGCCATCAGACGTGCCATGCCCCAGAAACACAGGCCATAGAACAGCGCAATCATTGGTGCGCGCCGCACATCGCTAAGGCCGAGCAGCAGCCATTGCCAGGGCTCGCTCCAGCGCAGTTGCAGAATCTGCAGATTGCCGGACTCGGCCTTGACCTCGGAAACAGGGGAAGCTTGCATGCGAGACCCTCCTTGTCGCCCGTACCGCGCCTCGGTGGCGGCAGCTGACAGGAACAAGTTACCCGCTCAACCTCGAATCTGCATTGCGGAAAGCCCGCATGCCGGCCTCCGCGTTTTCACTATGAAAACAAGAGCTTATAGCGCCCATTCTTTATTGACTTCAGTCAATAAAAGCATTGAAATCGCTTCTCGACAAGCGCTGCCAGCTCCTATTTAAATAGCTTCAACCAAAGGCCCTGAGCAGGGCCTGGGCCAGGTCGGCCTGCAGATCGCTAGTATCCTCAAGGCCGATGGCAAAGCGCACCACAGTGCCCGCCTTGATGTGGGGTGTGGCACGGCTGCGCATCTCGGGCAGCTCATAGGGCACGACCAGACTCACGGGCCCGCCCCAGCTGTAGCCCAGCTTGAACAGGCGCAGGCTGTCGCAGAAGCGATCGACGGCCGCCTGGTCGAAGCGCTCGTCGATGACCACGCTGAACAGACCGGCGGCCACGCCATCCTGGCCCTGCCCTTGTCCGCACAGCTGCTTCCAGCAAGCATGGCCCGGGGCATCAGGCATGGCGGGGTGCAGCACCTGCGCCACGGCACTCTGGGCAGCCAGCCACTGCGCCAGCTGGCGTGCCGAGCGATCCTGCGCGTGATAGCGCAGGCCGATGCTGGGCAGGCTGCGCAGCACGGCTTCGGCGTCGTTGCCGCTCACGCCCAGGCCCAGGCGCATGTGCGCGAGCTTGATGCGCATATGCAGGGGCTGGTTGCGCGTGATGATGCTGCCCATCAGCACATCACCGCCGCCGCTGGGGTATTTGGTCAGGGCATGGACCGTGACATCGACGCCCAGGCTGCCATCGCCCAGCAGGTCGAAGGGACGGAAAGCCAGACCCGCGCCCCAGGTGTTGTCCAGCACCATGGTCACTCCCCTGGCCCGGCACAGGCGCACCTGCTCGACAAGATCGGGGAACTCCATGGTTACCGAGCCAGGAGCCTCCAGCCAGACCAGCTTGGTGGCCGGCGTGATCTTGGCTGCCAGGTCTTCGACGCACATGGGGTCATAGTACTGATGGCGAATGCCAAAATGAGCCAGCTCGCCCTCGGTCAGCGTCTTGTTGGGACCGTATACGTTATCGGGCACCAGCACCTCGTCGCCCGTCCTGAGCAGCGCCAGCGACACCGTGGCAATCGCGGCCAGGCCGCTGGGTACCAGCAGGCATTGCAGACCACCTTCCAGCGAGGCCAGACGTTCTTCCAGGGCATAGGTCGTGGGCGTGCCATGCAGACCGTAGGTGTAGCTGCTCTTGTCAAGCCAGCGGCGCTCGCGCATGGCCTGCACATTCTCGAAGTACACAGTCGAGGCCTTGTGCACGGCAAGCTGGGGGCCTTCGAAGTCCGTCGGTGGCTTGTAGGGATGATGGATCAGATGGGTGGATAGCTTGTGGTCGGCTTGGGTCATGCCCTGATCTTAGTGCCATGCAGCCACAAAAAAGCCAGAGGGCTTGCGCGCTCTGGCTTCATGCGAGGTGGCGACCTAGGGGGATCAGCCAGCCTTCACGGTCAGGTTGTTGTTGACCGAGGTCACGCCCTTGGCAGCCTTGGCGATCTCACCGGCCTGGGTCTTGACGGCTTCGCTGGGCACGGTGCCGGTCAGGGTCACTGCGCCGCCCTTGGTGTCCACATTGATCTGCAGAGCGCTGATTTCCGGGGCCTTGATCAAATCGGTCTTGACGGCAGCGGTAATGCCGGCGTCATCGAGGGCAGCACCCGCCTTGGCAGCGCCTTCTTCCATCTTGTTGCCAGCCTTTTCCATGGCGGCACCGGTAGCTTCACCAGCCTTGGCCAATGCATCGGCAGCTGCATCGCCGGCCTTGGCCGTACCTTCTTCAATCTTGCTGCCAGCATTTTCCGCAGCCTTCTCGGTCTGGGAAATGGCGGAATCGAGCTTCTGGCCAGCGGTCTTGTTGTCGTCGGACTTGCCGCAGGCAGCCAAGCCAAAGGCCAAGGCGGTAATGGCCAGAACTTGAGCGGAACGCTTGAACATAGTGGTCATATCGATTTCTCCCTTAATGCTTGCAAAAACATGACGGTCAACTGTAACGAACCACCATTTTGGCTCGGATACGAACTTTTCCCGCATCCCTGTAGGACAAATTTGTCCGAATTTGTGACATTTGATTAATAAGTGTTTTCTTCTGTGATTTACAGAAACTCTATGCAAGCCATGCACTAATCCGCAACCTCTTGCATGCGCGGATGGCGCGCAAATGCCAAGCCCAGCAGGGTAGCCAACAGCATGACAAAGCAGGCAAACAGGCTCACGGCCAGCTTGATGCTCCAGTGGTCGGCAATCCAGCCCACTGCCATCATGGGCAGCATGGAGCCAAGCAAACCGATGGTCTGATAGGTAGACAACATGCCTGCCCGGTTGTCGGGTCTGGCAAGACGGCCCACCATGGTCATGCCGGCCAGCATGCACATGCCATGCCCCAGTGCCGTCAAACACACGCCCAAGATGAACAGCAGCGTCGAGCGCATCTGCAGATTCAGCAACAGCATGCCGTTGCTGAGCACCAGCAGCGCCATGCCGGCAAAACCGCAGCGGTGCAGCGGCAGGCTGGCAGCCACCAGCTGAATGCCTGCAGAGACAAGCAAAATCACCGCAATGGCCGTACCGCTGACCACCGGGCCGCTCCAGGGAATCATCTGCTGTAGAAACAGCGGCGCCATGGAGGCATACAGCCCGAATACGCCGAACGCCACGAACGGGTAGCCACAGGTCAGTGCAAAGGCCAGGGAATCCTCGTGCACAGGCCAGGTCAGCCGCGGCAGACAGTCCCGCCAGTGCAGGCGGCCCGGGGCCTGCCCCAGTTGGCCCGCACCCCGCAGCACCGACTCCGGCAGCTTGAGCGTGACAACGCCCGCCACACCGATGCAGCCCAGCACCAGCGGCACCAGATAGGCCGTCGTCAAGGGCTGAGGCAGCCACTGCCCCGCCACGCCACCGATCAAGGGCCCCAGACCAAAGCCCAGCACATTGAGAAAGCTGGCCACCATGGCCACGCGCTGCGGCTGCAGACCGGTGCTTGCGCTGGAAGCCAGCAGCGTCAGCCCCGTGGTGGCGCTGATGGTGATGAGGCTTGAGGACAGCCCCACCACAAAGCGCCCGACGATCAGGCTGGGCAGATTCCAGGCCAGCATGGAGATCAGGGTGCCTGCCAGCGTCAGGCACAGGAAACACAGCATCACGCGCTGAAAGCCGATGCGGTCGGGCAGACGCCCCAGAAACAGCAGGGCGCACAGGCCACCGCACATATAGAGCACATAGATCAGCGAGATATCGCTGGGCCGCAACTGCCAGGCTTGCTGATAGAGCGCATACAGGGGACTGATCAGCGCCGCCCCCAGCACACCCACCACCAGGCCGAAGCCCACCCACCAGACCGAGGCCTGTGCCGTTGTGGCGCCGGCCTGCCATGTATTGCTTTGCGACATTTGCTGCCTCTTGATCGGGCCGGGCCTGCGACAGGGACAGAGCGGACAGTCGTTGGTCCTGCCGCGCCGTCAGAGCGGGCCAGCCACTTGCTTGTGATGAGAACATTGTCTGCAAAGCCGCATCGGCACGCATAGGCCAAACAAAGGATACATGCCCCAAACTATTTGCTATCAAGTACAGGAAGCTATGCTTTTTGCTGATCAAAACCAGCACGTCAACGCATCAAACACCCGTCGCTATACTTTGCGCCCTAATGACAGCAGGATTTCCCGGCATGTGCCTGAATGCTTTTTTGCGCCCCTTGGTCTGTTTGAGTCTGCTTGGCCTTGCCGCCTGCGGCAGCAATCCCCCCAGCCCCGCAGCGACTCCTGAGGCCCCCTCGACCACCGCATCAGCCCCTCCGATCAAGATCGGCCTGGCGCTGGGCGGCGGTGCGGCCAAGGGCTTTGCCCATATCGGCGTCATCAAGATGCTCGAGGCCAATGGCCTCACGCCCTCGTTCGTGGCAGGCACCAGCGCCGGCAGCGTGGTGGGTGCGCTCTATGCAAGCGGCATGAACGCCTTTGAGCTGCAGGAAAAAGCCGTGGCGCTGGACGAAGCCAAGATCCGCGACCTGCAGCTGTCCGCTGGCGGCCTGGTGCTGGGCCAGAAGCTTGAGGACTATGTGAATGAACAAGTCCGCCGCAAACCGCTGGAGCAGATGGCCAAGCCTTTTGTTGCGGTTTCCACGCGCCTGGAAGACGGTGAACGCACCGTGTTCGCACGTGGCAATGTAGGCCAGGCCGTGCGCGCCTCCAGCAGCGTGCCGGGCGTGTTCCAGCCCGTCACCATCGGCAAGCACCACTATGTGGACGGCGGCATTGTCAGCCCCGTGCCGGTGGATGCCGTGCGCAATCTGGGGGCCGACATCGTGATCGCCGTGGACATCTCCAACAAGGCCAGCGGCAAGACCCCCGCCAATATGCTGGGAGCGCTCAATCAGTCGATTGCCATCATGGGTCAGAAGCTGGGCCAGGCCGAGTTGGCGCGTGCCGACATCATCATTCGTCCCAAGGTGCTGGACATCGGCCCGGCCGACTTCGCACAGCGCAGCCACGCGATTGTGGAAGGCGAGAAGGCCGCCACTGCACTGATGCCGCAGATTCGCGAACGCATCGCCCAGCTGCGCGCCGAACGCACCAAAGCCACTCAAATAGCGCAGCAGAAAGCCGCCGAAGCCAGCTATCAGGACTGCCTGAAACAGCGCTCCAGCCTTCAAAAGCTGTCCGGTATGGTGGGTATGAGCGGCAACTGCGAAAAGCCCTGAGCTGAACCTGCTCCATGAAAAAGGCCCGCTGATGCGGGCCTTTTTATTGCACTGCGAGGCTCAGAACGCCTCCTCCTCCATCCCTGCACAGGTCATGTCGCGCGCCTTGACCACCTGTAGCCAGGCGCCGATGCGCGGCAGCTCGTAATGGAAGAAGTAGCGCTGCGCCGCCATGCTGCCGCGATGAGCTGCAATTGCCAGATCCTTGTCCATGGCCAGAACGGCCAGCGCCACATCCAGCCAGATCCAGGCCAGCACCAGGTGACCGAAGGCCTGCATATAGGGCACGGCATTGGCCAGTGCCTCCTGCGGGTTGCCCGTGGCCCAGGCTGCCTTGGTGGTTGATCCAACATCGGCCAGCGCACGCGCCAGTTGATTGGCATAGCTGCCCAGCTTCTCATGCTGCATGGCCCGCTGAATGGTGGCATTGATGCGTGCAGCCAGCAGTTGCAGGCCCTTGCCGCCATCCATGACGACCTTGCGGCCCAGCAGATCCATGGCCTGTATGCCGTGCGTGCCCTCGTGAATCATGTTCAGGCGGTTGTCGCGCCAGTACTGCTCGACCGCGAAATCGCGCGTATAGCCATAGCCGCCATGGATCTGGATGGCCAGCGAATTGGCCTCCAGGCAGAACTCGCTGGGCCAGCTCTTGGCCACCGGCGTCAGCACCTCCAGCAGCAGCCTGGCTTCTGCCGCCTGCTGTGCTTCGCCCGTGTACTGCTCGTCCACCAATCTGGCGCACAGCAGGTTCAAGGCCAGTGCACCTTCGCAATAGGCCTTCTGCGCCAGCAGCATGCGCTTGACGTCGGCATGTTCGATGATGCGCGACTGCGGCCGGCTCGCATCCTTGCCACCCTCGCCTATGGGCCTGCCCTGAGGACGGCTTTGCGCATATTCGAGACTGGCGTGGTAGCCCGCCATGCCCAGCATGGAGGCCGCCATGCCGATGGAAATGCGCGCCTCGTTCATCATGTGGAACATGCATTTGAGGCCCTCGCCGGGCTTGCCGACCAGATAGCCGATCGCACCCGCGCCGCGGCCGTCCAGACCACCACCATGCTGACCGCGCACAGGGTATTTGCCTTCGCCGAAATTGAGCAAGGTATTGGTCGTTCCGCGCCAGCCCAGCTTGTGGTTGAGGCCTGCCAGGGCCACATCGTTGCGCTCGCCGGTCAGCCGGCCCTCGGCATCGACCAGCTTCTTGGGCACGATGAACAGCGAAATGCCCTTCACGCCGGCAATGGTCTTGCCATCGGCGCCCGGAATCTTGGCCAGCACCAGATGCACGATGTTCTCGGTCATTTCGTGGTCGCCCGAGCTGATCCACATCTTGTTGCCCTTGAGGCGATAGCGCGGCCCCAGCGCGTCACTCTCATGCTCGATGCCATCGGGCTCGGCGCGCGTGGCGATGTCCGACAGCGACGAGCCCGCCTGCGGCTCGGACAAGGCCATGGTGCCGGCCCAGCGGCCGTTGAACTCATTGGCGGCAAAGACTTTTTTCTGCCGCTCGCTGCCATGGGCCATGATGGCATTGGCATTGCCCGAGGTCAGCATGTTCGAGCCTATGCTGATCGAGGCCGCCGCGAAAAAGCAGTTGGCCGCCGCCTCCACGGTGTAGGGCAGCTGCATGCCGCCCATCTCGTAGTCCTGAGCCGCGCTGAGCATGCCCGATTCGGCATAGGCCTCGCGGGCTTCATAGGTGCATTGAGGCAGGATGACTTTTTCGCCATCGAACTGCGGCTCCTGCAGATCCACCGTGCGATTGAAGGGCGCGTATTTCTCGCGCGCGATACGCTCGCAGGTATCCATCACCGCATCGAAAGTATCACGCGAATGATCGGCAAAGCGGGGGCGGCTGGTCAGGCCTTCGGCCTGCAGCCAGTCGTAGAGCAGAAAGTCAATGGTGGAACGCAGGCGCATAGATTACCTATCAAAGCAGGCTTCATCGCTTATGGATAAAGCGCTTGAAGCTATCAATTTCATATATCCAGAGGAGAAAAAAGCCGCCTCCAGCCCCTACCCCAAGGTGACCAGAAGGCGGCTTGGCTGAAGCCCTGCTTACAGCACTTCAAACACGCCCGCTGCGCCCATACCGCCACCAATGCACATGGTCACGCAGACACGCTTGGCGCCGCGGCGCTTGCCTTCGATCAGTGCATGCCCCGTCAGGCGCTGGCCCGAGACACCATAGGGGTGGCCCACAGCAATCGCGCCGCCGTTGACGTTGAGCCTGTCGGCCGGAATGCCCAGCTTGTCGCGGCAGTAGATGACCTGCACGGCAAAGGCTTCGTTGAGCTCCCACAGGTCGATATCGTTGATCGACAGACCCAGCTTCTTGAGCACCTTGGGAATGGCGTAGATGGGGCCGATGCCCATTTCGTCGGGCTCGCAGCCGGCCACGGCAAAGCCCAGGAAACGGCCCAGGGGCTTGAGGCCCTTGCGCGAGGCATATTCCTCGCTGACCACGGCGCAGGCGCCGGCCCCGTCGGAGAACTGGCTCGCATTGCCGGCCGTGATCACCCCGCCGGGCAGCGCGCTGCGCAGACCGCTGATGCCTTCCTTGGTCGTGCCCTCGCGAATGCCCTCATCCTTGCTGACGGTCACCTCCTTGGTGATCAGGCCGCGCACCTTGTCGGCCACGCCCATGACGGTCTTCATGGGAGCAATTTCCGCTTCGAACAGGCCGGCCGCCTGTGCCGCAGCCGCTTTCTGCTGGCTGGAGGCGCCGTACTCATCCTGGGCATCGCGACTGATGTTGTAGCGCTTGGCCACCTGTTCGGCAGTCTGCAGCATGCTCCAGTAGATCTCGGGCTTCATGGCCGTCAGCTCGGGATCGAAGGCCATGTGCGGATTCAGGTGGGGCTGCACGCAGGAGATGCTCTCCAGACCGCCCGCCACCAGCACATCGTTCTCGCCCGCGATGATGCGCTGGGCAGCCAGCGCAATCGCCTGCAGACCCGAAGAGCAGAAGCGGTTGATGGTCAGACCCGATGTGGTGACCGGCAGACCTGCACGCATGGCAATCAGACGGGCGACGTTGCCGCCGGTCGTGCCTTCGGGCAGGGACATGCCCATGATCACGTCCTCGACCTCGGCACCCTCAATGCCGGCGCGCTCCACTGCGGCCTTGACGGCGTGGGCCCCCAGGGTGGGACCGTAAGTCATGTTGAAAGCGCCCTTCCAGCTCTTGGCCAGCGGAGTGCGCGCGGTAGAAACAATCACTGCGGATGTCATGTTCTGTCCTTTGATTCTGGGTGTTCCGTGGCAAATCGTCCGCGCCTAGCTGAACTGCTTGCCTTCGGCGGCCAGCTTGGCCAGCAGCGGTGCGGGCTGCCAGAACTTGGCATCGTCGTTGGGGTTCTTGGCAAAGCGACCCATCGCCTGAACCACGTTGAACAGGCCGACCTCGCCCGCATAGTGCATGGGGCCGCCGCGCCACAGCGGAAAGCCGTAGCCGGTCAGATACACCATGTCGATGTCGCCGGACTTGCTGGCAATGCCGTCCTCCAGAATGTGCGCGCCTTCGTTGGCCAGCGCATAGACCAGGCGCTGCACGATTTCCTCGTCGGAGATCTTGCGCGGCGTGATACCCAGGCTCTTGCGGTGCTCGTCGATCATCTTGGCCACCACCTCCGAAGGGATGGCATCGCGCTTGCCAGGCACATAGTCATACCAGCCCGCACCGGTCTTCTGGCCAAAGCGGCCCAGCTCGCACAGACGGTCCGCACTGGCGCTGTACTTCATATCGGGTTTTTCGACATAACGGCGCTTGCGAATCGCCCAACCGATGTCGTTGCCCGCCAGATCGCCCATGCGGAACGGGCCCATGGCAAAGCCGAACTTCTCGATGGCCTTGTCCACCTGCTGTGGCGATGCACCTTCGTCCAGCAGGAAGCCGGCCTGGCGCGAGTACTGCTCGATCATGCGATTGCCGATGAAGCCGTCGCAGACGCCGGAGACCACGGCCGTCTTCTTGATCTTCTTGCCCACCTTCATCACCGTGGCCAGCACATCCTTGGCTGTGGCCTTGCCGCGCACCACTTCCAGCAGCTTCATCACATTGGCGGGACTGAAGAAATGCATGCCCACCACGTCTTGTGGACGCTTGGTGAAGGCGGCGATCTTGTCCACATCCAGGGTCGAAGTGTTGGATGCCAGAATCGCGCCGGGCTTGGCCACTTCATCGAGCTGCTTGAAGACCTGCTCCTTCACGCCCAGCTCCTCGAACACGGCCTCGATGATGAGGTCGGCATTCTTCAGATCGCCATAGTTAAGCGTCGTGGACAGCAGGCTCATGCGCTGCTCGTACTTCTGCTCGGAGAGCTTGCCCTTCTTGACCTGGGCTTCGTAGTTCTTGCGGATGGTCGCAACGCCGCGATCCAGGGCTTCCTGCTTGGTCTCCAGAATCGTGACGGGAATGCCCGCATTGAGGAAGTTCATGGAAATGCCGCCGCCCATGGTGCCGGCGCCGATCACGCCCACGGTGCGGATCTCGCGCACCGGTGTATCGCCGGGCACGTCGGGGATCTTGGAGGCGGCACGCTCGGCCATGAACAGATGGCGCAGCGAACGCGACTCGGGCGTCATCATCAGCTGCATGAAGGCTTCACGCTCGGCCACCATGCCGTCGTCGAACTTCTTGGTCGTGGCGTTCTTGACGGCCTCAAGACAGCGCAGGGGCGCAGGGAAGTTCTTGGACATGCCCTGCACCATGGTGGCGGCGAACTCGAAATAGGCCTCGCCCTGGGGATGCTTGCAGGACAGGTCGCGCACACGCGGCAGCGGGCGGACATCGGCGACCTCCAGCGCCAAGGCCTTGGCCTCGGCCAGCAGCGTCTCGGCCGATGCAGACATCTTGTTGAACAGCTTCTGGCCGGGCAGCATGGCCAGCATTTCGCTCATCACGGTCTCGCCGCTGACAATCATATTGAGTGCGGCTTCCACACCCAGTACGCGAGGCAGGCGCTGGGTGCCGCCGGCGCCTGGCAGCAGGCCCAGCTTGACCTCGGGCAGCGCCACGGCCGTGCCGGGGGCGGCAATGCGGTAATGGCATCCCAGCGCCAGCTCCAGCCCGCCCCCCATGCAGACGCTGTGAATCGCGGCGATCACAGGCTTGGTCGACAGGTCCAGTTGCTGGATGACCGAAATCAGATGCGGCTCGCGGTAGGCATCTTCCTTGCCGAACTCTGTGATATCGGCTCCGCCCGAGAAGGCCTTGCCGGCGCCGGTAATGACGATGGCCTTGACGGCGTCATCCGCCAGAGCCTGGCGCAAACCCTCAACCACACCTCGTCTGGTGGCCAGACCCAGGCCGTTGACCGGCGGGTTGTTCAAGGTAATGACGGCAATGGCTCCGTCCACTTTGTATTCAGCAGTCATGCTGTTGTCCCCTGTTCAATAAATAGAAAAGAACGGTCGTGCGTTTTTTATTTTCCGAATTTTGCTGCGTTGCGCAACTGATGTTTGTCCTGAGCGAGACAGCTCACACAATGAGCACACCTCATATCAGAGACATCAAGCAAGGGCCTGGGCGGCCCCACCGCCCCGCAGCCAGGATGTCGTCCCCCTCTCGCAAAGCGAGAGAGGGGGAAGCGGCAAAGCCGCTCAAGAGCTGCGCCGGCTCAAACCTCCAGCCACTCCTTGCGAACCTTTTCGTTCGCTCTGAGGGTTTCGGGAGTTCCGTCAAAAACAATATGCCCATGGCCCATGACCAGCGCCCGGTCCGAGATATTCATGGCGATGGTCAGCTTTTGCTCGATCAGCAGCACGGACACGCCGCGATCCTTGATCTTCTTGAGGTATTCGCCCACCAGCTCCACGATCTTGGGTGCCAGCCCTTCCGTGGGTTCGTCGATGATGATGAGATCCGGGTCGCCCATCAGCGTGCGGCAGAGTGTGAGCATCTGCTGCTCGCCACCCGACATCACGCCGGCCTCGGTGTGCTGACGCTCCTTGAGGCGGGGAAACATGGCATACATGTCGTCAAAACCCCAGCGACTGCCTTTGCCCTTGCCTTTCTGCCCCAGCATCAGGTTCTGATGTACGGTCAGATTGGGGAACACATCGCGGCTCTCCGGCACATAGCCAATACCCAGATGGGCCACCTCATAGGCTTTCTTGCCATGCAGGTTCTTGCCTTTCCAGTCCAGTGCCCCCTCCCAGTGCACCAGTCCCATGATGGCCTTGGCTGTGGTGGAGCGGCCCGAGCCGTTACGCCCCAGCAAGGCCACGATCTCGCCAGCATGGACCTCGAAGTCCACGCCATGCAGCACATGGCTTTTGCCGTAGTAGGCATGCAAATCGTTGATCTTCAGCATCTCAATGCGCTCCTGCCTGTTGGTCTGCGACGGAAGATCCCAGATATGCTTCTTGCACTCTGGCGTTGGCACGCACGGCTTCAGGCGTGTCATAGGCGATGACCTCGCCGTAGACCACCACGGCAATCTTGTCCGCCAGCCCGAAGACCACGCCCATGTCGTGCTCTACGGTCAGCAGCGTCTTGCCTTCGGTAACCTTCTTGATCAGCTGTATGAAATGCGCGGTTTCGCTGTTGCTCATGCCGGCCGTGGGTTCGTCGAGCAAGATGACGCTGGCACCGCCGCCGATGGTGATGCCGATCTCCAGCGCACGCTGCTCGGCATAGGTCAGGTTCACCGCGAGCGTGTCGCGCTTGCGGTGCAGACCGATCATCTCCATCAGCTCGTTGGCGCGTTCGTTGGCATCGTGCAGATTGGAGAGAAAACGCCAGAAGCTATAGCGGTAGCCCAGACTCCAGAGCACGCTGCAGCGCAGGTTTTCAAACACCGAAAGCTTGGGGAAGATATTCGTGATCTGAAAGCTGCGCGACAGCCCCATGCGGTTGATCTCGAACGGCTTTTTGCCGTTGATGCGCTGGCCGTGCAACAGCACCTCGCCGCTGCTGGGCTCGAAACGGCCGCTGATCAGATTGAACAGAGTGCTCTTGCCAGCACCGTTGGGGCCGATGATGGCAATACGTTCGCCGGCATTGACTGCCAGGTTGGCGCCGCGAATGATCTCGGTCTTGCCGAAGCTCTTGCGCAGATCGCGCAGCTCCAGTGCATGGCCTGACTGCTGCGCCGCTTGCGCAGCCGGTTGATGGATGGCGATGCTGGACATGGTTCAGCCCTCCCCTTTCTTGATGCTTTCTTCAATCGCTTCCTGTATGCGACCCCAGCGACGGGCCGTCAGGCGGCGCACGCCCTCCAGCAGGCCCAGGCCCACCACGAACACCACAATCGCCACGGTCCAGGTGGAGGCTGCGCTAGTGTCCAGCTCGGCGCCCATGAAGGGCACCTTGGGGCCCAGCGCCGCATTGAGCTGCATGTGATAGATCATCTCGATCAGCGACGCGGCACCTACCACCGTCACGATGCCGGCCGCCAGAATGCCCAGATAGGGCATGAGCAGGCGCTTGAAATGACCGAACTTGGCTACGCGCAGATTCATCATGATCAGGCTGGCCACACCGCCGGGCGCGTACATGACCATGAGCAGGAACACCAGGCCCAGGTACAGCAGCCAGGCCTTGGTCAGCTCGGACAGCAGCACCGAAGCCAGCACCAGCAGCACCGCACCGATGATGGGGCCGAAGAAGAAGGTGGCGCCGCCCAGGAAGGTGAACAGCAGATAGCCGCCCGAGCGCACCACGCTGACACTGTCCATGGCCGTGATGATCTCGAAATTGATGGCCGTCAGCCCGCCACCGATACCCGCAAAAAAGCCTGCAACGATGAAGGCGAAGTAGCGCACGCGCTGGGTGTTGTAGCCCACAAATTCCACACGCTCCGGGTTGTCGCGCACGGCATTCAGCATGCGCCCCAGCGGCGTGCCGGTGAAGGCAAACATGGCAGCAGTGCAGACAAAGCAATACACGGCAATCAGGTAGTAAACCTGCAGGCCGGAGCCGAAATCCAGCCCGAAAAACTTGCTGTAGACCCGGTCCGTGGTGATACCGCCCTCGCCGCCGAAGAACTCGGGAAACATCAGCGCCATGGAGGCCACCAGCTCTCCTAGACCCATGGTGATCATGGCAAAGGTGGTGCCCGATTTCTTGGTCGTCACATAGCCGAAGAGCGCAGCGAAGAACATGCCCGCCAGGCCACCCACCACGGGAATCAGCACCAGCGGAATTGCCATCTCGCCTGCAGCAGCCTTGTTCATGGCATGAATGGCCAGAAACGAGCCCAGGCCAGTATAGACCGCATGCCCGAAGCTCAGCATGCCGCCCTGCCCCAGCAGGATGTTGTAGGACAGACAGATGATGATCAGATAGCCGATCTGGCTGAGCATGGTCAGCGCCAGCGAGCTGGTGAAGATCAGCGGTGCCACGATCAGCGCCAGCGCAAACAGGCCCCAGATCAGAATTCGCCCTATGTTCAAGGGCTTGAAGCGGTAATGCGCCTGAGCCCGAGCTTTGTCGGCAGCAGAAGAATTCATGGATGTTTTTGCAATCGAAGACATGGCTCAATCCCCTCTGGTACCCAGCAAGCCCTTGGGGCGGAAGATCAGAATCAGCACCAGGAACAGGTAAGGCAGGATGGGCGCAACCTGCGACAGCGTCAGCCGCAGCACGGGCCAGCCGAAGGTGGATTCATTGACCTGATGCCCCATGGAGGCGAACAGGCCGGCCAGCGACCAGTCCAGCGCCACGGCAAAGGTCTGCACCACGCCGATCAGCAGCGAAGCCACGAAAGCCCCCGCCAGCGAGCCCATGCCGCCCACCACCACCACCACGAAAATGATGGAGCCCACGGAGGCCGCCATGGCGGGCTCGGTCACATAGGTGTTGCCGCCAATCACGCCGGCCAGACCGGCCAGCGCGCAGCCGCCGCCAAACACCAGCATGAACACGCGCGGCACGTTGTGGCCCAACGCCTCCACCATTTCTGGGTTCTTGAGCGCGGCCTGAATCACCAGGCCGATGCGCGTACGCGTCAGCAGCAGCCAGACGGCCACCAGCATCAGCAGCGCCACCAGCATCACAAAGGAACGCGACTTGGGGAACTGTGTGCCATACAAGGTAAACAGCGGCCCCTGCAGCGCCGATGGCAGCGCATAAGGCACTGTGCCGCGCCCCCAGACGAGCTGCACCACTTCCAGAATCAGATAGGACAGGCCAAAAGTCACCAGCAGCTCGGGCACATGGCCGTATTTGTGCACGCGGCGCAGGCTGTAGCGCTCGAACAGCGCTCCCAGCACGCCCACCAGCACCGGGCTGAAAAAGAGCGCGGGCCAGAACCCGATGATGCCGCTAAGCGTGTACGCGAAATACGCGCCCAGCATGTAGAAACTGGTGTGAGCGAAATTAAGCACGCCCATCATGCTGAAGATCAGCGTCAGGCCTGAGCTGAGCATGAAAAGCAACAGCCCGTAGCTCACTCCGTTGAGCATCGATATGGTGAAAAATTCAGGCGTCATCGACTTGCCTTGTTCTCATTAGCAAAAAGACCGCTGCAGCACTGCACCTGTTATGCGCTCTTGTGGGTGCGGATGCTGCAGCACGAGGGAGAGTGAGAATATGCGAGCCTGACTCAGGACGGACGCTTCATCTGGCAGCTGGTGGGCGTGCTGGCCACATAGGGCTCGTAGTACTTCACGGGGGCGAAGGTGTAGCCGGTGTTTTCCGCGTCATAGGGGAACTTGCCGCCCGCCTTCTGCCACTTCGAGATGTACAGGCCCTGTTGCAGCTGGTGGTCACTCTTGCGCATCTCGACATCGCCGTTGAAGCTTTTGAGCTTCATGCCCTCAAGCACCGCCGCAACCTTGACCGGGTCGGTGGATCCCGTCTTGACAAAGGCCGCATCCAGCAAGGCGAATACATGGTAGATCGAGCTTTGCGTCAGGTCGTCATTGAACTTCTTCTTGAAGCTGTCCATGCTGGCCTGAATCGGCGCGCCCATGTTGTAGTGCCCGTAGGTCACGGTATAGACCTTGCCGTCGGAGGCCGCGCCCATGGCTGTGGGAGCGCCGGCGCCAAACGCGTAATAGGTATAGAACTTGACGTTGTTCAGGCCCGCGTCGTTGGCAGCCTTGAGCAGCAGCGACAGATCCGCGCCCCAGTTGCCGGTGATTACCGTATCGGCTCCCGACTGCTTGATCTTGGCCACATAGGGCGCGAAGTCGCGTACCTGGGCCAGCGGAGAAAAGTCATCGCCCACGATCTGCACATCGGGACGCTTTCTCTTGAGCAGGTCCTTGGCGAACTTGGACACCTGCTGACCATGCCCGTAGTTCTGGTTGATCAGATAGACCTTCTTGACCTCGGCATCGTCCTTCATGAAGGTGGTCAGCGCCTCCATCTTCATGGAGGTATCGGCATCGAGTCGGAAATGCCAGTAGCTGCACTTGCTGTTGGTCAGGTCGGGATCCACGGCCGCGTAGTTGAGATAGAGCAGCTCCTTGCCCTTGTTGCGCGCATTGTGCTTTTCCAGCGCATCCATGATCGCCAGCGCCGGGCCCGAGCCATTGCCCTGCGTCACATAGCGCACGCCCTGATCCATGGCCGAGCGCAGCGCGGCCGTGGTCTCCTGCGGGCTGAGCTTGTTGTCCAGCGCCACGATCTCGAACTTCACGCCCGAGGCATTTTTCTTGTTGAACTCCTCCGCCAGCAACTGAAAGGTCTTGAGCTGATTCGTTCCCACGGCAGCCATCAGACCCGACAAGGGATCAATCCAGGCGACCTTGACGGTTTCACCCTTCTGAGCCCATGCACCACCTGCACTCACAGCCATAGCCGAGAGGGCCACCGCACGTATAACCCATTTCATACTTGTCTCCTTTCATTGTTTTTGCTAGCGACTGCCGCCAATCTACCGGTCGGTAGACTTTTTCCCGCTGGGGAAAGCCTTAGTAACTATCACGCATGCGACTTCCAAGGCCGATTCACGGCAGTTGGCGACACTTGTGCGACAGCTGCTCGCACTTGCAGGCGAATGAAACCCGGGAATAAAAAAGGACGCCACCAGGGCGTCCCGAATATCGATCCTGCCTCCCCCGCTCAGGAGGGGCGTTTCATCTGGCAACTGGTGGGGGTGCTGGCCACATAGGGCTCGAAGTACTTCACGGGCGCAAAGGTATAACCCGTGTTCTCCGAGTCCATGGGGTATTTGCCGCCGGCCTTCTCCCATCGCGCGATGTACAGGCCCTGCTGCAGCTGGTGATCGGTCTTGCGCATCTCGACCTCGCCGTTGTAGTTCTGGAACTTCATGCCCTCCATGGTCGCGGCGACCTTGACCGGGTCGGTGGTCTTGGCTTTTGCAAAAGCCTGGTCGAGCATGTTCAGCCCCGTGTACACGGTACCGGTGTACATATCCTCGTTGACCTTGGCCTTGAAGCCCTTGACGATCTTGTCCATGGCGCCGGGCATGTTCAGGTGGCCGTAGCCCACCATATAGACCTTGCCTGCCGCCGCCGCCCCCATGGCCGTGGGCGCGCCCGTGGCAATGGCGTAATAGGTGTAGAACTTGACGTTGTTCAGGCCAGCATCGTTGGCGGCCTTGATGAGCAGCGCCAGATCCGAGCCCCAGTTGCCGGTGATCACCGTATCGGCGCCCGACTGCTTGATCTTGGCCACATAGGGTGCAAAGTCGCGCACCTGGGCCAGAGGAGAGAAGTCGTCACCCACGATTTCCACATCGGGGCGCTTGCGCTTGAGCATCTCCTTGGCAAACTTGGACACCTGCTGGCCATGCGAGTAGTTCTGGTTGATCAGATAGACCTTCTTGACCTCTGGCACGTCCTTCATATACGTGGTCAAGGCCTCCATCTTCATGGAGGTATCGGCATCGAGGCGGAAATGCCAGTAGCTGCACTTGCTGTTGGTCAGGTCCGGGTCCACCGCCGCATAGTTGAGGAACACGACCTCCTTGCCCTTGTTGCGCGCATTGTGCTTTTCCAGCGCATCCATGATGGCCAGCGCCGGGCCCGAGCCATTGCCCTGGAACACATAGCGCACGCCCTGATCCATGGCCGAGCGCAGCGCGGCTGTGGTCTCCTGCGGGCTGAGCTTGTTGTCGATGCCGATGATTTCGAACTTCACCCCCGAAGCACTGCTCTTGTTGATTTCCTCGGCCACGTACTGCAGGCTTTTGAGCTGATTGGATCCCAGCGCTGCCATCAGGCCCGAGAGCGGGTCAATCCAGGCGACCTTGACGGTCTCACCCTTCTGCGCCATCGCACTCCCCGCGCACGCCAGGATCACCGATGCTGTCAAAGCCTTGATTGCAAACTTCATAGAGCGTCTCCGTTGGTGGTTATGAGCGACGCTCAGACTAAAGGGCAAGCCAGCGCCTGCGGCCTGGGGGTTGCCCTAGCGCATATCACTTTGGCGACTGCAGGGTTTACCTCAGGCCGAAGCTCCCAAAACAATAGCTGCTGGCGCCCGCCTATAAAAATGCAGAGACTTATCTGATTCAGCGGCCTAGAGCGGCAACTGGCTTTCCGTCAGCGGCAGGCCGCTGGAGCTGGTCAGCACCTGCGGTTCCGGCAGCTCCCTGTCCTCCAGATGCGGTCCTATATCGCGAATCAACTCGTCGAAACTCAGCCTGCCGGCCTTGACCCTGGCCAGCAGTTCGACCACTCCGGGCAATTGATCAAAGCGTGCTCCTGCAATCAGCGCCAGACACAGATAGTTGAGCAGGTCGCGCGTACCAGCAAGCCCATGGCGGCGCGCAAACTCCAGTTGCTGACGCGCAAACCAATGCATTGCCAGCGGCGGCAATCTGTCGCGCAGATGGACCTGGTTCAGATTCAGGTAATAGATCAGCAAATCGGGCACATTGCCCTTTACCAACGCATCGACCTGAGCGGTGCTGAATTGAAGCGGCAGGGGCGCCGCAGGCCCGGCAAAATCAGCCACCGCATATTCATGCAACCGGCCCGATCGACTCCAGCACCACCAGCGTGCAACCGGACCCAGCAAGGCCAGGCACTGGGCAGGGCGCAGCACGGGTTCGATGGCGGTTTGCATGTCCGGATCGCTTTGCCCGAGCAAGGCCGCCAGCACGGCGGGGTCCCATAAGGCAAGATAGCTGCCGTCGCCGCCAGGCAGTCTTGGATCCATGGCCAGGCGCAGATGGGCCAGCAGCACCGGCATCTCGCACTCGCTCGCCAGCAAGCTGGCGCAAGGGCTGGCCTGCACCACATCGAGCACGGCGTCGAGAAAATTCTGCTGCGGCATTTTCAAGGCCTGAGCAGTGCTGCCAAGGTGTACCAACCAGGGGCTGAGCTTGCCCTCCTTGCTCGCGCGTGTGAACGCAAACAAGGCCTCGGCACCGCTTTGCGGCACCTGCACCAACAAGTCACTGTTCTGCGCCGCATCCAGCAACAGATACAGCTGCAAGGGCTTGCCTGTTGGCTTACCAGTCGAGACGAGCTGCGACCAGCGCAGAGGCCAGCTCTTGCGTGCAGGTCTTGTTTGCGGCCAGAGCGGCCCGGCGCTCATGGCAACTCCTTGTTCACAAAGGCTGAGCGCTGCTGCGCCCGACGTGCCAGGCACTCCAGACACACATTGCGCGGTGCAGCCTGGGCGACAGCCTCTGGCCCACAGGCTGCTGCAGGAAGACTCCATGTACCCAGTCCGCCTAGCAAGGCGGCTCCGAGAAGCTGGCGTCGCGGCAAGTCGTGGGCACGACCACCATCCGATATCAAGAGTGACGAGCAGTCGCAAAAACCGGGAGCTGAAGGCATGGATGTCAAGCAATGGCGCCAGAAAAGGCACAGGCAAAAAAGCCATCATCTCACGATGATGGCTTTGCTCCGGCCTGGCCGGGGGACGTTCAGACCGCCGTGGGTAGCTTGTAGTCCTTGAGTTCCTCACGCAGACGGGTCTTGAGCATCTTGCCCGTGGCACCGATCGGAATGGCCTCCACAAACACCACATCATCGGGAATCTGCCATTTGGCCGTCTTGCCCTCGTAGAACTTCAACAGCTCCTCACGCGTGATTTCCGCGCCAGGTTTCTTGACCACGGCCACGATGGGGCGCTCGTCCCACTTGGGATGCGGCATGCCTATACAGGCAGCCATGGCCACGGCCGGGTTGGCCATGGCGATGTTTTCAATATCGATGGAGCTGATCCATTCGCCGCCGGACTTGATCACATCCTTGCTGCGATCGGTGATCTGCATGTAACCGTCGGGGTCTATCGTCGCCACATCCCCCGTCGGGAACCAACCGTGGCCGTCGGCCCCGCGCACCAGGGGGTTGCCGCTGCCTTTGTAATAGCTGTCGATGATCCAGGGGCCGCGCACCAGCAGGTCGCCATAGCTCTTGCCATCCCAGGGCTGCTCGTCGCCGGCGTCGTTGACGATCTTCATCTCCACACCATAGATCGCGCGCCCCTGCTTCTGCCGGATCTTCATCTGCTCTTCCTTGGGCAGTTCCAGATGCTTGTTCTTGAGCGTGCACAGCGTGCCCAGCGGGCTCATCTCCGTCATGCCCCATGCGTGCAGCACCTCCACGCCATAGTCGTCCTGGAAGGCGGTGATCATGGCTGGCGGGCAGGCGGAGCCGCCGATCACCGTGCGATTGAGCTTGGAAAAACGCAGGCCGCCCGGCTTCATATAGCCGAGCAGCATCTGCCAGACGGTGGGCACGCCAGCAGCAAAGGTCACGCCTTCCGACTCGATCAGCTCGTAGACCGACTTGCCGTCGAGCGCCGGGCCCGGAAAGACCATCTTGCAGCCCGTGAGCGCCGCCGAATATGGCAGGCCCCAGGCATTGACGTGGAACATGGGGACCACGGGCAGCACCGAATCACGGGCCGACAGGCACATCACGTCGGGCAGCGCTGCGGCATAGGCGTGCAGCGTGCTGGAGCGGTGGCTGTAGAGCACGGCCTTGGGGTTGCCCGTGGTGCCGCTGGTGTAGCACATGCTGGATGCGGTGTTCTCGTCGAACTGCGGCCAGCGGTATTGATCGGACTGGCCTGCAATCCAGCTCTCGTAGCTGACGAGGCCTGGAATGCCGCTGTCTGCCGGCAGCCGGTCTGTATCGCAGAGCACCACCCATTGCTGCACCTGCGGGCATTTGGCATGCACGGCCTGGATGATGGGCAAAAAGGTCAGGTCAAAGCACAGCACCTTGTCTTCGGCGTGATTGACGATCCATGCGACCTGCTCGGGATGCAGGCGCGGGTTGATGGTGTGCAACACCCGGCCCGAGCCGCTGACGCCAAAATACATCTCCATGTGGCGATAGCCATTCCAGGCCAGGCTGGCCACGCGCTCGCCCGGCACCAGGCCCATGGCATCGAGCTTGTTGGCAAGCTGACGCGAGCGCGCCGCCAGATCCTTGTAGGTGTAGCGGTGGATATCGCCTTCCACACGGCGGGAGACTATCTCTCCATCGGCATGGTTGCGCGCGGCAAACTCGATCAGGGAAGAAATCAACAGCGGCTGGCTTTGCATCAGACCCAACATTGGCAGTCTCCTGGATATCGTTGTGATGATCGGGAAGCATCCTAGCGCGGGCTTCCAGGCCGTCATCTGAGGACTGTCACCAATGCGTAACCTTGGCGACCTTTGTCTGCATCCTCCCTCTGAACGATGTGCGCGCACTCAGGGAAAAACCTAGGCTGCTCTCCAACGGAAACCGGCTCAACAACCCTGCAAACCCTGTCCTTGATGCTGCTCAAGCACAATGATTGCATGAGCGAATCCCCTGCCCCGCAATGGCGCAAGCCCGGCCGCTTCGAAGCTCTGGGCCCGGCTTTTTTCACCTATCTCCAACCCACGCCCGTGCCAGAGCCGCACTGGATTGCCGCCAGCGTCAGCACGGCCCGCTGGATAGGCTTGAACACCGAATGGCTGCACAGCGCCGAAGCGCTGCAAATCCTCAGCGGCAATGCCGTCTCCGGCCATGGCAACGGCGGCAGCAAGCCGCTGGCCACTGTCTATAGCGGTCACCAGTTCGGCGTCTGGGCCGGCCAGCTTGGCGACGGCCGCGCCATCTTGCTGGGCGAGACTGAGCAGGGCTTTGAAGTCCAGCTCAAGGGCGCTGGCCGCACCCCCTATTCACGCATGGGCGACGGTCGGGCCGTGCTGCGCTCGTCGATTCGCGAATTTCTCTGCAGCGAAGCCATGGCAGCCCTGGGCATTCCCACCACGCGAGCGCTGGCGCTGACGGGCTCGCCCTTGCCCGTGGCGCGCGAGACCATGGAAACTGCCGCCGTCGTGACCCGTGTGGCCGAGAGCTTCATCCGCTTCGGCCATTTCGAGCATTTCGCCGCGCGCGACATGCAGACCGAACTTAAAGCCCTGGCCGATCTGGTCATAGACCAGCATTACCCGGAATGCCGCACGGCCGTTGCACTGAACGGCAATCCCTACGCCAATTTTCTGCAGGCCGTAAGCGAGCGCACTGCCCGACTGATGGCCCAGTGGCAAGGCGTGGGCTTTTGCCATGGTGTGATGAATACCGACAATATGAGCATTCTGGGCCTGACCATCGACTACGGCCCCTTCCAGTTTCTCGATGCCTTCGACCCAAGCCATATCTGCAACCACAGCGACAGCCAGGGCCGCTATGCCTTTAACCGCCAGCCCCAGGTGGCCTACTGGAATCTCTACTGCCTGGGCCAGGCCTTGCTGCCGCTGATCGGCGACGAAGAGCTGACGATTGCTGCGCTGGAGTCCTACAAGACCGTCTTCCCCGCCGCCTATGCGCGCCAGATGCTGGCCAAGCTGGGCCTGCCCGAAAACGAGGCCGGCACGCCTGCCACCGAAGGCCGCTTTGCGCAGCTGGTCAACCCGCTGCTGCAGATCCTGGCCGACAACAAGGTGGACTACACCATCTTTTTCAGCCGCCTGACCGATGCTGTTGCACAAAGGCAGGAAACGAAAATCGACTTTGAGCCACTGCGTGACATCATTCTGGATCGCGCCAGCTTTGATGCCTGGTCACTCACTTATTCAGAGCAGCTAGCGCAAGTGGACAAAGCACAGACCGTCGATTTGATGCAAAAATCCAATCCGCGCTTTGTGCTGCGCAACCATCTGGGCGAGACCGTGATTCGTGCCGCCCAGGCCGGTGACTTCGCCCCGGTGCAGCAGATGCTGGCCGTGTTGCAGACGCCTTATGACTCGCACCCGGACCACAACGACTGGGCCGGCTTCCCGCCCGACTGGGCTTCCTCGATTGAAATCAGCTGTTCATCATGAGCTTTCCTGTCCAGAAATCCGACCAAGAATGGCAAGCCCTGTTGCAGGACAAGGGTGCCGAAGCTGCGGCCTTCCAGGTCACACGCCACGCAGCCACCGAGCGACCTTTCACCGGCAAATACGAGCAGTTCTGGGCCGATGGCAGCTACCACTGCATCTGCTGCGGCAACAAGCTGTTCGACTCCCATACCAAGTTTGACGCCGGCTGCGGCTGGCCCAGCTTTGACCAGGCCCTGCCCGGCGCCATCACCAATATCGTGGACCGCAGCCACGGCATGGTGCGCACCGAGACGGTGTGCAGCAACTGCGGAGCCCATCTGGGCCATGTCTTTCCCGACGGTCCCACTGACACAGGCCTGCGCTACTGCATGAACTCGGCCTCGCTGGATTTCCAGAACGAGCCCCCAAAATAAGAGCTGGCAAGGCTTGAGCAGCAAGGGCTATGCTTCCAATCGGGCTCGCTGCGCTGGCGTTGCGTATCAGCTTTGATAGCTGATTCCGTCCAGCGTACAAGGCTTTGCTCACGGTATGACCTGGGCTTTGGTGCATGATGCGGCTTCGCTCGCAGCGCCGGGAACCTTGTCGGTGCTACGCAGTCTGAATTTCAGAACGACTACCATTTCGCGCATGAAGCTGCTGATTGATTTCTTCCCCATCATCCTGTTTTTCGTGGCCTTCAAGGTCTGGGGCATTTACACCGCCACAGCCGTGGCCATTGCCGCCACTGTGGCGCAGATCGCCTATCTGCGCTTCAAGACCGGCAAGATCGAGCCCATGCAGTGGATGAGCCTCGGCGTCATCGTGCTGTTTGGCGGCGCCACTTTGCTGGCCCATGACGACAACTTCATCAAATGGAAGCCCACGGTGCTTTACTGGCTCATGGGCGGCGCGCTGCTGATCGGTCAGCTGGTGTTCAAAAAGAACCTGCTGCGCTCCGTCATGGGCGCGCAGCTGCAACTGCCCGACGCCATCTGGCTCAAACTCAACTGGGCCTGGACTGCTTTCTTCGCCGCCATGGGCGGACTCAACATCTGGGTAGCCTATAACTTCGACACCGATACCTGGGTCAACTTCAAGCTGTTTGGCGGCATGGGACTGATGGTGGTGTTTGTGATTGCACAAGCCATCTACATGAGCCGCTACCTGCCCCAGGACGGCGTGCCCAACGCGGCCGAAGCCAAGGACAAGCAGCCATGAGCGTAACCATCAGTGCCCAAGCCATGGACGCCGCCCTGCGCCAGCGTCTGGCCCCGACCCGACTCGAAGTCATCGACGAGAGCTATCAGCATGCCGGTCATGCCGGCGCCAACGACAGCGGTGTGGGCACGCATTTTCGCGTGCGCATCGCCGGCCCTACCTTTGATGGAAAAACCCGCGTGGCACGCCACCGCCTTGTGTATGATGCACTGCAAGACTTCATTGACCAGGGTGTTCATGCCATCGCCATTGAAGTACTTTGAGAACGCACTGTTCTGACCACAGGCTCCTTGACGGGAGCCTGTTGCGTATGGACTGAACTTCACTCACTTTTCTCAATCACAACTCGAATGAGCATGAAACAAAAGCAACTGGCCCGCATCGTGGCCGCCGCTGTTCTGGGCGCAGCCGCCCTGTCCGCCTCGGCCCAGAATGTGGCCATCGTCAATGGCAAGGCCGTTCCCATGGCCCGCGTCAATGCCTTGAAGACCCAGATCGAAGCCAGCGGCCAGCCCGTTGTGCCCGAGATGGAAAAGATGATCAAGGATGAAGTCATCGCGCGTGAAATCTTCATGCAGGAAGCCAACCGCCGCGGCCTGGCCGGCTCCGAAGCCTACAAGCAGCAGATGGAAATGGCACGCCAGACCGTGCTGATCCGCGCGCTGTTTGACGACTTCCGCAAGAAGAACCCCGTGACCGATGCCGAAGCCAAGGCCGAGTACGACAAATTCGTCGCTGCCAATGGCGGCAAGGAATACAAGGCCAGCCACATCCTGGTGGAATCCGAAGACCGCGCCAAGGCCATCATTGCCGAGGTGAAGGCCGGCAAGAAGTTTGAAGACATCGCCAAGAAGGAATCCAAGGATCCCGGATCGGGTGCCCGTGGCGGTGATCTGGACTGGGCCAACCCCAACAATTACGTACCCGAGTTCACCGAAGCCCTGATCAAGCTCAAGAAGGGCGAGATGACCGACGCGCCCGTCAAGAGCCAGTTCGGCTGGCACATCATCCGCATGGATGACGAGCGCCAGGCCGAAATGCCCAAGTTCGAAGATGTCAAACCCCAGATCACGCAACAGCTGCAGCAGCAAAAAGAGCAGCAGTTCCAAGATCAGCTGCGCAAAAGCGCAAAAATCCAGTAACATGATCTAACGTCAGTACCTAAAAGTACTGGCCAGACCATCACCCAAGCCCGCGTCAAGCGGGCTTTTTTTGTCTCACCGCGGCGGATCCGCTATATATTTAGAAGCATCCTGCCCAGACTCGGCATCATCCGGCTGCGTTTCCCCATGCTTTCGCGGGCGGCAATCCAGCGGCTTGCCTGCGATGCCAGAGGCTTTGTCCGCCCCCTCTTTTGCAGCTTGCGTATTGCCATGCACCTCAGCCGTCAAGGGGCATAGCGGCAATTGCGCGCTTGACCTGGAGATCTGCGGCGCCATGGCCTCCGCCGCGGCAGCAGGTTCTGTGGTCTCATCGCTGCGGGATGGCGCTTTGGCAGCCGACTTTGCGGAGCGCGCCAGGCTGGCAGAGGCTGCCGCACCCGGGGCCGGAGCAGCCTCTGGCCGCTGCACAGGGGCTGATGCAGCTATAGATGCTTCCATATCCATAGCTTCTGGTGTTTTCCCTGCCTGGATTCGAGTCTTTTTTTCCGTGGATTTCTGCGCCAGCGCCGCCGCGCCCGGAGCCGATTCCACCATGGCGGCGCGATCCGCACCCTCAACTGCCGGAGCCGGCTGCGATTCAGCTGGCTGGGCCACTGCTTCGGCCCTGGAATCTCGCTCGCCCTCCTTGTCCAGCCCACTCCACCAGGCGGCGTGCTGCAGCATCAGCCAGCCCACCAGCCCGACAGCCGCCAGTCCGCCCAGCGCATGACGCAGCCAGAAGCGCTCATTGGCGGCAGGCTTGTCCATAGGCTCCGTGGGCTCCTGCCCCACAGCTGCCGCGCGCTGGCGTGCGCGCTTGAGGATGGCTGCGCTGCTTTGCGCACTGGGGCCACGATCCTCTGCCACGGCCTCGTGGTAGAGCTCGCGCAGCGCATCGGGCTTGTCGTCGCCAGACGGGTTTTCGGGGTGCATATTCATGCCAGTTCCTCCAGCGCGGCGCGCAGTTTGGCACGCGCATAGCGCAAGCGGCTTTTGGCCGTTTCCTCGGCAACGCCGGTGGCCTGGGCAATTTCGGCCAGCGTCAGATCAGCCTCGACCTGCAGCAGAAAGCACTCGCGCTGCTCGGCCGGGAGCCGGGCAAGCGCTGCCAGGATGGCCTGGGCCATGAGTTGACGATCGAGCTGCTGCTCGGGCTCAAAGCCCGAGGCCGCAAACAGGCTTTCGGCCAGCCGCATGGACTCTTGCGTGTCTGCCGACAGGCTGATGCCCGGCCGCTGCCTGCGCCAGTGATCGACCAGGCGGTTGTGCGCCATGGTGAACAGCCAGGTCGTGAACCTGCTGCGCACCTCATAGCGGCAGGCGCAGTCCACCACGGCAAGCCAGAGGTCTTGCGCCAGATCATCGGCCAGCGCAGCATCGCCCGTGTTGCGATAGAAATAGCGCCATATGCGCAGGCTGTGCCGGGCATAAAGCGTCTCGAACGCCGTGGCCTGCCCTGCGGCATAGCTGCGCATCAGGGCTTCATCGGCGAGTTGGGCTTGGGCAAGCGGCGGTGCAAGCATGCCCGCGATTATGCAAACTCCGCAGCCCACTTTGCTCAGTTGCGCGGCGGGTCCGGGACAAAACCATTGTCGCCAGGAAAGGGATTGGGCACGCGCGGCTGCGGCGGCCGTGGACGAGGCTCGCGAATCACGCCTCTGGCGACCAGATTGGCATAGCTGTCGTAACGAATGCGCACCATCTGCCGGGGCTGGTCTGTATCGGCCTCGAACTCCACCTGGGTGACTTGCGAGCGCTCCACCGCGCCATGGCCCGTGCCTAGCGAGGGGGCCGGCGAGGCCGATGGTGCCCGGCGCTCGGCGCTGCGGCTCTTGCTGGCGGCCTGCGGCACGGCGACATCCGCCGCAGCAGATTCAGCCGCCGAGGCACTGGCCTGCGCTTGCGGCTCATGGAGCGGCCCCTGATAGGCAGCAGGCTCTGGCAGCTTTTCACGGTACAGTGCGACCCCGATCACGCCCACATCCTGCGGCCTGCCGGTTCTGGCGGCATAGGACATATCGCTTTCGGAGAAATAGAACGCGGCCACGTTGTCATTGCTCTTGCGCCAGCCCCGCACGTCATAGCTGTCGCCCGCATCCAGCACATAGCCGCCTTCGGCGCGAGAGCTCGCCGTGCGGCCATTGATGGCATTGACCCCGTCGACGCTGATGACGCCCATGATGCGGCGGCTCTCGAGGTTGCGGATGCGCACCGCATAGTTGGCACCGGGGCGGCCCACCACCCACAGCTCTCCCTCGTGACTGTACTGGGGCAGTACCCGGCCCGTGGCACGTTCGATGATGCTGACCTGGGCCAGCTTGTGGTTGCCGCGCGTCCAGGCCGAGGCCGGCGCGGCGGCCACCATCGCGACAGCGCAGAGCAGAGAAGCGCGCAGCAAACGGCCGCGCGACAGCAAGAAACCTGGAACCGGGGGTTCGATATGGACAGACAACATGGACAAGGCCTCCTCAAGGTACAGCCACAGCGGCGTGAAACAAACTTGTCGGAGGCTGAAACGCAGCAGCAGACGCAACGGGGTCAAGACAGGCACTCTGATTTGCAAGCATTTGCAACACAGCTTTGCGCTGCAGTTCTGCCCCCGCCGCTGCATGTCTGGCACAATCGCGCTCGCTGCAGCCCAAGGCAGGCAGCAATGCTGGGGGTGTCCTGACCAAGACCGGTCAGGGCTGAGAGAGTCCCTTTGAACCTGATTGCGCAAGCGGTGTCTTGACCACCGCTTGCCCGAGATCATCCTCGCGCAGGGAAGCTGTCCAAGGTGTCAGACCGCGACTGGCCATGTCTTTGCTGGCTCGCCGCGCAAACCATGCGGCCCCCTGCTTCGTTTTTCTGGCGGAGCATTCATGAATTCATCTTCTTCCACATCGGCCAATCGGGCCCTGGCCCCGGTGACGGCTAAGGAGCGCGTCTTTGCCTGGCGCGACCATGCCTCGCTGTGGTTCAGCCTGGGCGTAGGCCTGCTGGTCATGCAGATGGGCGCCTATCTGCTGCCCGCGCTCAGCCCGCTACATGCGCTGATCGCGATAGCCATCGGCTCGCTGATCGGTGCCGGTCTGCTGGGTTGGGTGGGCAAGCTGGGCTGCGACAGCGGCCTGTCCAGTGCAGGGCTGATGCACAGCGTCTACGGCCGCCACTTCGCACGACTGCCTATCGTGCTCAACATCATCCAGCTGCTGGGCTGGGGCAGTTTCGAGCTGGTGGTGATGCGTGACGCCACCGTGGCGCTGGGCAAACAAAGCGGCATCATGGGCGCTGCCTATTGGCCCTGGCTGGCCACTCTGCTCTGGGGTGGCGTGATCCTGCTGCTGATGAGCGGCTCCATGACCACCCTGGTGCGCCGCATCATCTCGCGCGTAGCCTTGCCGCTGGTGATTGCCTCGCTGCTGTGGCTGAGCTGGCAATTCCTCAAAATGGCCGGCGTCACGGGCCTCGGGACCTTGCTGGCCCGCGAAGGTGCAGGCGGCATGAGCATGCTCGGCGCCGTCGATCTGGTGATCGCCATGCCCATCAGCTGGCTGCCGCTGGTGGCCGACTATGCGCGCCACGGCAAAAGCGGCAAGTCCGCGCTGACGGGTGCCTGGACCGGCTTTGCCCTGGCCAATATCTGGTGCTACTCCCTGGGCGTGCTGGTGGCCCTGACCCTGCCCAGCGAAGACCTGGTCACGGCCCTGCTGCTGGCCCAGGGCGGGCTGATTGCCCTGTCGCTGATTCTGATCGACGAGGTGGACAATGCCTATGGCGATGCCTACTCGGGCGCCATGTCGGCCCACAGCCTGCAACCTGGCTGGAGCATTCGCCGCTGGGGCCTGCTGATCGCGGCCCTGTGCACGGCACTGGCCATGGTGCTGCCCATGCACAGTCTGGAGCCGTTTTTGCTGTTGCTCAGCTCCTGCTTTGTGCCGCTGTTCGGCGTGATGCTGGGTCGCCTGGCCTTTGGCACCGATGCCGTGCAACTGATGCAAAAAGCGCCCGCCATGCGCTGGGATGCCGTGGCCATCTGGGTGCTGGGCATTGCCTTCTATCACCTGCTGCCCTATGTGAGCACGGCCCTGGGCTCGGCCCTGCCCACGCTGGCGCTGACTTTTGTGGTGGCTCTCGCCACACGCCAGCTGCAGCCTCGCTCCGTTGCTGCCTGACTGAAACTCAAAGGCAATAGCATCACACGCGCGGTAGAAAGGCTCTGCAGCCATCTCCTCTGTTCTTACTTGGCGCCCGCCGCCTGCAGCATATGAACCACGGCCTTCTGCCCGCGCTGGCGTGCATGGGCCAGGGCCGTCACCCCATCCTTGTCAGGCAGATTCAGATCCGCCTTCGCGTCGATCAAGGCCCGAATGATGGCCTGATGGCGCGGCCCGCCGTCGCTGAGCACCACGGCTTCCATCAGGCAGGTCCAGCCCAGCCGGTTGACATGGTTCACATTCACGCCGGCGGCGATCAGCGCCTGGGCCGTTTCCAGATGGCCGCGCTCGCAAGCCGGAATCAGGGCCGTGCCGCCATAGCGGTTGGTGCTCTTGAGATCGGCGCCATAGGAAATCGTCATACGCACAATCTCCAGCCGGCCCTGCGCACCGGCCAGCAGATAGGCGCTGTCCTGCATCTGGTTCTGGATATTGGGGCTGGCACCGTGCATCAGCAGCGATCGCGCCACCTCGATATGGTTGGCCGCCGTGGCCAGCAGCAATGGGGTATTGCCCCGGGCGTCCTGCACGTCGACAGGCGCGTTGCCAGCCAGCAGATTGCGCACCGCCACGGCATCGCCCTGCGCGGCAGCGGCCAGCAATTGCTGGCCCAGCATCTGAGGATCCCCGGCTTTTGGCGCCGCAGCGGCGGCAGGTGTTGCAGCCGCTGCAGTCGCCGATGCCCTACTCTGGCAGGCCGTGAGCAGGGTCGCGGCGGCCAGAGCCGTCAATGCAAGCGTCAATCGGGTGGTCAACGAGGCACGCCCATGGGCGCTGGTTGGCTGGTTCATGGCATTCCTTTATGGCTGTCGGGTGTTCAGCCCCTGTCAGCTTTCTACAGGAACTATAGCTAGCCACGCAAGTCCGATGGGGGTTACAGCCTGTTTTCAATCGATAAAAGGAGAATCTGCCCCGTGCCTTGCAACCGCTGGATCCGCACCGCCGCCACTTCAAGCCTGATCGCGCTGGGTGCGCTCACCGCCGGCCTGCTGCCGGCCCTCGCACAAGCCCAGGAATTTGTCAGTATCAAGGGCAAGACCGTGAATGTGCGCGAGCAGCCCAACACCCGCTCCGCAACCCTCTGGGAACTGAGCAAGGGCTATCCGCTGCAAGTCACCCAGCGCAAGGGGCAGTGGCTGCGCGTGAAGGACTACGAGTCCACGCTGGGCTGGGTCCACGCCCCGCTGACCAGCAAGAGCCCGCATATGGTGGTGACGGCGCGCACGGCCAATCTGCGCTCCGGCCCCGGCCAGAAGCACAAGCGCGTGGGCAAGCTGGAGCAGCATGAGGTGCTGCAGACTCTGAAAAAGCAAGGTAGCTGGGCCCAGGTGCAGCGCAGCAACGGCCAGAGCGGCTGGGTGGCCAAGAATCTGGTCTGGGGCTGGTAAGCCCTGCAACACGAACACCCAAAGCAAAGGCCTGCAGCAGCAGGCCTTTTTTGCGGGCGCCGTAATCAGCCTTCGACGATCAGCTGTGCACGCGGCGCATAGCCATGATTGAGGGGGCCGTGACCCTGGCCGGTATAGACCTCGGCTCCCGCCTCGATGGCGCCCAGAATATAGCGGCGCGCCTCGGTCACTGCGGCCTCCAGCGCCAGCCCCTGAGCCAGGAAGGAGGCAATCGCCGACGACAGCGTGCAGCCCGTGCCATGGCCGTTATGGGTGACGATGCGCTGCGACTGCAGGCGCAGATAGTCGCCGACCTGCTGGCCTTGCCGGCCCAGCACATCCATGACCAGATCGCCGCTCAGATGCCCGCCCTTGAGCAATACGGCCGGCGCGCCCATGGCCAGCAGATCGGCCACGGCCGCATCCAGCGCTGCAATGCCGTCGATGTTGCGACCCAGCAGCAAAGCTGCTTCATCCAGATTGGGGGTAATCACCGTCGCCAGCGGGAACAGCTCCTGGACCAGCGCCTGTGCCGTCTCGGGAACGATCAGGCGGTCACCACTGGTGGCCACCATCACGGGGTCCAGCACCACGTTCCTGATACCGTGGCGACGGATCGCATCCGCCACCACGCTCACCACATCGGGGGTTGCCAGCATGCCGATCTTGACGGCATCGACGCCTATGTCCTGCACAACGGCATCGATCTGGCCGCGCACGGTATCGAGCGGAATGCCGTGAATACCCGTCACACCCAGCGTGTTCTGCACGGTGATGGCCGTGATCGCCGTCATGCCGTAGCAGCCCAGAGCCGCACAGGTCTTGAGGTCGGCCTGGATGCCGGCGCCACCGCCGCTGTCCGAGCCGGCTATGGAGAGCACGCGTGCATAGCGCTTTTTTGCGGCGCCGGAGATGGAGGAAGAAGCAATCACTGTCATGGCAAAAATTATCGCCCATGCGCATGGTCAATGCGTGCTGTTTGCGGTTGTGCTGTAATGTCCAACGGACGAAACAGGGGTGTCCCGCAGGCAAGCAGCCTGTGCGGACTGAGAAACACCCTGGGGCTGCGCCAGCCACGGGCTGCGCACCAGAGCACCATCCGTGCCCTGTGCCCCCTGCACCCGATCCAGGTCATGCTGGCGTGGGGAGTTTCACAAGCCGCAAGGCATGCCGCGTTTTGTCCTGCACATGGCCCTGTTCCTGTGTCCGGATGGAAAACGATTTGCACATGTCATTGCTACAAGCTTCTTCAAAGATCGCAATTCTCGGCGGCGGCCTCATGGGCCGTCTGCTGGCTCTGGCCCTGGCCCAGCGCGGTCACGCCATCGACCTCTATGACGCCCATGGCCCGCAAGGCGATGGTGCTGCGGCGCGCGTGGCAGCCGCCATGCTGGCGCCGCTGGCCGAGTCGGCCATTACCGAGCCCGGCGTGGTGCGCATGGGCCAGCATGGGCTCAAGCGCTGGCCCGAGCTGATAGCTCAGCTCGAGCAGCATGTGTTTCTGCAGCAAAACGGCACGCTGATTCTCTGGCACCGCCAGGATCAGGGCGATGCGGCACGCTTTTTCGGCCTGCTGGAGAAAAACCGGCGCATCAACCCCAGCCTGCCGGCCATGCAGGAGAAGACCGGCGCGGCACTGCAGGACTGCGAGCCCGCGCTGCAGGGACGCTTCAACCAGGCCGTCTATCTGCCCGGCGAAGGCCAGCTCGACAACCGTCAGCTGCTGACGGCGCTGGTCGACAAGCTCAGCGCCCTGGGCGTGCAGCTGCACTGGGACAGCCCGCGCGAGGTCGGCGACTTCCGTCCCGGCGAAGCCGGCCAGCCCGACTTCGTGTTCGACTGCCGCGGCCTGGGGGCCCGCAGCCAGTGGAAGCAACTGCGCGGCATTCGCGGCGAGGTGGTGCGCATCCATGCGCCCGAAGTCACGCTGCAGCGCCCCACACGCCTGATCCATCCGCGCTACCCCATCTATATCGCGCCCAAGGAAGATCATCTGTTCGTGATCGGCGCCACCGAGATCGAGTCCGACGATATGTCGCCGGCCAGCGTGCGCTCCACGCTGGAGCTGCTGAGCGCGGCCTATACCGTGCACCCCGGCTTTGCCGAAGGCCGGATTGTGGAGATCGCCACCCAGTGCCGCCCCACCCTGCCCGATAATCTGCCCGCCGTGCGCCTGCTGACGCCGCGCGTCATGGAAGTCAACGGCCTCTACCGCCACGGCTTCATGATCTCGCCCGCCATGCTCGACGTGGTGCTGGAGCTTGTGGACCACAACGACTCGCCGCTGGCGCGCGAGTTCGATGTCGCCGTGCATCGCAGCTGAGCCGCGAGCCCGAACTTTGGCGCACAGCACTTGCACCCCCTGCGCACGCAAGCGCCGCCGTGCAGAGGTTTAACTTAGCACCCGCTTTATTTTCCGTTTCATGCCATGAAGATCACCCTCAATCAGCAAGCCACCGAGCTGCAAGCCCATGCCACCGTGGCCGATGCGCTGGCGCAGATGCAGGCCAAGCCCCCGTTTGCCGTGGCGGTCAACACGGTGTTTGTGCCCAAGACGCAGTACGCCGACCATCCGCTCAACGAGGGCGACAGGATGGAAGTCATCTCTCCGGTGACAGGCGGCTAGAAATGAATCCCCCTGAGTCGCTTCGCGCCTTCCCCCAGGGGACGACACCCTCGCGGCGAGACGGCTCTTGCTCGGTGTCACTGACTTGGCACATGCCTGTTTGAGGCTCACTGGGCTTCACGCCCATTGCGGTACAAAGACAAGAGATATAGATAAATCATGAATACAAAAACCACCGACGACACCCTGGTTCTCTACGGCCAACGTTTTGAAAGCCGCTTGCTGCTGGGCACCTCGCGCTATCCCTCGCCGGCGATTCTCGAAGCGGCTGTGGAGCGTTCCAGGCCCGCCATGGTCACGGCCTCGCTGCGCCGCCAGGGCAGCAATGCGGCCGAGACCGGCGCCAGCTTCTGGGAGCTGCTGCGCAAGCTCAATGTGCCCGTGCTGCCCAACACGGCAGGCTGCATGACCATCCAGGAAGCCGTGACCACGGCCCAGATGGCGCGTGAAGTCTTCGACACACCCTGGATCAAGCTGGAGCTGATCGGCGACGACTACACGCTGCAGCCCGACACGCTCAATCTGGTGGAAGCTGCCTCCATCCTCATCAAGGACGGCTTCCAGGTCCTGCCCTACACCACCTACGACCTGGTGCTGTGCCAGAAACTGGTCGACGTGGGCTGCCAAGCCGTCATGCCCTGGGCTGCGCCCATAGGCACCGGCCGCGGCCCCATCAACCCCTATGCCATGCAGATGCTGCGCGAGCGCCTGAAGGTGCCGCTGATCGTCGATGCCGGCCTGGGCCGTCCCTCCCATGCCTGCACCGTGATGGAATGGGGTTATGACGCCGTGCTGCTGAACACCGCCGTGGCCCTGTCCGAAGATCCCGTGGCCATGGCCGGAGCCTTCTCCGATGCCGTCAATGCCGGTCACGCCGCCTGGCGCGCTGGCGCCATGGCGGAGCAGAACGCCGCCCAGCCCAGCACGCCCGTGCTGGGCACCCCTTTCTGGCATCAGGAATAAAGGCCGGCCCATGGACTCCGCAGAAATCAAGGCCCTGGCGCAAGCCATCATCCACCAGCACAGTGCCAATTTTGGCGCCCAGTTGCACCACGATGCCAACTCGGTCGAGCTGACGCCCCAGCCCGTGCCGCCCGCGCTGCGCCAGGAGCCCGCCTATCTGGCTGCGCTGGAAGCCTGCAGCCAGCTGGGCTTTATCGCCGTGGATGCACAAACACTGGCCCAGGCCTGGCAGTGCCAGAGCGAACGCACCAACCAGTTCGATGTCACCCACTGGCCCGACGCCCCACGCGACTTCGGTCTCGGCAAGGCCGACCCGGCACTGGCTTTTGCCCATTGTCCGCGCGAGCTGGGCCTGTATGGCGTGCTGCCCACGGCCGAATGGGTGGGCCGCATGGCCCGCGCGGGTGTGCCCACGGTGCAGCTGCGTTTCAAGTCCGGCGACAGGGCCGCCGTTGCACAAGAGGTCAAGGCCGCTGTTGATGCCGTCAAGGGCACGCAGGCACGCCTGTTCATCAACGACCACTGGCAGGCCGCGCTGGACGCAGGCGCCTACGGCATCCATGTGGGCCAGGAAGATCTGGACGTGATCGGCCAGCGCGATCTGCAGACCATCCGTAGCTCGGGCACACGCCTGGGCGTCTCCACCCATGGCTACGCCGAGATGGTGCGCGCCCATGCGGTCCAGCCCAGCTATATCGCCCTGGGCGCGGTCTTTCCCACCACGCTCAAGAAGATGGCGACAGCCCCGCAAGGACTGGCGCGGCTGGCGGCCTATGTGCGGCTGATGCAGCAATACCCGCTGGTGGCGATTGGCGGCATTTCCGAGGACCTGTTCCCCGCCGTGCGTGCCACGGGCGTGGGCTCGGTGGCCGTGGTACGCGCCCTGGTCAACGCCCCCGATCCGGAAGCTGCGGCCAAGCATCTGCTGGCGCGCATGCAAGCTGCTGCGTGAATCCACGCACTACTAATTCAATAGCTTGGAGCGCTTGAAAGATAAGAGCTACCAGCTATTTTCACTTAAAGCCACAGATCCATCGCGCCTGAAAAACTCGGCGCATGAAATACCGCAGATGACAAGACTGAATGCCCGCAGCCCGCGGGCATTTTTGTTTTCCGTCGCGCCGCAGCCCGCATGACTGCTGGGTTTTCTTGATCGGCGCAAGCCCTCTTCGCGTTAGAAGCGGACACACAGGTGACAACCCTGAGTCCCGCAGTTGCGGCACAGCCGGTCCCACACGCGACAATGGGGCGGTTACCAGTCACGCATAAGACAGAACATGGACGAGCCAATTCTTAGTATGGAAGAACGTGAGGCGATCAACTCTGGTCGCTGGTTTTCATCCCTTTCGCCCTCTTTGCGGCACGACATTCTTCGATGCGCTTACGTCAAACGATACAAAGATGGCATGCTCATCTGCGCTCGCGGCGAACCGCCCGAGGAGTGGATTGCCTGTGCACGTGGCGCGGTGCGGGTCAGCTCCACCTCCATCACGGGCAAGCAGATCACGCTGACCTATGTGGAGCCGGGCATCTGGTTCGGGGATGTGGCGATTCTGGATGGCGACAAGCGCACGCACGATGCCTATGCCCATGGCGAGACCACGCTGCTGTGCGTATCCAAGGCGGACTTCAAGCGCATTCTGGCAGAGCATGTGGAGTTTTCCGAAGCGATCTTGCGCCTCAATGCACGCCGAGTACGTCAGCTCTACGGTCTGGTGGAAGACCTCAACACCTTGCCGCTGCGCGCGCGCCTGGCCAAGCAGCTGTTGCACCTGACGCGCAGCTATGGCGTGATGAGCCTGTCGGACAGCAACGAGATCCGCATCGGCCTGCATCTGGCGCAGGAGGAGCTGGCGCAGTTGCTGGGCGCCTCGCGCCAGCGCGTGAACCAGGAACTCAAATCCATGGAGCGCGAGGAAGTGATTCGCATCGAACCGGGTGGCCTCATCGTGCGCGACCGGGTGACGCTGCTGCGTATTGCAGACACCGACCACTGATTCACCCCCTGAGCGGCTTTGCCGCTTCCCCCTCTCTCGCTTCGCTGCGCTTGCGGGAGGGGGACGATGCCATCGCCGCGAGGCGGCTCTTGCTCGGCATCTCTGGCGGGTATCGCGCCAGTTTTCACCTTCGTTTCTCTCTTGCCGCGTGCTGCGGCAACTCTCCCCCTTTCACGCATTCGCTCGCTGCACTTTTGTGCAGCGTGGCGGGCTGCGCCTTGCCCATCACAAATCGAACAAAGGACTGAGACAGCATGAGCACTTATGAGCATTTCGTCGGCACCCGCGCGGTTTCCGATCAGCATGCGTTTGATACCAATGCCATGACCGACTGGATGAGCCGGCATGTCCAGGGCTTTGAGGGCCCGCTGCAGGTGGAAATGTTCAAGGGCGGCCAGTCCAACCCCACCTACAAGCTGATCACGCCCGGCCAGAGCTATGTGATGCGCGCCAAGCCCGGTCCCGTGGCCAAGCTGCTGCCTTCGGCCCATGCGATCGAGCGCGAATACCGCGTCATGAAGGGCCTGGCCGGCACCGATGTGCCCGTGCCGCATATGTATGCGCTGTGCGAGGATGAATCCGTCATCGGCCGCGCCTTCTACATCATGGAGTTCATGGAGGGTCGCGTGCTCTGGGACCAGTCCCTGCCCGGCATGACGCCTGCCGAGCGCGGCCAGATCTACGACGAGATGAACCGAGTGATCGCAGCCCTGCACAGCGTGAAGTTTGCCGAGCGCGGCCTGGCCGACTACGGCAAGAGCGGCAATTACTTCGAGCGCCAGATCGGTCGCTGGAGCAAGCAGTATGTGGCCTCCGTCACCCAGCCGATTCCCGAGATGGACAAGCTGATGGAGTGGCTGCCCGCCCATATGCCGGCCAGTGCGCGCGACGAAGGCCGCGTCTCCATCGTGCATGGCGACTACCGCCTGGACAACCTGATGTTCCACCCCACCGAGCCGCGCGTGATTGCCGTGCTGGACTGGGAGCTGTCCACGCTGGGGCATCCGCTGGCCGACTTCAGCTACCACTGCATGAGCTGGCATATACCGGCCGAGCTGGGCCGCGGCATCGCGGGGCTGGACATCGCAGGCCTGGGCATCCCTGCCGAGCACGATTACATCCAGCGCTACTGCCAGCGCACCGGCATTGCCGATGTGGCCACGCTGCAGCGCGACTGGAACTTCTACCTGGCCTACAACATGTTCCGCATCGCGGCCATCCTGCAAGGCATTGCCAAGCGCGTCGAGGCCGGCACGGCCTCCAGCGCCCAGGCCAAGGCCTCGGGCGACACCGCCCGCCCCATGGCGGAGCTGGCCTGGTCCTTCGCTCAGCGCGCCTGACTTTTTATCCACCACCACGCAACTTGACCGTCCCACAACAAAAGGAGCACTCATGGACTTCGACTACTCGCCCAAAACCAAGGACTTGCAGCAACGCCTGCTCAAGTTCATGGACGAACACATCTACCCGGCGGAAAAGGAGTATGCCGAGGAGATGCAGGCCAACACGGCCGCCGGCAAGCGCTGGACGCCGCTGCAAACCATTGAAAAGCTCAAGCCCAAGGCCCAGGCCGCGGGCCTATGGAATCTGTTTCTGCCCGTGGACAGCGCCGAAGCCTCGGGCTACCACGGCGCGGGCCTGACCAATCAGGAATACGCTCCACTGGCCGAAATCATGGGCCGTGTGCCATGGGCTTCCGAAGTCTTCAACTGCTCCGCGCCGGACACCGGCAATATGGAGACCATTGCCCGCTACGGCAGTGCCGAGCTCAAGGAGCGCTGGCTCAAGCCCTTGCTGGAAGGCAAGATCCGCTCGGCCTTCGCCATGACCGAGCCCGAAGTCGCCTCCTCCGACGCCACCAATATCTGCACGCGCATCGAGCGCCAGGGCGACGAATACGTGATCAACGGCCACAAGTGGTGGATCTCGGGTGCCGGCGATCCTCGCTGCCAGGTCTTCATCACCATGGGTAAGACCGACCCCGAAGCGGCCAAGCATTCGCAGCAGAGCATGATCATCATCCCGGCCGATGCCAAGGGCATACGCATCGAGCGCCCGCTGAACGTGATGGGCTATGACGATGCGCCCCACGGCCATATGGAGATGTATTTCGAGAACGTGCGCGTTCCCGTCGGCAATATCTTGCTGGGCGAAGGGCGCGGCTTCGAGATCGCCCAGGGCCGCCTGGGCCCGGGCCGCATTCACCACTGCATGCGCCTGATCGGCCTGGCCGAGCGTGCGCTGGAGCTGATGTGCAAGCGCGCCAGCAGCCGCGTGGCCTTCGGCAAGAGCGTGGCCCAGCAGACCGTGACGCAGGAGCGCATTGCCGAAGCGCGCTGCAAGATCGACATGGCGCGCCTGCTGACGCTCAAGGCCGCCTGGCTGATGGATGTGGCCGGCAACAAGGTGGCCAGGACCGAGATCGCCATGATCAAGGTCGTCGCCCCCAGCATGGCCTGCCAGGTCATAGACTGGGCCATGCAGGTCCACGGCGGCGGCGGCATGTGCGACGACTTCCCGCTGGCCTATGCCTATGCTGCGGCACGCACGCTGCGCTTTGCCGACGGCCCCGACGAGGTGCACCGCAACGCGATCGCCAAATGGGAGCTGGGCAAATACGGCAGCTACGGCAAGAACGCCGAAGTGCCCATCACGCGCGGCGGCTGATGCGAGGCGGCAGGAGCGGATCACGCCGCTCCTGCTCCCCGGAAACAAAAACACCCCGTCAGCCACGGCTGCGGGGTGTTTTTGTTTCGAAGGCAGGCTTGTTACTCGCTATCAACAAAGAAGCTTATACCGCCTTATATCAAAGGATTTCAGATACAAAACATATTGAAATTCAATGAATACATACGATAGAAGCTTCTTAATCAATAGCAAAATAGCTAACGGCACCAGGCCCGGCACCGCACGCCTGTACCGGACTTAGAAGCTCTCCCACTCGCCATCGTCTGCCGTTGCTGCCTTTTGCGGCTGGGGCGCTGCTGCGCTTTTCGCGGAGCTCAGGACCGGCGGCTTGCTCGCCGCCGACATCGCAGGGCGCTTGAGCGCAGGCGACGGGGCCTTGAGCGGGGCCGCAGCCTTGATCGCAGCCCTGGCAGGCGCGGACTTGAGCGCCGCAGGCGCCAGGGCTGGCGTGGCTTGCAGACCGGACTGGGCGCCGAGCTTGAAGAAGCTCACCGTCTCGGCCAGCGCGGCGGCCTGACTGCGCAGCGCGTCGGTCGCGGCTGCAGCCTCCTCCACCAGGGCGGCGTTCTGCTGGGTCATCTGATCCATCTGTGTCACGGCCTGGGTGACCTGCTCGATGCCCGAGGTCTGCTGGTGGCTGGCCACCGAGATCTCGCCCATGATGTCGGTGACGCGGCGCACGCTCATCACGATCTCGTCCATGGTCTTGCCGGCCTCGTCGACCTGAGTGCTGCCTTCCTGCACCTTGCTCACGGAGTCGTCGATCAGCTGCTTGATCTGCTTGGCCGCCTCGGCCGAGCGCTGGGCCAGGGTGCGCACTTCGGAGGCCACCACGGCAAAGCCACGGCCCTGGTCACCCGCACGGGCCGCTTCCACCGCCGCGTTCAGCGCCAGGATATTGGTCTGGAAGGCAATGGAGTCGATCACGCCGATGATGTCCACGATCTTGCGCGAGGACTCGTTGATGGCCGACATGGTCTGCACCACCTGGGCCACGGTGGCACCGCCGCGCACGGCCACCTGCGATGCGGCAGACGCCATCTGATTGGCCTGCTGGGCATTGCCGGCGTTCTGCTGCACGGTGGCGGTCAGCTCTTCCATCGAGGCCGCCGTCTGCTCCAGCGAGCTGGCCTGCTCTTCGGTGCGCGAGGACAGATCCTGGTTGCCACTGGCAATCTGGCTGCTGGCCGAGGCAATCGAGTCCGTGCCCTGGCGCACCTGACCCACGATACGCTGCAGGCTTGTATTCATGTCCTTGAGCGCCTGCAGCAGCTGGCCCACTTCATCGCGGCTTTGCACAGTGATGCTGGCACTCAGATCGCCCGCAGCCACGGACTGGGCCAGCTGAACGGCCGACTGCAAAGGACGCGAGATGGAGCGTGCGATCAGCACCGCCAGCGCCACGCCGATGACGATGGAGCCCAGCAGCAGCGCCATCACCCACCAGCGGGCAGCTGCATACAGGTCATCGCCGGCCTGATTGGTTTCCTCGGTCGCCTGATGGTTGATCTCGCTGAGAGCATCCAGACGTGTATTGATGCCGCGGCTGATCTTGAGCGACTCGCCGCGCAAGATTTCGCTGGCGTCATCGTTGAGCAGCTGATGCGACAGATCCACCACCTTGGCCGTCTGCACGGCATAGGCCTTGAGCTCCTCGCCGATTTCGGCCAGCAGGGCTCGCTCCTTGTCGGTTCTCACGTACTTGGCATACGACTGCTGGTTCTGGACCAGCTCGTCCCAGAGCTTGGGCATGCTCTTGTCATAGACCGCCATTTCCTCGGACGACTGCGCCATCACATGCTGCATGGTCTGCGAGCGATAGCGCTGAAGCTGATAACGCATGTCCTGCAGATTGCGGGCCGCCGGCAGCCACTGGCGCGCCAGATCGGTGGCCGTGGCATTGACACGCTCCATCTGGACCAGGCCGTACAGGCCCGATACCGCACTGATCAGCAGGATCAGCACAAAAGACACCAGCAGCTTGTTGGCCAGCTTGAGGTTGCGAAAGAAGTTCATGGGGAATTGGGCGCCTGGGCGACCTGCAAGGTCTGGCACCTGCGAGATGGGGAATAGGGGAAACTGCCTGAAAAGCGCGTACACACTGCGCGTGCCTGCGAATTCTATTCAGTATTTGTTACTTCAAGTAACGACATCCATGAATAAAACCGATGGTGGTATCAGGGGCATAGCGGGGCTCAAAAAGACACCCCGATGAAGCACTCAAAAACCCTGTCGAAGGCCATTGCATCCTTACAGCCGTCCGGCATGAGAAAATCAGCCCTTATTTATCAGCAAGAACAACGGATTCACCATGGAAGCAGAACGCGTCAACTCTATCGGCAACACCCTCCAAGATCTGGCCGAGCGCACGGCAGATCTCCGGAGGTATCTTTGACTACGATGCCAAGTACGAACGCCTGCGCACGGTAAACGCCTCGCTGGAAGACCCTGCCGTCTGGAACGACCCCAAGAAGGCACAGGAACTGGGCAAGGAAAAGAAGTCGCTCGACTCCGTCGTGCTGACCCTGGAGAAGCTCACCACCGAGCTGGCCGACAATTCCGAGCTGTTCGAGATGAGCAAGGAAGAAGGCGATGATGCCGGCCTTGAAACCATCGAAGCCGAAACCGCCAAGCTCAAGCCGCTGATCGAGGAGCTCGAGTTCCGCCGCATGTTCGGCGGCGAAGCCGATCCGCTCAACTGCTTCATCGACATCCAGGCCGGCGCCGGCGGCACCGAAGCCTGCGACTGGGCCAGCATGCTGCTGCGCCAGTACCTGAAGTACGCCGAACGCAAGGGCTTCAAGGCCACGGTCGAAGAAGAGACTCCGGGCGACGTAGCCGGCATCAAGAGTGCCACCATCAAGGTCGAAGGCGAGTATGCCTACGGCCTGCTGCGCACCGAAACCGGCGTGCACCGTCTGGTGCGCAAGTCGCCCTTCGACAGCTCGGGCGGCCGTCACACCAGCTTTTCCTCGCTGTTCGTCTACCCCGAGATCGATGACTCCATCGAGATCAACATCAATCCGTCGGATGTGCGCACCGACACCTACCGCGCCTCGGGCGCCGGCGGTCAGCACATCAACAAGACCGATTCGGCCGTGCGCCTGACCCACATCCCCACGGGCATCGTGGTGCAGTGCCAGGACGGCCGCTCGCAGCATAGCAACCGTGACGTAGCATGGCAGCGCCTGCGCTCCAGGCTGTACGACTTCGAGATGCGCAAGCGCATGGAAGAGCAGCAAAAGCTCGAGGACACCAAGACCGATGTGGGCTGGGGTCACCAGATCCGCTCCTATGTGCTGGACAACAGCCGCATCAAGGACTTGCGCACCAACGTTGAAGTCTCGGCCACCCAGAAGGTGCTGGACGGTGACCTGGATGTGTTTATCGAAGCCTCGCTCAAGCAAGGCCTCTGATCCTAGAAAGGAATCGATATGCTGCAACTGCGTGACGGGCAAGCCCCGGCCACCGCGATTTACCGTGCCGACTACGAGGCCCCGGCCTGGTGGATCGACACGGTGGACCTGACTTTTGACCTGGACCCGGCCAAGACGCGCGTGCTCAGCAAGATGCGCGTGCGCCGCAACCCCGAGGTGCCGGCACAGGCGCTGCGCCTGGACGGCGACGAGCTGAATCTGGCGCGAGTGATGGTCAACGGCGGTGGTACCTCCTTCAAGATGGATGGCGACCAGCTGGTGCTGGAGAACCTGCCCGAGGGCAACGAGCCCGTGGAGCTGGAGATCTTCACCACCTGTGCCCCCATCAAGAACACCAAGCTCATGGGCTTGTATGTGAGCGAGGACACGTTCTTCACGCAGTGCGAGGCAGAAGGCTTCCGCCGCATCACCTACTTCCTGGACCGCCCCGACGTGATGGCCATGTACACCGTCACGCTGCGCGCCAGCAAGGCCCAGTACCCGGTGCTGCTGTCCAACGGCAATCTGGTGGAGTCCGGCGACCTGGAGGACGGTCGCCACTTTGCCAAGTGGGTCGATCCGCATAAAAAGCCCAGCTATCTGTTTGCGCTGGTGGCCGGCAATCTGGTGGCCCGCGAGCAGAAGATCAAGAGCCGTGCCGGCCGCGATCACCTGCTGCAGGTCTATGTGCGCCCCGGCGACCTCGAAAAGACCGAGCACGCCATGAACTCCCTCATGCACTCCGTGGCATGGGACGAGGCCCGCTTCGGCCTGAGCCTGGATCTGGACCGCTTCATGATCGTCGCCACCAGCGACTTCAACATGGGCGCCATGGAGAACAAGGGCCTGAACATCTTCAACACCAAGTATGTTCTGGCCAGCCAGGCCACGGCCACCGACACCGATTACGCCAATATCGAATCCGTCGTCGGTCACGAATACTTCCATAACTGGACGGGTGACCGCGTCACCTGCCGCGACTGGTTCCAGCTGAGCCTCAAGGAAGGCCTGACGGTCTTCCGCGATCAGGAGTTCAGCATGGACATGGCGGGCACGGCCTCGGCACGTGCCGTCAAGCGCATCGACGATGTACGCGTGCTGCGCACCGTGCAGTTCCCCGAAGATGCAGGCCCCATGGCCCACCCCGTGCGCCCCGACAGCTATATCGAGATCAACAACTTCTACACGGTCACGATCTACGAAAAAGGTGCGGAAGTCGTGCGCATGCAGCACAACCTGGTCGGCCGCGAAGGCTTTGCCAGGGGCATGAAGCTGTACTTCGAGCGCCATGACGGCCAGGCCGTGACTTGCGACGACTTCTCGCAGGCCATCGCCGACGCCAACCCCGACTCTCCCCTGGCCCAGCATCTGCAGCAGTTCCGCCGCTGGTACAGCCAGGCCGGCACGCCTGTGCTCAAGGCCGTGGGCCAGTACGATGCCGCAGCCCGGACCTATACGCTGACGCTGTCGCAAAGCTGCGCGCCCACCGTGGGTCAGGCCGAGAAACTGCCGTTCGTCATTCCCGTGCAAATGGGTCTGCTCACGGCCAGCGGTCAGCCCATAGCCCTGCAATTGCCAGGCGAAGATGCAGCCCAGGCAGTCGCCAGCCGCATGCTGGTGCTGACCGAAGCCGAACAGCGCTTTGTCTTCAGCAATGTGAGCGAAGCCCCCGTGCCCTCGCTGCTGCGCAGCTTCAGCGCCCCCGTGGTGCTGGAACATGAATTCAGCGATGCCGATCTGCTGACCCTGCTGGCCCATGACAGCGACCCGTTCAACCAATGGGAAGCCAGCCAGCGCCTGGGCCTGCGCTATGCCCTCCAGGCCATCGCGGCCAGCGGCGACGCCAGTGCCGAGATCCTGCCTGAAGCCTTTATCGAAGCCATGCGCCGCGTGCTGCGCGACGACAAGCTGGACGCGGCGTTCAAGGACCTGGTGCTCACGCTGCCGTCCGAGAGCTATATCGCCGAGCAACTGGCCGAAGTCGATCCCCAGCGCGTGCATGCCGTGCGCGAAGCCATGATCTTGCAGCTCGCGAGTGCCCTGCAGCCCGAGTGGGAAACCACCTGGGAGGCCAACCGCGACACCGGTGCCTACCGCCCCGACCATGTCAGCGCCGGCCGCCGTGCGCTGGCGGGCCGCGCCCTGTCCATGCTGTGCCTGCAGGCGGCCCGCACCGGCGACACGGTCTGGCCCGGCAAGGCCTACCAGCGCTGCAAGGATGCCGGCAATATGACGGACCGCATGGCGGCCCTCTCCGCCCTGGTCTATAGTGCCAGCCCGCTGGCCGAGCAGGCGCTGCAGCGCTTTCACGCGCTGTTCAAGCAGGATGCGCTGGTCCTGGACAAATGGTTTGCCCTGCAAGGTGCAGCCAGCGACCGCGGTGGCGATGTGCTTCCGGCCGTCAAGGCGCTGATGAAGCATGCCGACTTCCAGATCAAGAACCCCAACCGCGCACGCAGCCTGATCTTCAGCTACTGCAACAATGCCGGCGCCTTCCACCGCGCCGATGCGGCGGGCTATGTGTTCTGGGCCGATCGCGTGATCGAGATCGACGGCATCAACCCCCAGGTGGCCTCCCGCCTGGCCCGGGTGATGGACCGCTGGAAGAAGCTGGCCGAGCCTTACCGCTCTGCGGCCCGCGAAGCCATCGCCCGTGTGGCTGCCAAGCCCGATCTGTCCAACGACGTGCGCGAGGTCATCACCCGCGCTCTGGCGGACTGATGGGTCTGAACATGCTTGCTCGACACGCGGCTCGGGGCATGAAGGCCCTTGCCGTCGCTGCGGCGAGCATGTCGCTGAGCACTCAGGCAGCAAAGCCTGATGCGGGATTCGAAGCCCGTTTTGCGCCCCTCTATGCCACTGTCTTCAGCGAAGGCGGCCGCTTCAGCGGGCGAGCCATGAGTGCCGATCTGCAGGCGCTGGAGCCGCTGTTGAAAAAGCCGGGGTTCGCTGCACGCGATATCTTCCGGCTCTACTACACACAGGCCAGCGTCTATGCGCGCCGCGGCATGCCCAAAGAGGCAGCCGAAGCAGCGCAGACGGCACTGACGGCTTTGTCTGGCACTCAGGACCCTGAACTGTCATACGCTCATTTTTTCCTGCGCTACTCAAGCATCCGCTGGCTGGCAGATGCCGGGCATCACGCAGCGGCGCTCAAGCAGGTCAAAGCCTTTCAGGCTCAATACCCGCTGCCGCAGATTGCCGGGCTGCCCGCCGAAATGCGCTGGGACAAGAGCGTGAGGCCTGCACGAGCTCTGGATTTTCCGAGCCAGATGCAGATTCTCGGCGTCTATGAGGACGAAGGCTATCTGCTGCATGAACTGGGGCAGTTTCGCGCGGCCAGGCAAGCCAACGAGCGACTGCTTCCTGTCGCGCGTGAACGCCTCAAAGCCATGGGCAAGCTGCAGCAAATACGCGGTGTACTCACCAATATTGCGCAAAATTGCTATGAGCTGGGCGATCTGAAGCAGGCTGCCATCTATCTTCAGGAGCGTCTGCAGATTGCGCAGGCGGCGCAAGACCATGCCACCGTCTACGACAGCTATTTCCAGCTCATGGTCCTTGCCCATGAGCAAAAGCAAGAACCGCAGGCCCGCCAATGGCTGGCCCGCTATGAACAATACGCGCTGAACCAGAAAGACAGCAAGCAGCAAACCCGCGTCAAGGAGCTGCTGGCGGAACTGGAGCAGCGCACTGCGGGGCATCGTCCATGACAGCAGATGCCCTGCCCTGTTTTCTGTCCATTTCAGATTTGCATCGAATATCAAGGAGTTGAAGCATGAAGAAAAACATCAGCCTGACCCGCTATCTGGTCGAGCAACAACGTGTGGACGGGCTCATCCCCGGTCAGTTGCGCCTGCTGCTGGAAGTGGTGGCCCGCGCCTGCAAGCGCATCAGCTTTGCCGTGAACAAAGGTGAGCTCGGCGACGTCATGGGTACGGCCGGCAGTGAAAACGTGCAGGGCGAAGTGCAGAAAAAGCTGGACATCATCGCCAACGAGACTCTGATCGAAGCCAATGAGTGGGGCGGCCACCTGGCCGCGATGGCATCGGAGGAAATGGAAGGCATCTACGTGGTGCCCAACCGCTACCCTCAGGGCGAATACCTGCTGATGTTCGACCCCCTGGACGGCTCGTCCAATATCGACATCAACATGTCCATCGGCACCATCTTCAGCGTGCTCAAGAAGCCTGAAGGCCACCCTGGCGTGCACGACAGCGACTTCATGCAGCCCGGCACCCAGCAGGTGGCTGCTGGCTACTGCATCTACGGTCCTCAGACCACCCTGGTGCTGACCGTGGGCGACGGTGTCTCCATGTTCACGCTGGACCGCGAGCAAGGTTCGTTCGTACTCATCGAGGAAAACGTCAAGATCCCCGAAGACACCAAGGAATTCGCCATCAACATGTCCAATATGCGCCACTGGGATGCCCCTGTGAAGCGCTACGTGGACGAATGCCTGGCTGGTGCAGACGGCCCGCGCGGCAAGAACTTCAACATGCGCTGGGTTGCTGCCATGGTGGCCGACGTCCACCGCATTCTCTGCCGCGGCGGCATCTTCATGTACCCCTGGGACAAGCGCGAGCCGCAAAAGGCCGGCAAGCTGCGCCTGATGTACGAAGCCAATCCCATGAGCTGGCTTGTCGAGCAGGCCGGTGGCATGGCCACCAACGGCCGCCAGCGCATCCTGGACATCCAGCCAACGCAGTTGCACGAGCGCGTGAGCGTCGTCCTCGGCTCCAAGAATGAAGTGGAACGCGTGACCAGCTACCACCTCGAAGCCGATGAAAAAGCGCTATAATCTATAGCTTATCGCCGGTGTAGCTCAGTCGGTAGAGCAGCTCATTCGTAATGAGAAGGTCGCGTGTTCGATTCATGTCTCCGGCACCAGAATAAAAGCCCCAGGTTCGCAAGAGCCTGGGGCTTTTTCTTTTGCAGCTACTCGGTTTCATCACGATTTGCGCATAAAAGAACAATGCTTTATAATCTGCCGATTGCTGCATGGCACTTGCCCCGCGCAGTATCTCTCAGGCAGTTCTCACGTTGCCCACGCTTGGCTCTATACAGTCATAGCACTCCATGGCAAGAAGCTTAAGCCACCCGCAAGCGGCTGGCTTATTTGATCCCGGCTCATCAGAGCTGGATTCCTTCATTTTTCATTGGTCGGCATGCCCTGCCCTGGGTTTGTGCCGCCCGTTGACTCGATATGCACACAGAACAAATCACAGAGCGTGTCGGCAACTACATTGTGACTGCCCTCACCCAAATGACTCACTCCGGCAAGGTTGCTGCAGCGGTTTCCATCCGACGCGGAACCTATGACCGGATTTTCAGGTTTATCCGCCAGTTCGACACCCCGGATATGGCCAGCAAATATGCCCTCGCCGAGGGGCGCAGCATGGTGCTGGACAACCAGTTGAACTGACCTCTTTGTAGAAAGGAAATATTTTGGCCAAAGAAGAATTGATTGAAATGCAAGGCAGAGTGGACGAGGTTTTGCCGGACGCCCGTTTTCGTGTGACGCTGGACAACGGCCACCAGCTGATTGCCTATTCCGGCGGCAAGATGCGCAAGCACCGTATTCGCGTGCTGGCAGGCGACAAGGTAACGCTGGAGATGTCTCCCTATGATCTGAACAAGGGTCGCCTGACCTTCCGTCATATCGAGCGCTCCAACAACAGCAACCCTGCGCCGCAACAGCGCCGCCACTAAGCCTCGGCGGTTGATCTGGTGCGCTACGGCGACCAGTTCGACATGCTTGTGTCAGCTGCAGGATCACGGGGCTGCGCAAGCACCCGGCCTGCAGCTCAATTGCAAGCTCTGCCTGCTCCAGATGCAGATCGCAGCGGTCAGCTCTGGCTCTTCAATGCTCGCACTGCCTTCAGCGCGTATCGATATGGATCGCGGAGGCACTCTCACGCCATTTGCTTGAGATTCCCACAGCCTGCACATCCAGCCTGACCGGCCTGGAATCAGATATGCACAAAGTCCGCCACCAGTCATCGGTGGCGTTGCTATCGCCGGCCTCATCCCAGCTCCTGCCCCTCGCTGCAAGTGTTGAAATTCCTTGTAGATCTGCGACCTTCCAGCGCGTAGCACTGGCGTCGATGCAGGTCATAACCATCAGAGCCAGCATCAACAAGCATCTACATGATGCCCTGTCGTGAATCATGCGATAGGCCAACCTGCCTGCCTTCGCGGGCACCGGTGTTCAGGCCAGATATTCGCAGGAATACGCCAACCGGCTTCGGTGCTTTTGCTGCGTCCTGCGCCGACCTCTTGGCCATGACGCGACAACTACCTCCAGGCAGCGTTCCCCTTTGGCAAAACTACGGATTTGAAATGATGGCTCGCGCCCTCAGATTGCTTGAAGGCCGTCTAAGGATCCGAGAGATCAGCTCCGACAGCTCAGCACTCGGCACGATTGCGCCCAGCCGCCTTGGCCCGATACAGGGCTTGATCGGCCGCTTCAACCAGATCCAGCGGACTCGCCAGTCCATGCCTGCCCTGCATGCTTGCCGCTCCTATGCTCACAGTGACATGGCCGAATTGGCTGGACTCATGGGCAATGTCGAGTCTCCGTATGCATTTCAGCAACTCCTCGGCAACGCGCATGGCGCCCTCCAGCGCGGTATTGGGAAGAATGATGGCAAGTTCCTCCCCGCCGTAACGTGCTGCCAGATCCCCTGAACGCTTGGCCGACAGCTCCAGCTGCCGCGACACCGCTTTCAGGCATTCGTCACCGGCGACGTGACCATAGCGGTCATTGAAGCCCTTGAAATGATCCAGATCGATAAGCAAAAGCGAGAGCATCGTCCCGTCACGCGCGGCACGCCGGACCTCCAGTTGCAGTACCTCGTCGAAGCGTCGCCGGTTCGCCAGCCCTGTCAATGAATCCTGCGTGGCCAGCCGCTCCAGTTCGAGGTTGGCATCCAGTAACTTCTCACGCACTGCCATCAAGGATGTCTCTGCCTGCGCACGCTGTCGAATGAGCAGGATCAGACGCCAGCCTATCAGTGTGACAACTGCCAGCAGACCTAGCACCACACCTGCCGTCAGCAGCGCCTGACTTCGCCAGGCTTGCAGTGCCTCATACCGCCCCCGGGCCACCACCGTGAAAACGGGATAACGATCATTGCTCCTGAAGGCATATAGCCTTTCCGTTCCATCTATGCCGGACTCAAAGGACGCCGTGCCGGATTTCAGGTTTGAGTAATAGCGCAGAAAGTTAGGGGAGCGAGAGAAGTCACGCCCCAGATCCTGTTCACGAAATGGATAACGCACCAACAACTGTCCGCTGGTCGTTGCGAATCCGATAGACCCTTGCTCGCCGACATCGATCTTGCCGAACAAGTGCAGAAAGTTCTCTATCCCCAGCACGACAACGATGACCCCGGCAAAGTCACCCTTTTGGTTCTCAAATCGCCGGCTGATGGTAAGCACCCATTCACCCGTAGAGCGGCTGCGTATGGGCGCACCGATGAAGATTTCGTGCGACGGGTTATCGCGGTGGTATGAAAAAAAGTGACGGTCAGCGCTGTTGGTTCCCTCGAGAAATCCCCCTCTCGATGACATGAGCCATTTACCGCTCGCATCGAGGACGAGCAATTCATTGAGCTGGGAAAGCAGATGTTCCTGGCGACCGACCAGCTGCTGCATACGCACAAGATGCTCAGGCGTGGTGCCCTGCACCTCCAGGCGCTCAAGCATGCCGAGCAGCAGCATGGAGCTCTGGGTGAAGACCCCCTCGGCATAGGTGTTCAGCGTCTGTGCAAGATTGCGATTGTTGGTATCAATCTCGCTCAGAGTGCGCTGATGTGCCGACCAGATTTGCCAGCTGGTGGCTACCAGTACAGAAACCCAGATTACCAACAACAGACTGGTCGCCAGCTGCGCATCGCGCTTGGCAGCCAGAACTTTGCACCCGCCATCACGACTGGTGACGCTGGTCTCCCTCTTCTTCTTTCGACACCACACCTCGACATTCCTCTCATCGTCAACCTGGCAAGAACGGCACTTTTGCATTGCCTGCAGCTCCCCTACTCAGATTGGACAGGGTAGGGACGAATTTTCCACCATCTCGTGAAACGACACGGGACAGAGCCGAGCCATCTCTTGACCGCACGCGTCGGCCAAGGCGACCAACGCGACACCATCATGGAACAGTTGCCCGCAAAACAGCCCAGCACGTCTCAGAATTGCAACCCTGCAGGTTCAAAGTCTCTTCAGGCGCAGGTGTGTTCCGGGAGAAAACCAGCTACCTGGCCCAGCCCAAAACGGTCTTGCGAGGCGCAGCCAATCCCGGCGCCGGTTTGCGAGATCAATGTCCGTCTCCTGAAGCCATGGCATTCGAGTAGCTGTGTCTACTACCACGGTCCAGATCGAAGCAGTTATCCATTGAAAAGCTATCTTTTGAATAGCTTGTTTCTCCTGAATTTACTTAATTTCAGATAGAAATCATGTCGAAGCCGCCATATTTCAAGCACAAGCCGCTCTCTTTTATATAAGTACCAGCACCTCACGCACGTCCAGCGCACAGCCACAGCACAAATCTCGCTCATGAATTGATACAGTCTCTTCGGTGCATTGCGCTTATGCTCGCAGCGTTCTGAAACCGATGCGGCCATGGCTTGGGTCATGGACTGCCCCACCCACAATGAAGAAAATCCTTGCTCTTGTTTCCATCTGCCTGCCTGTGGTGCTGATTGCCACGCCACTGAGCAGCCAGGCACATGACCGCCATCACCACCATCACCACAAGCGCGAGCACAAGGAAGAGTACTGGGACGGCCACTGCAAAGTGGAGCGCAAGTGGAAGAGCAATGGCGAGTACAAGGAAAAGCGCAAGTGCAGAAACCGTCCAGACGCCTACTATGCGCCACAACCGGTTTATGTAGCCCCGCCCCAGCCGGTATATGTCGCGCCGCAGCCGCAAGGGCTGGTGATTGATTCACGCATCGTGCTCAGGCCCTGAGCCGCTATTCGCCCAGAAGGCCGACAGCCTCCTCTGCAATCAGATCCCAGACCAGATGCGCGACAGGCGATAGCTCACGCTGCTGGCGCTTGACCAGCATGATGCTGCGCTGCACCTTGGGCACCAGGGGACGGCTGACCAAAGCAGCACCGCCAGCTGCCGCAGTCGCAGCAGTCCGAGCTGCCCAAGCCGAGGGAATGGCGAGACGCGGCACCACGCTCAAACCCAGACCTTGCTGCACCATGCTGTAGATGGTGGCCGTATGCCCCACCTCCTGTACCACCGATGCAGCCGCGCCATGCGCCTGCAGTGCGGCATCGATCAGGCGTCGGCTGCCTGATGCATGATCGAGCAGCACCAACGATTCACCGGCCAGCTGTGCCCAGTGCACCTCTTTCTTGCGCGCCAGGCCATGCGAGGAAAGGCAGACCAGACAAAAAGGCTCGGTCAGGATGGTCTGTGCATGCAGGTCCTGTTTCTCGGATGGGTCGATCACCACCCCAAAATCTACCTCCCCGCTACGCACGCTGAGCAGCACATCGCTTTGAATACGATCGAGCAACTGGATATTGACGCCCGGCGACTGCTGTCTGCCACGCGCAATGCATTGCGGCAGCAGGTTGGCGGAAAGTGTGGGACTGCTTGCCACTTTGACGCGCCCCTTGCGCTGTGTCGCCAGGCCCTGCACCTCCAGCAGACAGGCATCCAGGTCCTCCAGCACCCGCGAGAGATTGCCCAATAGCAGACGTCCGGCTTCGGTCAACTCGACCTCGCGCGTGGTGCGATGCAGCAGCAGCAAGCCCAAGGCCTGCTCCAGATCCGTCACATTGCGGCTGACAGCAGGCTGGGTCAATGCCAGGGCATCGGCCGCACGACTGAAACTGCTGCTTTGGGCCACTGCCACAAAGGCACGTAGTTGACGCAGGCTGATATTCATATAAAAAAATTATAGGTCTATCGAATAAATCCATTTCTCTTTTAAATGGATTGCGTGTCCAATACGCAGCCATCGCGCACCGGCCCGGTGCCTTGCATGGATGGCTTCAGTTCAAGAATATGTCTCGCCCTCGCTTTGTCCCCGATAACTTCACGCTGGCATTGATTGCCACCGTCGTCCTCGCCAGCTTTCTGCCCGCCTCGGGCCAGGTCGCCAAATATGTGGAACTGACCACCACCGGCATCGTCAGCCTGCTGTTCTTTCTGCATGGCGCCAAGCTCTCGCGCCAGGCCATCCTGGCGGGCATAGGCCACTGGCGCCTGCATATCTGGATCTTCATCGCCACCTTTGTGCTGTTTCCCGTTCTGGGACTGGCACTGCGCCCGGTGCTTTCGCCCCTGGTCACCACCGAGATGTATATCGGTGTGCTGTTTCTCTGCACTCTGCCCGCCACGGTGCAATCGGCGATTGCCTTCACCTCCATGGCGCGCGGCAATGTACCCGCCGCCGTGTGCAGCGCATCGGCCTCCACCTTGCTGGGCATTCTGGTCACACCGATTCTGGTGAGCCTGATACTGCACAAGAATGCAGAAGGCGGCGATGCACTGCATGCCATTGGCAAGATTGCCATGACGCTGCTGCTGCCCTTTGTCATCGGCCATCTGATGCGCCCTGTGATCGGCGGCTTTTTGCAGCGTCGTGCTTCCATCATCAAGCTGGTGGACCAGGGCTCCATCCTGTTTGTGGTCTATGCTGCCTTCAGCGCTGCCGTCATCAGCGGCCTGTGGAAGCAGACACCCCTGCCCTCGCTGCTGGGCTTGATCGTGTTGTGCTGCATTCTGCTGGCCGTCGTGCTCCTCATCACCACCTGGGGGGCACGCCGCCTGGGCTTCAGCAAGGAAGATGAGATCACTCTCGTGTTCTGCGGCTCCAAGAAAAGCATGGTCAGTGGTATTCCCATGGCCAATGTGCTCTTTCCCGCTGCCTCCGTGGGTGCAATCGTGCTGCCGCTGATGCTGTTCCATCAGATCCAGCTCATGGTCTGCGCCGTACTGGCGCAGCGCTATGCCAGGCGTGTGCAGATCGCCGATCAGAGCGAAGCTCATTAAGAGCACAAGACCCATAAAAAGGGGCGCTTCATGCGCCCCTTGTTCTTTTCACGGAAGATCCATCATTTCAAGTAAGCAGCGTCAGCGCGTTTTGCTGACGCAGCAGCTTCGCAGCCTCTGCATTAACGACATCGGTCACCACCACTTGAATTCCAAGCCCGGTCGCAGTCTCGACGATGGCCTGCAGCAGATGCAAGGCACCAGGGCTTTGCGCAGCCTGCTCCGAGAATTCACCACCCAGTTTCACATAGCGCAGCGGCAAGGTATGGAGCTTGGTCAAGCCCATGGGCTGCTGATCCAGGCGACGCAGCCCCACTCCCACGCCAGCCATTGCCATAGCCTGGCAAAATTCGGTGACTTCATCGGGATACGCCGCAAGTCCGTGCGCATCCAGCTCCAGACAGAGTAGCGGCAAGCGGCGTGCCCATCCCGGAGCGTTCAGCTCTTCGCGCAGCCGGCCCAGGAAGTCGGGCTGGGCCAGCGAGGGCAAGGAGATTCGAATGACCAGCTCGCAATCGCTCTGCTCAAGCCATGCAGCCCCGAGGGCCACCGCTCGCAAATCGAATTCTGCCGACAAGCCCAGGCGCACGGCGACCGGCAGGAACAGCGACCCCATCAAGGTCTCGCCGGAAGCAGTGCGCAGCGAGAGCGACGCTTCGCCGCGCTCCTGCATCCCATTTCGGCCCTTGAATTGCAGTAGTTGAACGGACAGGGAAAGCGCATCCTGTGCCTCCAGGGCGGCAATCAGCATCTGACGCCACAAGGTTTCTCCGGCCAGATCGGAAACCACCTCATCATCGCCGTAGGCTACATACTCCACCTCTGCCTGGCCCGAACTCTCGGCTCGCATCAGACCGTAGTCCAGCCGCGCAAGCACACCTGTTACCGAACTCGATGCCGAGTAATCGGTCAGGGCAAAGCTCCAGCGGCACCATTGGCCACTGCTCAAGGTCACACGCATGGACAGCAGCACCTGTCGGATCTGCTGCACCAGCGACATGGCCTGGGGCCCGGCCAGGGCCGGCATGAGCACCACAAAGTCCGAGCCATTGAGGCGGGCCAGTTGGGCCTTGCACTCGGCATGACTCTTCAACACCTGATTGACCTGTTCACCCATCGCAGCCAGCCATGCATCGGCACTGGCCCGGGACATCTGCGCATTCAGAGCCAGCAGATCACGCTGCCTGAACAGCATCACATGGCCATGTGCCGCAACGCCATCAGTTTCGCTGAGCGCGCGACGCAACTCATTGACAAAGTACTTGCGATTCGGCAGCTGAGTAACTGGATCAAGATTGACCTCCAGCTCCAGTGATTCGATACGCTCCATTTGCTCCTGCGCCGTAGCCTGCACCCGCTCTCGGGTGTCTGCAATGGCGCTGAGTACGGGCAGCAGCTCGGCGACCGCGGCCTTGACGGGCTTCGCCGGTACCTCACTTCCTGCCTGACGTCCAATCGCCTGAACCTGTGCCGAGATTTCCTGCTGCAAGACCTTGCGAAACCATCTGAACAGCAAGACTACAAAGAAAGCCCAGGCCAGCCCGGCCAGCACCACCACACCCGCCAAGCGCACGCTGCTGCCCCACAGTGCCTGGCTCGCATAGCTGTTGTCCACAACCAGCGTCAATTGCCCAACCTGCTTCCAGCCATCGCTGATCACACGCTCTGCCTTTGGCGAACGCAGCGGCAGCACCTCCACAAACCACGGCGGAGCAGCGCCGTCCTGGAGCTTTGCAGCAGAGGCAGAACTATCGGTAATGCCGTTGTCGCGCCTGCGCTCGAACAAGGTCTCGCCCTGCGGGGACGCCAGGCGGATCAGCTTGAACTGCCCGCCATCGAACAAGGCCATCATCAGCAGCTCCTGCGTGACCGGATCCTGGTTGGCCGGCTGCGATAGCGACAATGCCAGCGAAGATGCGGCGTTCTCACTCTCGGACTGCAACTGCCCATCCAGATACTGGCGCGCAGCACCGATGCTGAAAGCCAGGGTGCCGATCAGGATTGCCACAATGGCCACCGTCACGCTGATCAAAAGTTGCTTTAACAACGACATCTTGCTGCCTTATCTGTGTCGACCATTCAACATGGCTCCGCTACCCGCACCGCCAAACATGACATTCATGGCAAAAAACCTTCCTGCTTCATGCGCGCCAGCAGATCGCGCCAGCGCGTAATCCTGTCCACCGAAGCAGGCTGTGCGCCCGCGACATATACACCCTGTGCATTGAAGCTGAATACAGGAGTCAAGTCCTTGCGCTGGCTTGCCGGCATGATGTTGTCCAGCAGACTGTCCAGCACCAGCGGCTCGGCTGCAGGTGTCTCGTAATAGCCCAGCACCATATGCGCGATGCTCTGCGTACTACCCACGCCCCCCAGGCGGGCACGCACATAGATCAGGCGCAGTTTCTCTACTGCCACGCCCAGGCGCAGCAGCGAGAAATACTTGCCAATCACATAATCCTCGCAGTCTCCAGCCCCTCTGCCCAGGGTTTCAAGGGGTGTAGCCCAATAGTCGGACTGGGACCAGAGGACGCTGTCCTCCGACTGCAACACTGCGCGATTCCAGAACGTGTTGACGGCCGGCAGCTGCTGCTGCAGCGACCTGTCTTTCTGGGCTTGCAGCATCGTCAGCCACTGACCCAGTCTCTGGACACCTGCGGCGCCATAACGAGACTGCATGCTGCTCTGCAGCCGCTCGCCGTCGAAATCCAGCGCGACGGCTTCAAACCCGTTCTGCAGCGCCCAGGTTCCGAGAATCGCCGAGCCATACAAAAGCATGCCTCTGCGCGACAGACGCTGCATTTTTTCCACGGGCTGTGGAAACAGGAGGCTAGGCGAAGTACTCAAGCGAGTTGCAAAAAGAGCAAGCGCGCAAGACATAAATTGCTTGAGACGCCTGTAGATATTGTGATGACTGCTATGAATCTTGAAAGGTCAATGAGAACGCAGTCAGGATTCAATGCTCACAAATGTAACCAATCAAGCAAGCTCTTGAAACAACCTGCCGATCACAGCCGAGCGAAGAGGCAGAAGACTTGATATTTCAAGACTTCTGCCTGACCTCGCCGGGAGCTGCTTATCAGCTGTGGTCGATCTTGAGCTTGCCTTGATCGATCAGCTCCTTGATCAAGGCGTTCTGATCCGCCGTGGTGGTCAACGAGTGCCCAGCGGTGAGATCCACTCCCTTGAACGTGATCAGTTGATCGTAGTTGGAGCCTGTAGCACCCAGATTCCCATCGGTGGAGACCTTGAGCACGGTATCTGCACCACTCTTGGAGAAATTCAGGAACTTGGACAGATCCGTGCTGCCCTCCTCCCCTTGCAGCAGATCATGCAGGTCCAGCACATCATTGCCGTTGGTATCGGAGCCGCCCTTGCCAAAGTCGTTGATCACATCGTTGGCAGGAGCCGCAGTGGTTCCCTGATCGCCCTTGAGCCACAGGAAAACATCATCTCCTTCACCACCAATCAGCGTGTCATCGCCCTTACCGCCGACCAGCACGTCGTTGCCCTTGCCGCCACTCAGCGTGTCGTTGCCGGAGCCAGCCATCAGGATTTCGCTATCGTTGGTGCCCACCAGGTGGTCACCCGACTGGTAGCTTACTGAGACATTGGCGCTGTCGCTGTGACCGTCGGCTGTCTGTATGGTGTACGAGCCATTTGCTGTGGAACCATCCAGGTTTACGCCGCTGTAGTCGATATTCATCGTCAGGGTGTAGGTCTCCGAACCAGTGCCCGTGCCGTTCGCATTGTTGGGAATGTTAACGATATGGATCTCGTAGTTGCCAGACTGTGTAGCGGATATTGTGCCGTTGTCTGGGACCACGGTGTACGGGTCCGTCGAGCCCGCGAGGCGGTACTCCATCCTGATAAGACCATCACTCAAATTGTGGTCGAGCGTCAACACCTCGCCGGCAACCAGTGTGATCTTCAGCAGATCCTGATCGTTGCCGCCATTGGCCCCCACGCTCGCCAGATAGCCGTTGACCTTCACCTCGGCCTGGTTCGCACTTCCGCCCGCCTTCGAGAAGTCGCCGCGCACGATCGAGAGCTCCTTGTTCGAGGTGCTGTTGCCTGAATTCGAGAAGGAATAGGTCTTCACAGTGCTGCGCGTGAAGTCCTTGCCTTGATCCCAGCCCGTATTCACCGTCAGCGGCCCCATCGTCAGCGCACCAGTGCCGCGCACGTCGTTGGCCAGCAGTGCGCCGGACTGAACCGTGAGCTGCGTGCCCAAGATGTTGGTGATGATCTTGTCATTCACCGCATCCGGGGTCTGGTACACCGGCGGCGTCACGTTGACCGTGATGCTGGAGCTAGCCGTGTCGCCGTCGCCGTCCTGCACCGTGAACTGGATGATGTCGGTGCCGGCCGTCTTCGGCACGTAGCGGTAGTTGCCCAGGTTGTCGCCCGCCAGGTCCAGCGTGAACTTGCCATGCGCGGTGGTCACGGTCAGTTCGGACGTGGCGGGGTCGAAGCTGTACGTGGCGCCCGAGGTGGCGGTCACCTTGTTGGTTGCCACGTTATAGCTGTAGGTCTTGCCTTCGATGACCAGCTGCGTGATGCGCGCGCCGCTCAGGTCCGCGCCCAGCGTGCCGCCCGCGGCGATGTCTCCGTTGATGGGCGGCGCGATAGTGCCGTCGATCGCAGCGTCCAGACCGTTCAGGTTCGTCACCAGTATGGTGTTGCTGTCGCCGGGACGGTCGGGATTGTAGGAGACCGGATCAATGTAGCCACCAGTCGCGCTTGTGCCCAGTCCAATACCGTAGGAGTTGATATGGTTGCCGGTGAGGAACTTCTCCCAGGTCGCCTGCAGCGAGGAACCGACAGCGCCATTCACGGGCTCTCCATCCGTGAAGAAGTAGGAGATGTTCTGAACGTTAGTGCCTTCCAGTTTGCCCGTCGGGGAGTTGTTCCAAGCGGCCATGGCCTTGTTCAACGCATCTTGGTAGTTGGTGCCGCCACCGTACTCTAGGGCGTTCACGAACGCCTTGGCTTCTGCCAAAGACATCCAGCCGCTGCCCTTCTGCGTGGCGCTGCTGTTGAACTCCAGAACCAGAACACGCACGTCGCCGGCCTCGCCGTACTTGTCGAGCAGGCTGTTGACCGAGGACTTCAGCACGGCCAGGCGGGACAATTCTCTCGAACCGTTGTACACGCCGCTGCCGTAATTCATGCTGCCGGACGTATCCAGCGTCAGCATGATATTGGTGCCGTGCGAAGACAGCGCCGAGCTTTCCGCGATCGGTTTGAGGCTGGGGGCCGTGTCGGTGATCAGCACGCCCAGGTCGCCCGTTGCCTTGCCGCCGAACTTGTCTTCCACCGTAATCTGGAAGTGATCCTGCACGTTGGTGTCGTCACCGCTGTGCGTCTGCTGGCCACTGGTCTGGTAGGTGTAGCTGACTTTGCCGGTCGCGGCATCGTATCCGGTCAGCGTCAGCGTGCCCTTGTTGGTTGTCAGAGTGACCGGGTTGTTAGCCAGGTCGGCCAGACGGTCCAGCGTCAGGGTGGCATCGGCATTGCCCGGGCCGTCGAGCATCAGTGACTTCAAGCCTGCGCTCGCCGTGATCGTGAACGTGCCGCCATTGGATGCCAAGGCTTCCGACACGCTGATCGCGCCCGGCGCAGCGAGGTTGTAATCCTCGATGTTGACACTGGGGCCAGGAGGCTCCACTCCCGCTACTTCGAAGTGGCCATTGGTGTAGTCGCCATCGGCATCCGTCACCTTGTAGGTGAAGTCGAGCTTGCCATCCGCAGTGCCTTGCATGGGCTGGTATTGATAGAACTCCCACTTGCCGGTGGCCGGCGTCAAGCGCATCTCGAAGACGAGGTTGCCGGACGGGTCGCGGCCTTCGATCAGATTGCCGTTGCTCAGCGTCGTTGTGATGTTCGCGCCGTCGCGCGTCTTCAGGCCGCCTTCCGCGCCCGTCAGCTCCAGACGACCTGCGCCGTCGGCGCCGTAGCCGTAATTCAGCGTGCCTTCGCCGTAGGCGATGGCCTGGACGGTATTGCTACCCAGGAAGGTGATGCCCGTGACGGTGAAGTCGCTGTTGTCGCTGGACGAGTTCTTGTGGTTGTCAGTGGCTGAGATCACGATCGTATCGAAGCCGCCTTCCTCGACGCGGAAGTTGGCCGCATAGTCGCCACCGTTCTGGTCGGACGTGAACGTGCGTTCGGCGATCAGGACGCCATCGCGGTAGAACCGCGCGACGCCGCTTTCCACCTCGCCGCCGTACATGGCGCCGAAATCGATGGTCGCGCCGTAGGCGACCTTGCCGCCGGTCAGGTGGATGGTCAGTTCTTCCGAAGCGCCCTGGCCGTCCTTGGTGCGGTAGTCGATCTCGTTGGCGATGTTGTGATACGGCGAGTCCGTGCTGGCGACGCCCAGGCCGGTCTTGCTCTGATTGACCAGGGCATCGACCAGCGTCAGGTCGGTCTTGGACGTAAAGCCCTTGGCCGTGACTTCGATGGCTCCGTTGCCGAAGGTCATCTTCATCTGGTTGTTGTTGTTCTGGCTGCCGGCGAAGTTCACCTTGCCCGTGTAGACGTCCGGGATATCCGTGGTCTGCACTGCGACAGGATCGTTCGACTGCACCACTGGTGCGTCGTCCTCGATCGTGATGTTGATGTTGGTCGACACCGGCGGGTTCACGCCGTCCGATACCTTGACACCGACAGACAGGCCGAGCGTGTCTTCGCGCGAGGTATCGGGATGATCGACCGGAGCTGACAGCTTGACGCTATAGGCGCCGTTATTGTCGATCTTGATGACGATGGCTTCAGCGCCGCCCGCGCGGCCCGTCAGCGTGTGGCCATTGTCGGACAACGTCCAGACGATGGGCGTGTCGTGGGACGTCAAGGCGCCATCGGCAGGAGCCACCAGCGAAATGTTGTAGCTGGCGCCGTTGTCGTCTGTGATCGACAACTGGCCGGTGGCCTGCGGGGAATCGGTCGTGTCCGACGTACCGGTATTGTCCGGAATGCCGCCGGCGAGGCCTTCTTCCGATACCGCGGTGCTGCTGCTTTCCACGACGGGCGGCTTGTTGATGTCCACGATGGCGGCGTTGCCGGTATCCGTGATGCCGTCCGGCAAGGCGGTGCCGCTGGCAGTGGTGCCGGTCAGCGTGGCCGTCAGCGTCATGCCTTCGCGGCCTTCGTACACGCCGTCGAGGGTGGTGGGCACGGTGACCACGATGCCGCCGGTGGTACCGGCGGGC
>NZ_JBCPWO010000040.1:0-2496 GCF_039581385.1 Comamonas sp. A7-5
TGTTGATTTCCACCCAGAAGTGACCCACTAGCCCCCGGTTTTTCCATCTCAATCTGACCCACGCATTAACCCTAGCCTGCTGCTTTCTTGTGCAGCAGGAGACCAGGAGTGATTGACGTGGCCACTTTGAGTGTCATCCGGCGCTGGGCTCTGCGTGAGCACCTGTCCATCCGAGAGATCGCCCGCAGAACTGGGCTTTCTCGCAATACCATCCGCAAGTATTTGCGCTCCGACGTTGTGCAACCTCAACTTGCACAGCGCACCATCGCCACCAAGCTCGACCCCTTCGCCAGCAAGCTGTCAGGCTGGCTGCGTACAGAAGTCAACCGCTCTCGCAAGCAGCGGCGCACGATCAAGCAGATGTTTCTGGACTTGCAGGCGTTGGGCTACACCGGCTCCTACAACCGAGTCGCTGCCTTTGCCAGAGTATGGAAGGCTCAGTGTCATGCGGCGGAGCAGACATCAGGGCGAGGCGTTTTTGTGCCCCTGGTCTTCGGCGCTGGAGAAGCCTTCCAGTTTGATTGGAGCGAGGATTGGGCTGTCATCGCGGGTGTACGCACCAAGCTTCAAGTGGCTCACTTCAAGCTCAGCCACAGCCGAGCCTTCTATCTGCGGGCCTATCCCCTGCAAACCCATGAGATGCTGTTCGATGCCCACAACCGTGCCTTTGCGGTGTTTGGAGGCATCCCTAGGCGAGGGATCTACGACAACATGCGCACAGCCGTTGATCGTGTCGGCCGTGGCAAGCTCAGAGAGGTCAACGCCCGCTTCAGTGCTATGGCCAGCCATTTCCTGTTCGAGGCACAGTTTTGCAATCCGGCCTCGGGATGGGAGAAGGGACAGGTCGAGAAGAATGTTCGGGACGCTCGCCATCGTATCTGGCAATCTGTACCAACGTTTCCAACACTCAGAGCCCTCAACGATTGGCTAGAGCAACGGTGTCAACAGTTATGGCAAGAGATTGCGCATGGCCAATTGCCTGGCTCACTTGCTGATGTGTGGGAGCAAGAACGCTCAACCTTGATGCCCATGCCTCGGCCGTTTGACGGCTTTGTCGAGCATGCCAAACGAGTCTCTCCCACCTGCCTAGTTCACTTCGAGCGCAATCGCTACAGCGTGCCGGCCTCTTATGCCAACAGGCCCGTGAGCTTGCAGGTTTATGCCGACCGCCTGGTTGTCGTGGCCGAAGGTCAGCTCGTCTGCGAACACCCGCGCATCATTGAGCGCAATCACCAAGGCTCTGGGCGTACGGTCTATGACTGGCGCCATTACCTGGCCGTATTGCAGCGCAAGCCTGGCGCATTGCGCAACGGTGCGCCGTTTGCCGAGTTGCCAGACGCATTCAAACGACTGCAAGCTTTGCTCCTGAAGCAACCTGGCGGCGATCGCGAGATGGTGGAAGTTCTTGCCTTGGTGTTGCAGCACGATGAGCAAGCCGTCCTGGCCGCTGTCGAGTTGGCACTGGAGGATGGCGTACCTCGCAAGACCCACATCATCAATATCTTGCACCGCCTCATTGATGGAACACCGGAACCTGAGCCCATCCATTCACCCCAAGCCTTGGCCTTGATCGTTGAGCCACAAGCCAACGTCGTGCGCTATGACCAACTCCGACAGGTGCGCCATGCGTCATGACCCCGCCATTGCTGCGATCATCATCATGCTGCGCCAACTCAAGATGTTTGGCATGGCCCAGGCTGTGACAGAACTTGCCGAGCAAGGCTCACCAGCATTTGAAGCAGCACATCCCATACTGTCGCAACTGCTCAAGGCAGAGAGTGCTGAGCGAGAAGTGCGCTCCATTGCCTATCAACTCAAGGTCGCCAGGTTCCCGGTCTACAGAGATCTGGCAGGCTTTGACTTCGCACACAGTGAGGTCAATGAAGCCTTGGTACGCAGCCTTCATCGCTGTGAGTTCATCGAGAAGGCTAACAACGTGGTGCTTGTCGGTGGGCCTGGCACGGGCAAGACGCACATTGCTACAGCACTGGGTATTCAGGCCATTGAGCACCACCGTCAAAGGGTGCGCTTCTTCTCTACTGTTGAGTTGGTTAATGCGCTGGAGCAAGAGAAAGTGCAAGGCAAAGCCGGACAGCTCGCCCACAGGCTGGTGCATACGGATCTGGTGATTCTCGATGAGCTGGGCTATCTGCCCTTCAGCTCATCTGGCGGTGCGCTACTGTTTCATCTGCTCTCGACGCTTTACGAACGCACCAGCGTAGTAATCACCACCAACCTGAGCTTCAGCGAATGGGCCAGCGTGTTTGGTGATGCCAAGATGACCACGGCCCTGCTGGACCGCCTGACCCATCACTGCCATATTCTGGAAACAGGCAACGACAGCTACCGCTTCAAGCACAGCAGTGCAGTCCAACAACCGCCCATGAAGAAGGAGAGAAACAAAACCTGATCCACATCTTGAGCCTTGCGGCTCAAGTCAAAGGGTGGGTCAGTTTGAGATGGAAATGGCGGGTCAGTTATGCGTGGAAATTAACA
>NZ_JBCPWO010000041.1:0-2410 GCF_039581385.1 Comamonas sp. A7-5
TATCATCATATCAACGGTTTTTTAGTTTTGAAAGCCTCAGAACATCCGTTTGTCTTCCAGGCGCGCGGGAAACGCTTCGACCAGGCATGAAAAAGGCCCCGCGGTGGGGGCCATTGGTTTTCGTGAGGTGCCGCGCGCAGCCAGGTCGGTGTAACTGGCATTGCCTGATCGTCGGTTGACATCAGGGGCTATGCCCCCGATACCCCCAGCCGCGCGCCATCCATAGAGGTTTCGCTCGATAAGCATCCCTTATCGTGAGCTATCCATCTTCACCGAGTGAAGCGAATGACCAGGCGGCAGATATAGCCAGCAACTTTCAGCGGAAAGATGCGCAGGTGTGGGACTGGACAGACGCGATAAAACCAGATCGCGGGACGAATCACGTAGCCCATTTGCCTTTCGTATTTCATCGAGCACCAACCATGAAAAATTCTTGGTTGGCAGCAATCTGCAAGCCCTCCGAAAGACGCTTTTCAAGCGCCTCGATCTGATCCCGAAGAACCCTGTTTTCCCTCTCCAACGTCATCGATCGCATGTGAGCGAAGCGGGCATCGTTGATCGCATTTGCATCAGCAGTGGATCGCCCCCAGGGCGTTTCCCAAAACAGCGCATACATGACAGGCTTGGGCGCCTGTCCTGCCTTCCTGTATTTGCGAATCGTGGACTCAGAAAGACCAAGCTTTCTAGCTACAGCTCGATCATTGCCGATGCTGTCCAAAATGGTCTCGATATGTGGGAGATGGGCGAAACGTGGCGCCCTAAAATAGAACTCAGCCATAAAGCCTCCAACTAGGTTTTGTGGTCAGGGCTGGTCAGGTGGTGCAAACACCTTTCCGGCCCGCTTTCATGACACTTAGGTCATTCCTTCCAAGATGAGAAGACGGGCCTCTGCCACCATGGCCTCGTCATACTCATAAACGCCATCTCTGCATCCATCCAGGAATGCTAGAAATTTCTGAACTGCCGGCCATCCGGCAGAGGTGGCCAGCTCAAGGACCGTAGCGCGCGCCTTGACCTTCAAGACATCACGCCACTGATCGGGCAGGATCTGACCTAATAGCTCTGCGCTGTCCTCGATCTCGGCAGCGAGTTCCTGGTCTTCTTTTTCAGCCTGGTTGAAACGGGCCTTCAGGCCGTTTGACCAGGACAACTGCCGCTTGCCCTTGAAGCACCTTGCGAACTCAGCAAAAAGCGCAAAGGCCTGCTTGTCTTCTTTGTCGGCCAGAACGGCGCGCAGAAGGTCAAAGGGCGTTTCTCCACCTACCTTGCCCTTCTTGATGTGCGCCTTGGTCATTTCATCCTCTAGGCCCCACTTGCTCACGTAGTTCGTGGCCTGCTGACCATCCTGCAGGTCAATACCGTGGGCAAAGCTCGGAGAGCCTAGTCCGGCCTTCTGGCAATAGGCATCCCAGCGCAGATACAGCCGTGTTTTCCAGTCCATGAGCTGAGCAGCATCACCTTTGACCAGGACGAACTGCAGGAAGTGGAAATGCGGGTGCCAGCCGTTGTTTGTTGCCTTGCGGCCGTGAGTCCCCTCCCATGCCCGGATCTGGCCCTGATGGCCCATTTCCTTGAACACCTTCTTCACGGACTTATCGCGCAGGAAGGCCTGAAGCGCCTTTGATTGACGCTCTAGGAGAGCCTCCAGGACGTCAAAACGGGTGTGGGGTGTGGTGAGGGTCAAAAGGTGGACTTCGCCGCCCTGAGCGCGATGCTGGGCCATTGCATCCTGTATTTCCAGCCGTCGACGCTCTGCGATCTTGGCCGCGCACACCGGGCAAGTCCAAACGCTTCCGCATGTCTGCAGGCCTCCATAGCTGGCGGTACCGTGTTCCTTTGACTTCCAGACCTCTACGTCCTTGTCATGGGCGCGAATACGCAGGCATTTAGCCGTTCTGGAGTCTGGGAGGATGTCGCGAGCAATGGACTGAAGCGCGAAGCGCTCCACCCTTCTAGCCATTGCAGAACCGTCCGGGGCTCGTAATTTCGCATTAATACCAAGGGCCCCTGCTCGCCCCTCCTGCCGGGCCGTACGAGGCTCCCGCTCGACCGACCCAGCAGGCGCGGCTGCGCTTGGGCCTGTTGTCTTATGGGAAATTGCGCTACTCCGCGCGGATTTATGGCGTGTCCGTGATACGCTTTGCATGTCGGTATGCATGTCGGTTAGAAATGCTGTAGAGACCGGCCACTCCCCGGAACGGGTCCAATCGTTCGCGGGGATTTTCTTTTTCAAGAAGCCGAGATGGGTTGCGCTTCATTACGGAGCGCGTAAAACATGATAGCGCCCTTAGCAACAAAGGCGCCTACGGGAATACGGACCTTCTGTCCGACCAGCTTTTTGAATGCCTCGGTGTGCACCTTCAGCGTGACCATTTCGAGCTTCTTCTCTCCGCTCTCCATGATGTTTTCG
>NZ_JBCPWO010000042.1:0-1938 GCF_039581385.1 Comamonas sp. A7-5
AGCTAATTGCACCCAGGCGGACTTTCTGAGTATCGACCAGCAAGTAGCTCAGGTGGAGCGAGCTGCTAATCTGGCAGCCATTGCGCAAGTCAGCTCCATGACACAGCAGCAGGCCCAGGAGTTGGCGCAACTGATGTTGGAGTTGGCTCCAATCTATGGAACGGGAGAGTCGGTACTGCAATTGATCACGGGCCAGAGCAGCCTGACGGGGGAGGAGGCTAGTCGATTCTGGGCTGCTATTGGGGTAGTGCCGGTGGCAGGAGGTGTGCTTAAGAAAGTGGGAGAGCCTGCAGCTATTGCTGCTACAACGACTATTAAAGATATTATTAAATCAGTTGAGGTATTGCCAATAAATTTCGGAAAAGTTGAAAATCAAATATCCCACACATTTAGGCATATTGAGTCCATTGGACTGGATAGGAATATTGTGAAAGATGCAATATCTAGTGATTTGAAAAAAATATCTTCATCAGCATCGATGAGTCCTTATAATGGATTTGTGATTGTTAATGGAATTAGGCTTGATTATGTTGCATATAGGCTGCCAGATGGCACTATAAATGTTGGTAGAATTACTCCTCCAAGGTGATTAAGATGAGAAAAATGAATAAAAAAGAAATCAATTTTGTTTCATATCTGATTAGTCTAAATCCTGAAAAAAAATATCTAATTAATAATATATCAGAAATGAATGTGGAAGATTCTCCCGATGGTGGGATGGGGAGTCTTATATTTTCTTCAGATAAGAAAGATAGAAAATTAGGAAGCGATTTGAGTAGTTTTGAGTTTAATGACTTGGATGGGGTTAAGGTTATCGTTAATCTTGTGCTGGATAATTATGGAGATTTGTATGAATTGGATATATGGAAAACTGATTTCAGTTCACTTATTTCTCTTCCTGATATTTCTACTAATTTTTGAATTTTGGATAAAATTAGAGTGATGTGAGTATCTCGAATAAACTGGCTGAGTAATTTCTCGAATTTATAGAGAAAAGCATTCAGATGCAGGCAACACTGCCACCCTCTAATTCGGCAGCGACACGGACTCAAGGGGGTAGTCGTCGCCAGCACCCAGACGGCGGTGGAGCAGGGTAAAAAACACTTCAGCACCGAATGTGGGTGAGGAGATGGTTATAAATGCTCCCCTTGGTCCCAGGCGTTACGATATTGCCGTAAGAGATTTATCAGGAAAACTGCAGGGAATGGAAATTAAAATAGGATCAGCCAAGAAAAATTCATATCAATATTTTAAAGATATGTTTTTTAATAAGTGTGGAACTCAAGAGGCTGCTAGAATAGCTAAAGAAAAATAGTATCTTTCATTTCAATTTATCTGAATTGAACTAATCATGATTTTAGAGCAAGAAGGTAAAAAAACAGTAGATAATCCTACTGTAAATCAGATCAAGAAAGCTATTTCTTCTTTGAGAGGCCATGGTCCTTCTTCTTTTGCATCCATTACAAATTCAGGAGGAAAGTATTTACAAGTTGCCGGCGGCGGAATTACCTGTATGCTGGAGTTATACGATCCTGAAACTAAGCAAAGATTTCGAGCGTTCAGCGATAGGAAAAATCCAGCATTTCCTGATGGAACTTTACTTGTCTTTGGGGCTGGAAAATTAGCGATGCAATCTGATGAGTGGTTCTTCGCCGATAAGGTTGCGGAGGCATTTTGTAACTTTTCAAAAGAGGAGCCGCTACCAATTGATATTAAATGGAGGCTAGCTCCTGGTTTTTGAGTCAAGACTTCAGGATGTAGTCAGGAGATGCGCTGGCGGCTACCCCACCAAGGCCCATCAGCTTGGGCTCCAGCAAAAGCCAGAGCAACACTGCACAAACCAGCGACAGCGCACGTGGCAGCACAGTCAAGGCCGGCGGCAATGTCAACATCCTTGCCCAGGGGGCGGGGGCGGACAGCTCCATCCTGGTTCGCGCC
>NZ_JBCPWO010000044.1:0-1466 GCF_039581385.1 Comamonas sp. A7-5
TCCAACAGTTGGCTGAGCTAACCTTCTCCGTCCCCACATCGCACTATTGATCGGTACAGGAATATTGACCTGTTTCCCATCAGCTACGCATCTCTGCCTCGCCTTAGGGGCCGACTCACCCTACGCCGATGAACGTTGCGTAGGAAACCTTGCGCTTACGGCGAGGGGGCTTTTCACCCCCTTTAACGCTACTCATGTCAGCATTCGCACTTCTGATACCTCCAGCATCCGTTACCAGACACCTTCACAGGCTTACAGAACGCTCTCCTACCACGCACAGTAAACTGTGCATCCGCAGCTTCGGTAACTGGCTTAGCCCCGTTACATCTTCCGCGCAGGACGACTCGATCAGTGAGCTATTACGCTTTCTTTAAATGATGGCTGCTTCTAAGCCAACATCCTGACTGTTTTAGCCTTCCCACTTCGTTTCCCACTTAGCCAATTTTAGGGACCTTAGCTGGCGGTCTGGGTTGTTTCCCTCTTGAGTCCGGACGTTAGCACCCGGTGCTCTGTCTCCCAAGCTGTACTCGTCGGTATTCGGAGTTTGCATAGGTTTGGTAAGTCGCCATGACCCCCTAGCCTAAACAGTGCTCTACCCCCGACGGTAATACTTGAGGCACTACCTAAATAGTTTTCGGAGAGAACCAGCTATTTCCAAGTTTGTTTAGCCTTTCACCCCTATCCACAGCTCATCCCCTAATTTTGCAACATTAGTGGGTTCGGACCTCCAGTACCTGTTACGGCACCTTCATCCTGGCCATGGATAGATCACTTGGTTTCGGGTCTACACCCAGCGACTAGTCGCCCTATTCGGACTCGATTTCTCTTCGCCTCCCCTATTCGGTTAAGCTTGCCACTGAATGTAAGTCGCTGACCCATTATACAAAAGGTACGCCGTCACCCCTAAGGGCTCCGACTTTTTGTAAGCATACGGTTTCAGGATCTATTTCACTCCCCTCCCGGGGTTCTTTTCGCCTTTCCCTCACGGTACTGGTTCACTATCGGTCGATGATGAGTATTTAGCCTTGGAGGATGGTCCCCCCATATTCAGACAGGGTTTCTCGTGCCCCGCCCTACTTGTCTGCAGCCTAGTACCACCGATCGGTTTTCACATACGGGACTATCACCCACTATGGTCGGCCTTTCCATGCCGTTTTGTTAACTGATCGACTATCACTGCAAGGCTCTTCCGAATTCGCTCGCCACTACTATCGGAATCTCGGTTGATGTCTTTTCCTCTGGGTACTTAGATGTTTCAGTTCTCCAGGTTCGCTTCGTGCACCTATGTATTCAGTGCACGATACCTCTTGCGAGGTGGGTTCCCCCATTCAGAAATCTCCGGATCAAAGCTTATTTGCCAGCTCCCCGAAGCTTATCGCAGGCTATCACGTCTTTCGTCGCCTATCATCGCCAAGGCATCCACCATATGCTCTTAGTCACTTGACCCTATAACTTTGGACTCTCTT
>NZ_JBCPWO010000045.1:0-1453 GCF_039581385.1 Comamonas sp. A7-5
GTTGGTTCAAGCGTGTAGTCGTGCTCTTTAGGCAAATCCGGAGAGCTAAGATGAGGCGTGATAACGAGTCTGCTTGCAGACGAAGTGAGTGATACCCTGCTTCCAGGAAAAGCCACTAAGCTTCAGCTATTGACGACCGTACCGCAAACCGACACTGGTGCGCGAGATGAGTATTCTAAGGCGCTTGAGAGAACTCAGGAGAAGGAACTCGGCAAATTGACACCGTAACTTCGGGAGAAGGTGTACCCCAAGTAAGTGAAGTTGTACAAATGGAGCTCAAAGGGGTTGCAAAAAATTGGTGGCTGCGACTGTTTAATAAAAACACAGCACTCTGCAAACACGAAAGTGGACGTATAGGGTGTGACGCCTGCCCGGTGCTGGAAGATTAAATGATGGGGTGCAAGCTCTTGATTGAAGTCCCAGTAAACGGCGGCCGTAACTATAACGGTCCTAAGGTAGCGAAATTCCTTGTCGGGTAAGTTCCGACCTGCACGAATGGCGTAACGATGGCCACACTGTCTCCTCCTGAGACTCAGCGAAGTTGAAATGTTTGTGATGATGCAATCTCCCCGCGGAAAGACGGAAAGACCCCATGAACCTTTACTGTAGCTTTGTATTGGACTTTGAACGGATCTGTGTAGGATAGGTGGGAGGCTTTGAAGTGCGGTCGCTAGATCGCATGGAGCCGACGTTGAAATACCACCCTGGTGCGTTTGAGGTTCTAACCTGGATCCATTATCTGGATCGGGGACAGTGCATGGTAGGCAGTTTGACTGGGGCGGTCTCCTCCCAAAGCGTAACGGAGGAGTTCGAAGGTACGCTAGTTACGGTCGGACATCGTGACGATAGTGCAATGGCATAAGCGTGCTTAACTGCGAGACTGACAAGTCGAGCAGATGCGAAAGCAGGACATAGTGATCCGGTGGTTCTGTATGGAAGGGCCATCGCTCAACGGATAAAAGGTACTCTGGGGATAACAGGCTGATACCGCCCAAGAGTTCATATCGACGGCGGTGTTTGGCACCTCGATGTCGGCTCATCTCATCCTGGGGCTGTAGTCGGTCCCAAGGGTATGGCTGTTCGCCATTTAAAGAGGTACGTGAGCTGGGTTTAAAACGTCGTGAGACAGTTTGGTCCCTATCTTCCGTGGGCGCTGCAGATTTGAGGAAGCCTGCTCCTAGTACGAGAGGACCGGAGTGGACACACCTCTGGTGTACCTGTTGTCACGCCAGTGGCATCGCAGGGTAGCTAAGTGTGGAAGAGATAACCGCTGAAAGCATCTAAGCGGGAAACTCGTTTCAAGATGAGATCTGCCGGGGCCTTGAGCCCCCTGAAGGGTCGTTGTAGACCACGACGTTGATAGGCTGGGTGTGGAAGCGCAGTAATGCGTTAAGCTAACCAGTACTAATTGCCCGTGCGGCTTGACCCTATAACTTTGGGTAAGCCTGGAAAA
>NZ_JBCPWO010000046.1:0-1405 GCF_039581385.1 Comamonas sp. A7-5
CGCAGAAATGGCCGCGCTGACCAAGGCCGCCCAGGCGGCAGGCAGCAATACCAAATACACCTCGGTGCAGGCTGCAGGTGCGCTGGAGAACCTGGCCAAGGCGGGCCTGAGCGCGGGCGACTCCGTCAAGGCGCTGCCCGCTGTGCTGGCCCTGGCCCAGGCGGGTGATATCGAGCTGGGCAAATCCAGCGAGTACGTGACCAAGGCCGTGATGGGCATGGGCCTGGCCTTTGACGATGCAGGCCGCGTGGCCGATGTACTGGCCAAGGGCGCCAACGCCACCAACACCAGCGTGGAAGGGCTGGCCCAGGCCCTGAGCTATGCCGCGCCGGTGGCCAACACTCTGGGCGTGAGCCTGGAGAGCACGGTGGCCATCATCGGCAAGTTTGCCGATGCAGGCATTGACGCCAGCCGCGCGGGCACGGCGCTGAACTCCATCATGAGCCAGTTTGCCAACCCGCTCTCCAGCTTCCGCAAGGAGCTGGGCGCTGCCGGCATAGTCACCACCAACTTTGAGGAAGCCTTGCACCAGCTGGCCGCCAAGGGCAAGGACGGCGAGCGCGCCATCAATGCCGTGGGCCTGGAGGCTGGGCCTGCGCTGCGCGCCTTGCTCAACCAGGGCATGGGCGCGCTGGACGAGCTGACCGGCAAGCTGCGTGAGGCGGGTGGCAGTGCCGAGGCCACGGCCAAGACCATGGCCGACAACCTCAACGGCTCCCTCAAGGGCCTGAGCAGCATGTGGGAGACCGTGACCCAGGTGCTGGGCAAGCCCGTGCTGCCGGTGGTGCGCAAAGGCGTGGACGAGCTGACCGGCGCGTTGCGCAAGGCGGTCGAGAGCGGTCTGGTGGAGCGCTTTGGTCAGACCCTGGCCACGGCCTTTGAGAACGGCCTCAAGTTCTTCCGCGCGTTTGCGGCCAACGTCAACTTTGACGCCGTGATCCTGCGCCTGCAGGTCTTTGCCAGCGAGACAGGCGAGACGCTGCAGCGCATCGGCCAATACGCCACCAATGCCGGCAACACGGTGCAACTGGCCTGGGGCGTGATGACGGCGGGTGTCAATGGCGTGCTGACTGCCATCTACGGCCTGGGCGCGGCGTTTGCACAGATTGCTTCCAAGGTGATGGAGGGCGTGGCCAAGTTGCGCAGCGGTCTGGCATCCGTCACCTTTGGGGGCTTGAGCGAGAGCTTTCGCCTGGCGGCGGCTGATGCCGAGGAGATGGCAGGCGCCTTTGCCGCTTCTGCCGATGCCCTCAAGGCCAAGGCTGCTGAGTCTTTTCAGGGCATGGCCGATGGAGCCCAGACCGCGCGCGATGCCTGGGATGGGTTGACGGGCGCAGTGGAGGCGTTGGGCACTGCTGCCGCAGCGGCTGCGCCCTCTATCGAGGCGGTTGCTGCTGGCATCGAA
>NZ_JBCPWO010000047.1:0-1405 GCF_039581385.1 Comamonas sp. A7-5
AGCAGAAATGGCCGCGCTGACCAAGGCCGCGCAGGCGGCGGGCAGCAATACCAAATACACATCGGTGCAGGCGGCTGGCGCGCTGGAGAATCTGGCCAAGGCGGGCCTGAGCGCGGGCGACTCCGTCAAGGCGCTGCCTGCCGTGCTGGCCCTGGCCCAGGCTGGTGATATCGAGCTGGGCAAATCCAGCGAGTATGTGACCAAGGCCGTGATGGGCATGGGCCTGGCCTTTGACGATGCAGGCCGCGTGGCCGATGTGCTGGCCAAGGGCGCCAACGCCACCAACACCAGCGTGGAAGGGCTGGCCCAGGCGCTGAGCTATGCCGCGCCGGTTGCCAACACCCTGGGCGTGAGCCTGGAGAGCACGGTGGCCATCATCGGCAAGTTTGCCGACGCCGGCATTGACGCCAGCCGTGCGGGTACGGCGCTGAACTCCATCATGAGTCAGTTTGCCAACCCGCTCTCCAGCTTCCGCAAGGAGCTGGGCGCTGCCGGCATAGTCACCACCAACTTTGAGGAAGCGCTGCACCAGTTGGCCGATAAGGGCAAGGACGGCGAGCGAGCTATCAATGCCGTGGGCCTGGAGGCCGGGCCCGCGCTGCGTGCCTTGCTCAACCAGGGCATGGGCGCGCTGGATGAGCTGACCGGCAAGCTGCGTGAGGCCGGCGGCAGTGCCGAGGCCACGGCCAGGACCATGGCCGACAACCTCAATGGCTCGCTCAAGGGCCTGAGCAGTATGTGGGAGACCGTGACCCAGGTGCTGGGCAAGCCCGTGCTGCCCGTGGTGCGCAAGGGTGTGGACGAGCTGACCGGCGCGCTGCGCAAGGCGGTTGAGAGCGGTCTGGTGGAGCGCTTCGGTCAGACCCTGGCCACGGCCTTTGAAAACGGCCTCAAGTTCTTCCGTGCATTTGCAGCCAACGTCAACTTTGACGCCGTGGTGCTGCGCCTGCAAGTCTTTGCCAGCGAGACGGGCGAGACGCTGCAGCGCATCGGCCAATACGCCACCAATGCGGGCAACACGGTGCAGCTGGCCTGGGGCGTGATGACGGCGGGCGTCAATGGCGTGCTGACGGCCATTTACGGCCTGGGCGCAGCGTTTGCACAGATTGCCTCCAAGGTGATGGAGGGCGTGGCCCAGCTGCGCAGCGGCCTGGCATCCGTCACCTTTGGCGGTCTCAGTGAGAGCTTTCGACTGGCTGCAGCTGATGCCGAGGAGATGGCGGGAGCCTTTGCGGCGTCTGCCGATGCCCTCAAGGCCAAGGCTGCAGAGTCCTTGCAGGGTATGGCCGATGGCGCCCAGACGGCGCGCGATGCATGGGATGGATTGACTGGGGAAGTGACTGCGGTGGGCAACGCTGCTGCAGCGGCTGCTCCCTCTATCGAGGCGGTTGCTGCTGGCATCGAG
>NZ_JBCPWO010000048.1:0-1344 GCF_039581385.1 Comamonas sp. A7-5
CCGCCAAACGGCACGTGATAGTCCACGCCCGCCGTGGGCAGGTTGACCATGACCATGCCGGCCTGGCTGTGGCGCTTGAAGTGCGTGGCGTACTTCAGGCTGGTGGTGGCAATGCCGGCCGACAGGCCGAACGGCGTGTCGTTGGACACGGCCAGGGCTTCGTCGTAGTCCTTGACGCGGATCACGCTGGCCACGGGGCCGAAGACTTCCTCGCGGTTGATGCGCATGCCGACTTCGGTGTCCACGAACAGCGTGGGCGCCATGTAGTAGCCCTGCTTGCCGCTGCCCGTGTGGCAGGCCACGCGGGCGCCACCGGCGGCCAGGCGCGCGCCTTCGGCCTTGGCGATTTCCACATAGCTCAGATCCTGCTCCAGCTGGGCCTGGCTGACCACGGGGCCCATGTCGGTGCCGGCGGCGCGTGCGTCACCGACTTTGATTTGGGCCATGCGCGCCTGCAGGGCCTCGATGAAGGCCGGGTAGATCTTGTCGGTGACGATGAGGCGGCTCGATGCCGTGCAGCGCTGGCCCGTGGAGTAAAAGCCGCTTTGCGCCGACAGCTCCACGGCCTGAGCGAGATCAGCATCGTCCAGCACGATCTGGGGGTTCTTGCCGCCCATCTCCAACTGCACCTTCTTGCCCGAAGCCACGCAGGCCGCCGCAATGCCGCGGCCCACGCCCACCGAACCCGTGAAGCTGATGGCCGCCACGTCGGCATGGTTCACCAGGGCTTCGCCGATCACGCGGCCTCGGCCCATGACCAGGTTGAACACACCGGCGGGGATGCCCGAGCGGTGGATGATGTCGGCCAGAGCCCAGGCACTGCCGGGCACCAGGTCGGCGGGCTTCAAGACCACGCAGCAGCCGTTGGCCAGGGCCGGGGCGATCTTCCAGGCGGGGATGGCGATGGGAAAGTTCCAGGGCGTGATCAGGCCGACCACGCCGATCGGCTCGCGCGTGATTTCCACGCCAATGCCTGGACGCACCGACGGCACGGTCTCGCCGCTCAGGCGCAGGCATTCACCCGCAAAGAACTTGAAGATCTGGCCGGCGCGGCCGACTTCGCCAATGGCTTCGGGCAGGGTCTTGCCTTCTTCGCGCGCCAGCAGCTCGCCCAGCTCCGCCTTGCGCGCCAGGATTTCCGTGCCTATCTTGTCCAGGGCGTCGGAGCGCGCCTGTATGCCCGAGGTGGACCAGGCCGGAAACGCTGCAGCGGCGGCGGCCACGGCGGCCTTCACATCGGACGCACCGCCCTGCGCGTACTCGCCGATCACATCGGACAGGTCGCTGGGGTTGGTGTTGGGGGAATAGCTGTCAGCAGCCGTCCACTGGCCGTTGATGAGGTTG
>NZ_JBCPWO010000049.1:0-1195 GCF_039581385.1 Comamonas sp. A7-5
CCCCGTATTTGAGTAGCACCTAGCTTTAGAGTCCGGGGTTTAATTTAACTGCTTCTGCATCAACCTCTGTGCATAGGCTGAGGGCGTCAGCCCGCCAAGCGATTTCTTAGGCCGCTGTTCGTTGTATTCTCGGCGCCATGCTTCGACGATGGCCCTGGCATGCGCCAGATTTGTGAACCAGTGCTCGTTCAGGCATTCATCACGGAACCGTCCGTTGAATGATTCGACGTATGCGTTCTGGTTCGGTTTACCTGGTTCAATCAAGAACAGTTGCACACCCCGTGCATGTGCCCAGCTCACCATGGCACGGCTGCAGAACTCTTTGCCGTTGTCTGTTCTGATGGCCTTGGGCAATCCTCGGGACCTTGTCAATTGCTCCAGGATGCGCACGAGTTGGTGACCACCCAATGCACGCTCGGCCACGATAGCTACCGCTTCATGCGTGGCGTCATCAACCACGGTCAAGCTCTTGATGCTGCGTCCTTCGGCAGTCCGGTCGAACACAAAGTCCATAGACCACACCTGATTGGCCATCGCTGGACGCTCCAAGGGATGCCGCTCGGCCATTGGAATCTTTGTGCGCTTGCGCCTCTTCACTTGCAAGCCAGCCTGGGCATACAGACGTTCCACCCGCTTGTGATTCACCAGCTCGCCAGCTTGGCGCAGCTTCAGGTAAATCATGCCGGCGCCGTAACGTCGATGGCGCTGCGCCAAAGCGATGATCTTGTGCCGGAGGGCGCAATTGCAATCTGCTGCAGGTTGATAACGGTAAGCACTGGGACTCATGCCAACGACACGCAGCGCTCGTCGTTCGCTGAGCCCTTGGCCGTTCATGTGGCGCACCAACTCCCGCCTTGCCGGTGCGCTCACCACTTTTTTCTCAAGGCTTCTTTCGTCACCTCGTTCTCAAGCAGTGCATCGGCCAGCAACCGTTTAAGGCGCCCGTTCTCAGTTTCCAGCTCCTTGAGGCGCTTGGCATCAGAGACGCTCATGCCGCCAAACTTGCTGCGCCAAAGGTAGTAGCTGGCTTCGGAGAATCCGTGCCGCCGACAAAGCTCAGCTACCGGCAAGCCCGATTCAGCTTCCCGAAGGAAGCCAATGATCTGTTCTTCCGTGAATCGCTTCTTCATGTCCAATCTCCTGTCGTTGGGATTGGACTCCAAGCTCAACTGCTACTCAAAGCGGGGGGACGTCG